>JAJZWV010000027.1 GCA_021846505.1 Bacillota bacterium
AGGAGCTGGTCTACCTGAGCCATTTCCGGACCCGGGCGGAGGCGCGGACGGCCCTCTTCGAATACATCGAGGTCTTCTACAACCGGCAGCGCCTGCACAGCGCCTTGGGCTACCGGACGCCCCAGGAGGCGGCCGTCGCCGCGCTCACCGCCTAAGCCATGCATTCCCCATTTTCGGCTGTCCACGATCTTGACATAAGTCCATCTTTATCTCGAGACGGAGACGCGCCTCCATGTCGCGCTGGGGTTCGCCGAAACTCTATTGGAAGCTCAGGCGTGGTCCGCGGGACACCACGTCCTGCGACACACCTGGCGCGTCAATCGGATCGCCTACGGCGGCCGCTACAACGGCGAACTGTATTGGCTTTGTGGGCGATGGGCGTTCGCGCAGGGCCGGTTCGCGGTGGCGGCCGGATGGTTCCGGCGCTGCCAAGCCGCGCGCCTGCGGGGCCACGCACGGCCAACCGCGCTGGCGGTGGCGACGTACGATTACGGGTTAGCACTGTACCGCCTCGGTCGATGGCCGGCGGCGTTGGAGCAGCTGCAGACGGCCCGTGCGCACGTGAATCCATCTCAAGATGTGCCGATCTGGGGCTATGCGACCCTCGCCCTGGGCAGCATTCTCTGTCGATCCGGCGCGGTGGCAATGGCCCACCACTACTTTGCGGCGGCAGCCCAGCGCCTGCCAGCCAATGACCCCATGTGCCAGGGCGCCGAAGATGCCGGCCGTGAGTGTGGTCGGCCCATCGCCCGGGCCCGCGGCTCCCCGGGGACAAGCGACCCCTCGACCCATCATCTGCTGGCGGCGGTGGCCGCGGCCGAACCTCTCCCCCTCTAACTTTACCGCTGCACCGTCGTAGATTCCGGGTCGACTCGCCTTGCCTCGCACGCAGCGCTGTGAGTTCAGGCGTGGTCAGCGCGCGCAGCCCAGGGGACGCGGCACGCCGCCTAGATTGCGCATTGTGCAGCAACGCTTGGCAGGGGATGCGCACCGGGGCAGGGAATAACCCACCGATTACCAACTGGGGGCCTTTGGACCAGGTCGGGGCCCCCCGTCTTGGCGTGAGACTGGATGAAGACAGGAAGGGAGGAAGAAGGCATGGATTCACCAGAGGTGGTGTGTACCTGCGAGTATAAGGGCGTCGTTTGCCAATACGACCCGTACTGCCGCGCTCGTCCCCAGATGACGTCGTATTACGAACGGTATGAGGCTACCTGCCCAGGGATCCAGTGCAGCGATGGGCCAACCTACTGTGGCTGCCCCTGACAGGGCATGACCAGAGCCGCCGCGGCCACCGACCGTCGTGTCGGCGGCCGCAGCTATGAGGGCCACCCCGTATCCTGACCTCCGATCCGGGGGTGCTACCATGAAAGGGCTCTGGCCGCAACCGGCAAACGGAGGCGATCACCGTGAGGACACCCGGGGCGCGCACTGCGCGACGGGCAGGGCTGGCCGCGGCCGTGTTGGCCGTGGGCGCGGTCATCTGGCTCAGCCACCCACATGCCCATGTCCCGCGCCCACCCGCCGCGGCGGCCGTGCACCCGAATCCGCGCCCGCAGGCCAAGGCACGCTCGAGTCCCTGGCCCATCGCCGTCATCGGGCAAGGCCTCCTGACGGCGGTGGCCTGCTCCTCCCCCACCCTCTGTGTGGCGGGCTTTTCGAATGGCAGCGTCGATAGCTCCCAGTATCCCACCGGGGGCACGCTGGGGTGGGCAGAGTCGATCCCGGCGATTTCCAACCTAGGTTCGCTGGCGGCCATTGCCTGCCCGTCCACGGCGCTCTGCCTGGCCGTCGACACCCAGGGCCACCTCGTCTGGTCCCGAGATCCGTTCTCCAGTACCCTCGGGCAGCGGGCCGCGTGGAGCGGCACCCGCATTGACCCCACAGCGGCGCTGACGGGCATCGCCTGTCCCACCACCCGCCTCTGCGTGGCGGTCGACCGCGCGGGCCACGTACTCACCTCCACCAACCCGACCGGCGGCCCGGGCGCCTGGGCTCTGGGACACGCACCGGGCCTTGCCGCCGGGGAAAATTTCACCGCCGTGTCCTGCAGCGGCGCCCACTTCTGTGCCGCGGTGGCCGGCGGGACGGGCGGCGCACTTTTGGCCACCACCCACCCGGCCATGGGCGCCTCCAGCTGACAGCC
Source organism: Bacillota bacterium (assembly GCA_021846505.1). Taxonomy (GTDB): domain Bacteria; phylum Bacillota; class Sulfobacillia; order Sulfobacillales; family JAIMBI01; genus JAJZWV01. The sequence continues at coordinate 2,147 of JAJZWV010000027.1, forward strand.
CATTGCACTGCCGGCCGCCTGGCACGTTTCGTCCCTGGACGGGGTCAGCTGTTTTTCGGGGGGCTGTGTCGCCGTGAGCCAGACGGGGGAGATCCTCAGTGCCAGCGATCCTGCGGTGGCATCCAGCTGGCACCGGGTGGCCGCCGGCCAGCCGCTGGCGGCGGTGGCGTGCTCCCCCTCGGGGGGCTTTTGTGCGGCCGTTGGCGGCGACCGGGCCTTCACAACGCATCATCCGATAGCGCCAGCACCCGTCTGGCGCGATCACCAGGAGCACGTGGGCTATCTGTATCTGCGGCTGGTCGCGGTATCCTGCCCCACGCGGTCGTTTTGCCTGGCGGGTGACCAAGGGGGCTACGAAGCGTTCTACCAAGGCTGAGCGGCAAGCGGCGGGGGCTCAGCCGGGCATGGGCCGGCCGGGAGCAACCCTCGGGCCCGCGCCAGGCGACCACACGCGCGGGGTTCGAGCCACGGCGTCGAGAAACGGAGGCGATCACCTTGAGGGCACCCGGGGCGCGCACTGCGCGATGGGCCGGCCTGGTCACGGCCGTGTTGGCCGCGGCCGCGGCCATCTGGCTCGGCCAGCCACGTGCCCATGTCCCGCGCCCACCCGCCGTGGCGCCCATGCACCCGAATCCGCCGCACCCGGCCCAGGCGCGCTCGAGTCCCTGGCACATGGCGTTCATCGGGTCCGGGGTCCTGACGGCGGTGGCCTGCCCCGCGCCCACCCGCTGTGTGGCGGGCTTTTCGAATGGCAGCCTCGACAGCTCGCAGTATCCCACCGGGGGCACACAGGCGTGGCAGGAGACGCTCCCGGCGATTGCCCATCCCGGCTTGATCGCGGCCATCGCCTGCCCGTCCACGGTGCTCTGCCTGGCCGTCGACCCCCAGGGCAACCTCGTCTGGTCCCAAGACCCGTTCGCCAGCCCCCTCGGGCCGCGGGCCGCGTGGAGCGGCGCCCGCATTGATCCCACAGCCGCGCTGACGGGCATCGCGTGTCCCAGCACCCGCCTCTGCGTGGCGGTCGACCGCGCGGGCCACGTGCTAACCTCCACCAACCCGACAGGCGGCCCCGCGGCATGGGCCCTGGCACACGCACCGGGCCTTCCCGCCGGGGAAACTTTCACCGCCGTCTCCTGCAGCGGCGCCAACTTCGTGCCGCGGTGGCCGGCGGGACGGGCGGCGCACTTTTCATCACCACCCACCCGGCCATGGGCGCCTCCAGCTGGCAGTCCATCCGGCTGCCGGCCGCCTGGCGCGTTTCGTCCCTGGACGGGGTCAGCTGTTTTGCGGGGGGCTGTGTCGCCGTGAGCCACGCGGGGGAGATCCTCAGTGCCAGCGATCCGACAGTGCCCTCCAGCTGGCACCGGGTGGCCGCCGGCCAGCCGCTGGCGGCGGTGGCGTGCTCCCCCTCGGGGGGCCTTTGTGCGGCCGTTGACGGCGACCGCGTCTTCACAACGCATCACCCGATGGCGCCAGCGCCCGTCTGGCACGAGTACCACGCGGGCAATCCATATCTGCGGCTGGTCACGGCATCGTGCCCCACGCACTCGTTCTGCCTGGCGGGCGACCAAGGGGGCTACGGAGCTTTCTACCAAGGCTGAGTCGACAGCCGTGCGACCGCGCAGGGCAGGAAATGGGTGGCCGGTCGCGAATCCCGTGCGCAGGTACAGGTTCGCAGCAGGAAGGTGAGGGCACATGCGGCAGAACATCGGCGGCAACAGCCCCTGGGAGCGCGAGGCGGGCTATGCCCGGGCCGTCCGCGTGGATCGCCGGGTGGTGGTGGCCGGCACCACCGCCACTGGCGCCGACGGCAAGCTCATCGGCGGCGCAGATCCCTACTCTCAGGCGGTCCAGGCGCTGGACAACATCGCCGCGGCGCTGGCGGCGGCGGGGGCCCAGCTGGAGGACGTGGTCCGCACACGCCTGTACATTACTCGCCGCGAGGATGCGGCCGGCGTCATGCGCGCCCACCGGGAGCGGCTGGGACATGTCCGCCCCGCCGCCACCCTGGTTGTGGTCAGCGGCCTCATCGACCCCGCCATGCTGGTGGAAATCGAGGCGGAGGCCGCAGCCAGCGCCCCGCTCGCCGGATCGCCGGAGTAGCTACTCGGGGTCGGGCGGAATTTCCACAAGCTGCGCCAGCACCTCGCTCGCCATGGACTTGTCCATCGGCAGGTTGTCGCTGGAGCAGGTGGGCGAGTAGACACAGGACGGGCAGCCCGCCTGGCAGGGGCAGTCCCGCACCAGCGCGTGCGTGGCCTCGGCCAGGGCCCGCGCGCGGTCAAAGCCGCGCTCGGTGAGCCCGATGCCCCCTTCGGCGTGCTCGTGGATGAAAATCGTCGCCGCCCCGGTATCGGGGTGGTGCCACACCGAGAGCGCGCCCAAGTCGCGGCGGTCGCACAGCACCCACAGCGGCATCAAGCTGGCCAGGGCATGCTCGGCGCCGTGCAGGCCGCCCGGGAGATTGGCGCGCTCCAGGCGGCGCTGGCGGCTGAACGCTTCGGGCAGGGCGAACCACAGCGCACGCGTGCGGTAGGTCACGGGCGGCAGGTCCACGGTGTCCTGCGCCACCACCTCGTCGCCGCGGCGGGTTTTGTAGCCCACTACTTGCTCGGTCACCTCCACGTCCCCCCATGCGAGCTTCAGCGCGCCGTGCTCCCGCGCGTCCCGCTCCTCCAAGATGTGAATGACCACACTTTTCATGGGCTCGGTCCAGTAGTCGACGCGCTGCTTTTTGACCGCGGCCACATAGTGGGTGAGATCCAGCGAGGACACGACGTGCGTTTCCGCGCCGTGCAGCAGCACGGCCCCGGGGTGCGCCTCCGACAGCGCCCGCGTCCAGTCCATGGTTTCCAGCACGAACGCCTCCCCGCCCTCCCCTTCGCGCAGGACTTTGACCGTCGCCTGCATGCCGGTGGCGTCCAGCGCCACCACTTGGTGGGCGGCTGGCCGCGACTGGTACACCAAGCCGCGCGGCGTCTCCCGCAAGAGACCCCGGGCCTGGAGCTGGTCCAGCACGCCGTCGGCCGCGGGGCCAAAGAAGCGGCGCGCGGCCGGACGGTCGAGCGGCCGCTCCGCCGCGGCACACAGCAGGTGGCCGCTCAAAATATAGGGGTTGCCCAAATCAATCACGGCGTGCTCGTGCGGCCGCCCGAAAAAGACGGCCGGCCGCCGCGCCAGGTATTGGTCCAGCGGGTCCGCAAACGGCACCCACACCACCAGCGAGGCGTCCTCACCCCGTCCCGCGCGCCCCGCCTGCTGCCGCACTGACACCATGGTGCCCGGGAATCCGGACAGCACCACCGCGCCCAAGCTGCCGATGTCCACGCCCAGCTCCAAGGCGTTGGTGCTCACCAGCCCGCGGATGCGGCCCGACCGGAGGTCCCCCTCCAGCGCCCGCCGCTCCGACGGCAGATAGCCCGCCCGATACGGCGCCACCTGATCCCCGAAGGGCGCATGCTCGGCCGCGGCTAGGGCCCGCGCCTGGCGCGCCACCAGCTCCGCCAGCTGCCGCGACACGGCAAACACCAGCGTTTGCACGCCATGCGCCACGCCCGCGGCTAAGATGCGGGCGGTTTCCTGGTGGGGCGAGGCCAGCCCCGGCCCCAGCGCCTCGGGGTTGTAAAACACAAAGTGCTGCTGGCCGCGCGCGGATCCATCGTCGTCAATGACGTCGAGGTGCGAGGGGTCCACGCCGGTCAGGCGCTCGGCCAGCTCGGCGGCATTGGCCAGCGTGGCCGAGGCCAGCACATACTGGGGCGCGGCCCCCACCGCGTCCAACAGCCGCGCCAGGCGCCGCACCACCAGGGCGGCGTTGGATCCAAACACGCCCCGATACACGTGCGCCTCGTCAATCACCACAAACGCCAGGTGGGACCAGAACCGCTCCCACTGATGCGCCCACCCCAGCGTCTGATGCAGCATGTAGAAGTTAGACAGCACCAGCCGGCTCTGCGCCCGGATGCGCGCGCGCTGGCCCGGCGGCGTGTCCCCGTCGTACACGGCCGGCAGCACGCGAGCGGGCACCGCCGCCGCCAGGGCGGTGAGCGAGGTCCACTGGTCCTGCGCGAGCGCCTTGGTGGGGTAGAGGTAGAGCGCCGTCGCCTCGGGGTCCGCCAGGAGCCGCTCCCAGATGGGGAGATTAAAAGCCAGCGTCTTTCCGGAGGCGGGCGGGGTGCTGAGCAGCACGTGGCGGCCGGCGCGAATCGCCGCGATGGCCTGGGCCTGGTGCGTGCGCAGCACCAGGCCACGCTGGGCCAAGTAGCGGGCCAGCGGCGGCGCCAGCGGCTCCGCGAGCCATCCCTCGCGCGCCGTGCGGGCGGGCCGCTCTTCTACGTGCGTCACGAAATCTCTAAAGGGGGGCCTCCGCGTGAGCGTCTCCAGCAACGATTCAACGGACACGGCCGGCGCCCCACGCGTCGGCCGAGAGCCGCGTGAAGATGCGGGCCAAGCCAACCAAATCCCAGCGGTTGTGGTCAATGATGTAGGTCAGCGGGCCCACCTCCCCCTCCTGCTGGTACGCCTCGTAAAACGGCGGCACATAGGCGCCGGGCAGGTCGTCCGGCCGCTCAATGCCCAGCACCTCGCGCTCGATGGTCACGGCCTGGCAGTCGGGCAGGCGGTCCCGCCACACGCGCCGCGCGAAGTGCACCAAGTCGTAGTGGGGCAGGGCCGCGAGCGGCCGCGGCAGGCCGTAGTACGCGGCGCGGGCCGCCAGCATCGGCACGTCAAACGACAGACCGTTGTAGGTGACCAGCGCGGCTTTGCCCGCCGCATGCTGCGCCAGCGCCGCCAGCAGTGCCGGCTCGTCCCCCACCGACTCGGCCACGTACTGGCAGATGGACAGCTGGCCCCCCTCCCACTCCGCCACCCCGATGAGAATGGCCGCCACACCGGAAAATCCCAGCGTCTCGATGTCCACGAACAAAAACCCCTCCGGGTCAAACAGCGCCCGGGTTTCCCACAGAAGCGGGTCCGAGGCCCCGACGCGGCGGCGGACCGCGAAAAACGCGGCCGCCGGGTCCTCGGCTGCCACCGCCCGCCACAGCCGGCCGGCTTCGGCGCCAAAGCGCGGGTGCCCGGCCAGATCCTGGAGCGTGCGGATCCCCTGGCTGCGAAGCGCTTCCGCGTGCCAGGGCCCCACGCCCCACACCAGCTCCAGCGCGGCCGCAAGCTGCTGGCGCGCTTGGCCGGGGTCCAGCACCTCCGGGGGCGCATCCGGCTCGCCGGTGCGAACGGTGCGGCAGGCGCCTTCCGGCGTGTCCGTGTCCGTCAGCTGGTACACGTCCCCGAGCTGGCGGCCCCGGTGGCGCGCCGTCACGGCGGCCAGCAGCTGGGCGGCCCGCTCATCCAGGGAGCGGCCGGCCGCCGCTGGCACGGCCGTGGGCAGAGGGTCGAGCGGCGCCTCGCGGAGGCGCTCTGCCCAATAGTCGCCGACGCCAAAAATTGCGGGCCGCCGGATGGCCGGCTCCTGCCCCACTCCATCGCCTCCCCCGGCAGCGGGCCAACGTCGCCTATGGCATTTTACCCCGGCCGGATGCGTAGCGGGCGTTCGTTTAGAGCTTTCGTTCCATGCAGCGCTCGGGGAGCTCCTCGGCCGGCCGCGCGGAGCTGGGCCCCACGTCGCGAAATCCCTGCCGCCGGCACAGGGCGATGGCCGGGGCGTTATCCGACCGCACGTCCAGCGCGAGCCAGGTGGCGCCCTCCCGGCGGGCCCACGCCGCCACCGCCTCCAGCAGCGCCTCGCCTACCTGGTGGCCGCGCGCGCTGGGATCCACCCACAGCGACAGCAGCTCGGCCCGATTGGCGTCCACCCGAGCGCCGCTCACCATGCTCATCCAGCGGTTCTGCCTGCGGGCCGCGAGGTTCAGTGGCACGTCGGTGAGCTGGGCGCGCCAGCGCTCCTCGCGATCCCCTGCACCCTGCCAATCCGCCAGCCGTGACCCAAACGCGGCGGGTGCCTCGGCCAGCGCCCGAAGGCGCAGGTCCCGCCACAAGCGCCAGTCGTCGGGCCAAAGGCGCTGGAGCACGGCACCCTCCCCGTGCAATTTCTCGGCTGTCACGCGGCCTCTCTCCCCCTCAGCCCACGAACACGGCATCCGCATGCCACGCCAAAAACTCCCGGCGGGGTGCCGGAAAGTCGGGGTGCGGCGGCGCCAGCAGCTGGCCGGCCAGCGCATAGTAGTCACGGCCGTTTTCGAACTCCTGCCGGATACGCTGGCTGACTTCCAACCGGCGGGTGTCCGGGTGCACCATCAGGTAACCCAGGTCAAACAGGCGGTGCAGATCGGACCGCAGCAGCATCCCATTGTCCACGGCATGCGGCCCGCCGTGCGCGTAGGGCTGAATGTGGGCCGCCTCCAGCGCCGGCAGGGTGCGCTCACCTGTGATGGCGCAGCGCCGCCCATAGGCGTCGGCGATGAGCGCCCGAAAGGCGCCCTGGCCAATCCGCGGCGCCACCAGGTGCGGGCGCCCGAACCGGGCGCCCTCCACCAGGGCGGCCTGGGCGGGCGGCCGGTCCGCCCCGCGGGCCGCGAGCCGCGCCGCCACCTCGCCCCAAAGCCACTGGCCGACCGACTCCTCGGTGGAGTAGCCCTTACCCACCTGCACGCCGGTCGCGGGGAAGTTCGGGATGGCGAACCATTCGCGCTCCTCGAAGAAAAACGCCTCGGACAGCAGCACGCTGCCAATGTAGTGCCGCGGGCCGCGCGGCGCACGCTGATGGTGCCGGGCCAACAGCGCCCGCATGTCCGCTAGGGTCTTGGACCCATTGGCCAGCTCGAACTGACTCCAGGTCACGTCCACCGGCATCTGGAAGTAGCCGACGAAAAACCCGCCGCCGACAATCTTTCGAATCGGGGCATGCAGCTGAAACAGATACGGCTCACCCGGCTGCAGCGCCCGAAACGGCTGGCCGGACGGGCGCCAGAAGTTCACGTCGCTGCCCTCGGCGCGGTGGCGCAAGAACTGAAACCACCGCTCATCCGTGATCCCCACAAAGATTTTCACGGGATCTCTCCCCTTTGCCTCGGGTCTCTGCCGCCGGGGAAGTTCTCGCTGGGGGTGGGTTTGTCCTGCCAGCCGGGCCGAACTGAACGATGCTGCCCGAGGCGCTGCCAGGTGGATCAGCTGGCGGTGGCGGCCGGCTCTCTCGAACATCATCTGCAAAGCCGGCTCGCCGGAGAGACTGCAGGCACCCGCTCGGCGAAGTCTCGGGTCGAGAGACGCGGCGGGCGCGCCATATTCGGCACGCGCGGCCCCCAAGGTCGCACTTGGCCCCGCCATACAGCAGGGTGCAGTGGAGAATGCGGCCGCCCGCGTCGCAGGCGGTGCCGCGGCTATCCGCCTGGCCGGGCTCTTCTTCGCACTTCAATTTGCGCAGGAGTGCGCTGCGCACCTTATCCGAGGAGAGCGAAGCCACCTAGCGGTTTGGGCGTTCAGCCACGCCCGCATGCACTTCAAATGACGGCTGAGCGAGTCGGCCCGGGTTTGGAGCCCTGCATTTCGTGCACAAGGCGCCGAAGGTCGCTCGCTCTTCGCCCAAGGTCCGCCCCACCTCCTGCGTGCCGAGGGCCGGACCGTGAAGGCCGACCCCTTCGTCCTCCATCCAAGCCGCAGCCCGCATCAACGCGGCCACGTGGAATCCTGGCGGAAGGTCCTCGGCCGTGGTGGACGCAGCCTGGATGGCAGATTGAGGCCGCGGCGGTCGGGCCGGGCTGGGCAAGGGGAACCGCGCTGCGCGCCGATAGCCCATTCCTGGCGACCGGACGAGCCATGGGCCGTTCCTCCCGGAATCGGCCAGCGGCAGAGTGCCCGGGCCGCTGATCCCAAAATCGTGTAGGCCCGGGGCGCTAGCGCCGCTATGTTTCCAAGTCGTCGGCCATAGCCATCGCTTCTTGAGGAAGGGCTGCGGTGATTTCCAGGCAGAGAGCCATCGGGTTCACAAACCACAGCTCGATCTTCAAATCCGCGATCCCCTCCTCTTGATCCCGCTCCACAATCCGCAGCCCTATGGCCGGCCGCGAAAATCCGCCCCAGTCCCGGTCACCCCGAGGATTCGTTCAGGACCTGGCAGGCGCCCTCCCCGTCTCAGGCCCAGTCCAGGCGAGGGAACGTTGCGGCGCACACACGGCCCCAATGTCCGCGCCCCGGCGAATCGTGCCGGTTTCTTGGCTCAGCGACTCATGCACACTGCCTCCGCCTGTTCGCTCCCGCGCCAACGGCTGGATCGCCTGAAGACAGACCGCCGCGCCAGGGCCATGCCGCCGAACGTGTTCGGCGGCAGCCCCGTCCGGCGACACCTCCAAGTCCGTCAGGCCCAGCTGAATCAACAGTTCTGTGAAGATCGCGGCGGTCTGACCTTTGCGGATAGGGGCGCAGCCCGGTGCCAATGCGAGCGCCCACCGATAGAACGAAAGGAAGGGCCCACCCCCCATGAGCAATCCCCTCACCCGCCTGATAGCTGCACCGGTGCAGGCCTTGGCCTCCCCCATCGGGCTGGACGCCACACCGATTCCGGATCCGGCAAGCAAGCGATCCGCCGCCGCTGACACCAGCCAGGGGCCTGAGCGGTGTTTCTGGATTATGCTGCCTGGGGATTCCCGCCGGACGCAGTCTGGCAGGCAGGACTGCGCCTGCTCATGGATCTGGATTTGCCGCCTTCGTCGGGCGTGCGGCGCCGGGCTGACGGATGACGAGGACCCGCCGCCTGATCCGGTCGGGCGTCCAGCGGCCGCCATCCTTCATTGGGCTCCTCGTTTGAGCCGCGGCTGCAACTCGGACATTCGGCATAACCAGCGGAGATGCCGCCTTAGCGGTGCTGAGAGACTTAGGACCGGCCGCGATCCCAGAGCGTGGACTCGTGAGGCTCGGCGACCCCAGAAAACTGCTGGGGCTAGCGGAAGGCGACACGCTCCGCATGTGGGTGAACGAAGCGGGTCGGCGCCGCCCGCCCTGCTGAAAGAAGCCCTAGACAACCTGCAATGGGGTCGGGTGGCGTGCGTTGTTTCGGGGGGATGCCCTCATTCGCGCACTCCGCGAAGCCGATGGCGGGCAGGGCAGCGCATTGCCCACCCGGCCACGCATGACGGCTGCCCACCTCCCCGCGCGCACCTTCTTCCCCGTGCTGCGGGGGGAGGGGTGCAAGCCCGCGCGACTCGGTCGGTTCCCCTCACGCCGCGAGGAGAAGCGCCGTCATCCCGCTCATCGCTGTTGGCCCTCCCGATGTTCTGCCGTGAGCTAGTTCCGCTTCACCGAACAAACGGCCGCGGCAGCGGCCGCAGGCTCACCCCGCGCGCGGCACATTCTCGGCCCACTCGCCGCCGCATTCCCTCACGGGGGTGAAGGCGTCAAGCGATTCGCTTCCTGCATGGGGCCGCGTCCTCACTGTCCGGCGCGAACCACGCGAACCTGCTTGTGCTATGCTACCAATACCGTGAGGGGGGCTTTGCCAATGGAGCGCCTGCGCATTCAGCCGCTGCGCCTAGACGGTGCCGATGAAGAGGCCAAGCGGGAAGAAATTCGCCACGTTTTTCATGCCACGTTCGCCCTCGACGAGCGGATTTTTGACCACCTGGCCGACGAGCGGTCCTGGTATGAAAAGCCTATTGCCCTGCGCCACCCCTTGATTTTCTACTTCGGCCACACGGCCACGTTCTACATCAACAAGTTTGTGGTGGCGGGCATTCTCCCCGGCCATCTGGAGGCGCGGCTGGAGTCGATGTTTGCGGTGGGCGTCGATGAAATGTCGTGGGATGACCTGGACGACAGCCACTACGACTGGCCAGCGGTGGCGGATGTGCGCGCGTATCGCGCCCGTGTGCGTGAAGTCGTCGATCGGGTGATAAGCGATCTGCCGCTCACGCTTCCCATCCGCTGGGACTCGCCCTGGTGGGCTGTGCTCATGGCCATCGAGCACGAAAACATCCACCTCGAAACCAGCTCGGTGCTCATCCGCCAGCTGCCGCTGGCCCGTGTCCGCCCCGTCCCCGATTTTGCGCCAGGGCCAGTGGACCGGCGCCCGGCGCCCCCTAATCCTTTGGTGTCCATCCCGGGCGGGCCGGTGCAGCTCGGCAAAAGTCGCGACGATCCCCGCTACGGGTGGGACAACGAGTACGGCGTCCACCGGGAAGCGCTGGCGGACTTTTCCGCCAGCCGGCATTTGGTCAGCAACGGGGAGTTCCGGGGCTTTGTGGACGCGGGCGGCTATAGCGAGCCCGCGTGGTGGTCGGAAGAGGGCTGGCGCTGGCGCAGCTTCGCCGAGGCCAAGCACCCCACGTTTTGGGTCCCCGGCCGCGGCGGCTGGAACCTCCGGCTGCTGGGCGAGGAGCAGCCGCTGCCCGAAAGCTGGCCGGTGGAAGTCAACGAGCACGAGGCGGAGGCGTTCTGCGCGTGGAAGTCGGCGGAGGTGGGCCAGCCGCTGCGGCTCCCCACGGAAGACGAGTGGCGCCGCCTGCTGGACCTCTCGGGGCTCCCCGACAGCGACCAATGGGAGGAGGCCCCCGCTCAGCTGGGCTTGGCGCACGGCGCGTCGCCCTGCCCGGTGGACCAGTTTCGCCACGGCCCCGTCTATGACGCGGTGGGCAACGTGTGGCAGTGGACCGCCACCCCCATTTACCCCTTCGACGGATTTCAGGTGCACCCGTACTACGACGACTTTACCGTGCCCACGTTTGACCAGCAGCACAACCTCATCAAAGGCGGATCGTTTATCAGCTTGGGCAACGAAACCCAGCGCGAGGCGCGCTATGCGTTTCGCCGGCACTTTTTCCAGCACGCCGGCTTTCGCTACGTTGCCTCCGACAACCTGGTCTCGGTCGTGCCCGCCTATGAGAGCGACCCGGGGGTGGCGCAAGCGTGCGCCCTGGACTACGGGCCGGACTATTTCGAGATCCCCAACTATCGCGAGGCGATGGCGCGCCTGGCGCTGGCGGCGCTCGGCAGCCGCCCCGCCCGGCGGGCGCTGGACGTGGGGTGCGGCGCCGGCCGCAGCAGTTTCGCCCTGGCGCGCCACATCTCCGACGTCACCGGCCTCGATCTGTCGGCGCGCGTGATTCGGGTGGGAACCGGGCTCAAAGAGCGGGGCCGCTACCCGTACGCGGTCATCGAGGAAGGCGAGCTCGAAAGCCACCGGTGGGCGGATCTGGCCGAGGTGGGCCTGGCGGCCGTCGGAGACCGCGTGCAGTTTGTGCAGGGGGACCCGACTAATCTAAAGCCGCAGTACCGGGACTACGATCTTGTTCTCGCGGCCAGCGTGCTGGACCGCCTGCGGGACCCGGGTGGGTTTCTCGCCGCCATGGCCGAGCGCGTGCGGCCCGGGGGGCTTTTAGTCATCAGCAGCGCCTACGCGTGGCAAGAGGACGTGACGCCGCGGGCGCACTGGATCGGGGGATTTAAGAAGGACGGCGAAACCTTTACGACACTGGATGGGCTGCATGAGGCGCTGGACCAGCACTTTCAGCTGCTGCCGGGCTTCCCCTGCGAAGTGCCGCTCGTGGCTCGGCAGACCGCCCGCACGTTTTTGCACGCCATCGCCCAGGCGACGGTGTGGGAGCGGCGCGCGAAGGGCTAGGCATCGCTGGGGGGCTCACTCGCACGCGCCTCCCGGTCCAGCCGCATGGCGGCCTGGCGAAAGGTGAGGCGCAGGTGGTCCCAGTCCAGCGGCACCAGCAGCGCGACCCGCGCGGGCTGCACCTTTTCCGCTTGAACCAGGGCCCGGATGAACCAGTCGCGGTCAAAGCCGGGGTCCTTTTCCCCGGCCCAGGCCATGAGCTGGGACAGCTCGAACCGCCCCAGCAGCATGTACACATCCACGAAGTCGCGGGTGGCCGCGCGGCTAAACAGGGCCAGCGTCTTGTCGGCGGCCAGATCCGGAAGCGACCGCGTGGGCATGCCGTCCACCGCCACGCCGGAGGGGGCCAGCTGGTAGGGGCTGTCCTCGGCCAGCTCCACCTTGACGGGGCGCTCACCGACCCACAGGCGGGTGAACGTGGGATAGTGCTGCTCGGTGCGGACCGAAAGCCCCGCCGCTCGCCACGCGGCGTCCACGGCGGGCACCGCCTCGGCCAGCGTCCGCGCGCCCGTAAACAGGTCGAAGTCGTCGGAGCGTCGGTGCCCCAGATACCCCGCCGCTAAGCCGGTTCCCCCGGCCAGCTGGAACCCATAGGCCGGCAGCACCGACGCCGCCACCGCTAAAATGTGGTGCTGCTCGGCGTCCAGCACCTCCCCCCGGTGCTCGATGGCGCGCTCCTCCTCTCGATAGTGGTCCCAAAAGGCTCGCAGGCGCGGGTCGAGGGCCACCTGACCCCACAGCGCGTCGACGGCGCCCCACCGAATGGTGCGCCAATCCGCGGCCGTGCCTTCTTCCAAAATCGTGGTGACGACCGCAACCACCCACTCGGGATTGTCCGCATCCCGAGCACTGGGCGCCCGCCCCGACCAAAACAGCCGCCTGAGAGGCCACTCCGCCGGACTTTGGGTGAGCCACCGCGTCCATCCGCCGGATTCCCCTAAGGCTTGCGCCATGACTCCTCCCCTGCTGGTCCGCGCGGCCGCCGCCGATGCGACTCGATCCTTGACCCTGATTATACCTGCCCTGGGCTCTGGGCGGGCCGCCTCTGTGGCCCAGCTCCCATTTTTAACCCCCTGGCACGTCTGACGGCGGTCACCCGAGTCCAGTCCAAGGAGCCAGATCGATTGGCACTACGCAAATCGCCGCCAAAACGGCGCCTATGACCTTGAGGCCATGTGGCGCCCCTGCAGTAAGCCGCGCGGTCCTCGACCATTCCGGCGCGCCTTTGGATCCACCCGCGCACGGCGCGCAGGATCTCAGCCCACCATGCCGAACGATGTCGCAGGGAGGGCTCACTATCGCCGCCAAGACGCCGCTGCCACCGCCTGCCCCCACGCTGTGGCGCCACCAAAATTTCATGAAGCTGTGGGCGGGCCAGACGGTGTCCCAGTTCGGCGCCCAAATTACGCTGGTGGCGTTTCCGCTCACCGCCGTCCTCATCCTCCATGCCAGCGCCCTTCAGATGGGGGTGCTGGAGGCACTGGGCATGGCGCCGTTTCTCCTGGTGGGGCTGCCCGTGGGGGTGTTAGTGGACCGCGGCCGGCGCCGCCCCCTCCTGATCCTGGCGGACAGCGTGCGCCTGCTGCTGGTGGGGGCGGTGCCGGCGCTGTACTTGGCCCACGCCCTGCACGCCATGTGGGTGCTGGACGCGGTGCAGTTTGTAGCTGGCGGCATGACGGTGCTGTTTGACGTGGCCTACCAATCCTATCTCCCCGCCGTCGTGGGGCGCGACACCCTGGTGGAGGGCAACAGCCGCCTGGAAGCGAGTCGGGCCGTGGCCCAAGTGGCCGGCCCCAGCGTGGGCGGTGCGCTGGTGGCGGCCCTCACGGCCCCGGTGGCGCTGGCCGCCAATGCTGCCACCTACCTGGTGTCCGTGGTGTCGCTGGCTGCGATTCGCACTGAGGAGCCCGCCCCGCCGCCGCCGCCGCTCGTCGGGATGCACCGCCAAATTGGGGAGGGCCTCGCGCTGGTGGTCAAAAACCCGGTGCTGGGCTCCATCGCCGGCTCCACCGGCACCGCCAACTTCTTCTCCTCGGTGATGGCAGCCGTGTACGTGCTGTATGCCGTCCGCGACCTGCACCTGGCGCCCGCCGCCATTGGGCTTTTGTACGGGCTTGGCAGCGTGGGCGGCGTCGTGGCGGCGCTGGTGGCCAGCCGCGCCGCGCTGCGCCTGGGGCTCGGGCGCACGCTGCTGGCATTTATCGTGCTGGCATCCGCGGCGGAGCTGTTGGTGCCGCTGGCGCCAGCGCGCCCCCGCGCTGCCTTAGGCGTGCTGGTGGCCGCCATGTTTTTCGTGGGGCTGGGCGGGACCGTCTACAACATCAACCAGGTGAGCCTCCGGCAGGCCATCACGCCGGGTGCGTGGCTCGGCCGCATGAATGCCAGCATGCGCTTTCTCATTTGGGGCACGATGCCGCTGGGGTCGCTGCTGGGAGGCGTGCTTGGTGCCGCGCTGGGATTGAAGGGCGCGCTGTGGGTGGGAGCCGTCGGGGGCCTCGCCGCCCCCCTGTGGCTGATGCGGCCAGCGGTGCGCCACCTGGTGCGCCTCACGGACGCCCCGCCTTCGGCCGCCCCCACTCCCTAGCCCGTATCCGCGCCCGCCGCGCGGCCCGGACGCGCGCGCTGGCGGCCCGACGGCCCGGCCGCCACCCGCTCGTACAGCTGAAAAGTGCCCCCCGCGATGGCAAAGGCGAGCACCATCCACCCGTAAAATGCGGGCCGCGCCACCACTGCCACCAGCAGGCCGCCCACCAGCGGGCCTATCGCCCGGCCCGCTGAGCTGGCACCGGCCACATACCCCTGATACTGGCCTTCCTGCCCCGCCGGCGCCATGCGTGCGGCCGCGGTGGGCACCGCCGGCCACACCAGCATCTCGCCCAGCGTGGTGAGCACCATGGCCGCCACATAGGCGGCATACCAGTGAGACAGCGCCAGCGTGCCATACGCCGCCACAAACAGCGCGCTGCCGAGGAGGAGCTGGTGGCGCTCGGACGGCCACCGCCGGGCTATCCCACTGGTCAGCGGCTGTCCGCCCAGAATCAGGAGGCCATTCAGCGTCCACAGCACGCTGTACGCGGGGAGCGCAAACCCCTGGGCGTGCATGTACGCAGCCGTGGTCGTTTGCCACTGGGTGTAGGCCGTCCAGTCGAGCCCCAGGCCCACCATCAGCAGGAGGACGGCCGGCACCTGCAGAAGGCGCGAACGGGCCGCGGGCGCGGCGCGGGCTTTTGGGGCCCTGAGGGCGAACGCGGCACCGCGGTAGCCCCAGTACGCCATGAGCCAAAATCCCACGAATAAGATCCCCGCCGCGATGAACGTCAGGTGCAGCGACACGGCCGCCACCAGGCCGCCCGCGACCGTGCCAAGGGCCACCCCCACGTTGCGCGCCACATACAGCGCATTGAAGGCGGCCCGGCCCCCCTCCGGCCAGATAGTGGCGGCATACGCATACAGCGACGGGCTCACGACGCTGGAGGCGAAGCCAAACAGCGTCACCAAGGCGGCAAACACGACAAATTGAGACGTAGCGGCCATGGCGGCCAGCAGCAGCACCGACAGGGCCACGCCGGCCAGGATGGGGCGCCGCCCCCCCCAGCGGTCAAACAGGGCCCCCCCGACCGCCGCCCCGGCCACCCCTGCCCCGGCTTGCGCCATGAGCACCGCCCCCGACACGGCCAGCGTCTGGCCCAGCACCACGTGCACATACAGCGTGGTGAACGGCCAAAAGAAGGCAAACCCGCCGCTGTGAATGATGGTGCCGACAATGAGACGCCACACCGGCGCGGGATAAGCGCTGAGCCACCGCCCGACCCGCTCGCGCCCCCGGCTCACTGGGGAACGGCGGCCCGCGCCGCCCGGGTATCAAGCCCACGGCGCCATGACAGCGCGGAGCCGCGACCCACCGCACTCCGCTGCCCCCATGCCGCGGGCTCTGCCATAGATGTCGCCTCCTCATCTGTCAGCCCTACTGTATCAGGCGCGCGCTCCGCGGGGCACCTGCCCCGTCCGTGAGGGCCCGCCGCCCCCGGCACTGCGACCACCAGAAAAGCGGCGGACGCATGGCCCGCGGCTCGCTGGCCTGGTCCCCCTCAGTGAATCCACCACACCGTGAGCGGCATCTGGAAAAACACCAGCGCCGCCGCCACCAGAGCCACGTTCTTGCTGAAGTTGACTTGGTTGCCGCCCTTCTGCGCCGGATCGCTGTCGGTCCAGTAGCTGTGGAGCGTCAGGTTGGCGAGAATCAAGAAGACCGCCACGGCCGCCATGCCCCAGGGCAGCAGCGTCCCCAACATGGCGGCCATGCCGCCAAACAGCAGGAATAGGCCCGACACCGCGACGCCCGCTGACGGCGACGGAATCTTCTTGAAGGCCGCATACCCGGTCAGGGCCTTGAAATCCGTGAAGTGCTTCAGCCCGCTGTACAGCAGGAATAGTCCAAACAGCAGGCGGCCCATGAATACGATGATGTCCACGATGCGCCCTCTTCCTCGCTTCCCAGATGCGGCTGCTCGGCAGCCCGCTCACCATTATTATAGTATCTATAGTTCATGCATCAAGAGCCAGTGAGAAGTATTTTTATTGCGGGTCGTCCGCGGAGGACGTGCCGTGGGGGAGCCAGCCGGTTCGGCTCATCGGTCTGAGGTCGCTGCCAGTCCACCTGCAGGAGCTGCGGGGGCCGAGGGGCCCCTGGGCTAGCGGCGGACGCTTCGTATTCGCTTCCTTTGCGATCGACCGCTAGACCCCGACTGTGGCTGGCCGAGAGAAGGGTCGCGTGGTGCATGGCGCCCGTAGGGGCTTCCAGTCGCAGGCGCAGGCCGCGGTGGCCGCGACCCGCACCCCTCCTCAGCAGTTTAGGCGCCCGTGGCTCGGGGCACCCGTTGCCGTCCAGACGGCCGGCCTGCGAACGGCGCTGTGGTGGTCTTGGGCGCCAGACTGCCCGCGCGCGCAGCCCTGTTCAGGGACGTCCGGCCGACGCCAGCAGGAACGGGTCTATAACTTGCTCGCCGCTCAAGCGCGGCGCGCCTTGACGAAGGCCAGGCAGGCATCTTTCGCATTCTGCAAATGAATGAAGCTCTCGTGATTCCCTCCAACATCGGGATGGGTTATCGTAGAAAGCTTCCTAAACCTCGCTGTAATTTCCTCTTCCGTAACATTTACCGTGTCGAAGAACAAAGTGCGAAAGCACTCAGGGAGGCCATTACCCGCCCGCCCTGCGCCGCCGGCCGGCTGCTGGCCACTCTGGCCTTTTTGCTGCTTGGTGTCGTCCTCTTGAGGGCCGCGGCTTTGTTGATTGCTGCGAGACTGTTCTTCATATGAGCGTTCTGATTGCTCATCCTGCAGGCGGCCCAGCAACTCCTCTCGCTCCCACACGTCGACTTGGTGCCGCCGAGCGTAGTCTCGGGCACCAGGAGTCAAATGGCTATTTGTGACAACCAACGCGGCGTCCGCTCTGTAGTAAACCTTGGCGCGCAGTACCTGTTCGACGGCGCTAGTGCCGACTGGCCCGCTATACCGTTTAAGCTGAGCTGCGACGCGACGCCTGTCAGGCGTCGTGAGCACTAAGTCAGCTCCGCGGTCCCGCGTGCCCGGAGTTTTCCAGACCCGCCAGCCCAGGGCCTGAAAGTGTTGCCGCATTCGCGTCTCAAAAGCCCACCCGTTCATGGCGTCGATGTCACCCATGGCGCTGTCTTCGCTGGCGTAAGACGTATGGCGGGACGTGCGTGGGCCCCAGGTCCGGTCGTCGTCGTGGGGAGTGCTGTAGGTGGTGTGCTGAGTCGTGCGGACATGGAGAAGCAAGCGCTCTTTGAGCGCATCGAGAGCGTCCATGTAGCGCTTCGCTTCTTTCGGCCAGGCGAACCCCTGTGAATGCGCAGCAAATATCCCCGCGACTATCGCCACACTGACAAGCCATGCTAGTGATAGGCCGGAAACCTCACCCCAGATCGCGATCCCAATTAAGCAAGAGGCAAAGGCCGTGGCGGTTATCCAAAGACTCTCATGGCCGCGCCAAGGCTTTCGCAACACGCTTAGGTCAAGAGCGACGTATCCCTGGCGCTGAAGCCAAACGCCGAGGGCGGCCAGGGCAGCAAGAACCACCCAGGGAAGCAAAGCCAACACGACAAATAATCCCACGATAAGCGTGAGCCATCCGGGCACCCCGATGGTTGGTTTGCGCGTTCTCACCCACTCGGACTCCTTAGGGACATGTTTTTGCCAGCCTAAACAGTGGTCCGCGGAAGTGTCAAGTATGTGGTGATTGCCCACAAGTGCCGCGTCTCCTCTGAGGGGATGGCGAGGTGCACCTCCGAGTGATGCGCCTGCTCCGTCAGCCGCCGCAGGACAATACTGGCACATGAAGGCGAAGGAACACGGCGAGCGATGACGCGGGCGTCACTGTCGTGAGGCGAATCGTCGGTGCCTTGCCGGCCGTGGGGAAGATTGTGCTGTGCGGGTCGCGAGCGAGGGGAGACGCGACCCGCGACCCGTGAATTCCGTATGTCGAGAGAGAAGGGGCCCGCATCGAAGTCGTGCAGGTTTTGCACTCCGCCCTTCGGCACAGCGGCGGTGAGGCTCCAGGCGGACGCCGCTCGTGCCGAGGTCCGCCACACGGGCGCCAGGAGTGGCCCCGGGCCAGCGGGGGATGCGGGGGTGTGGGCGGCGGACGCGGCCGCCATGCGGAAGTGGGTTATGCCACAGCCGGAGCGCGGCACGCTGCGGCCGTGTGATGAGGCGTAGCCGAGGGGGTGTGGGCGGCGGCAGGTGGCGCCGCTCGGGTCGCGCGTCAGCCGGCGCGACCGACGGACCGCATCAAGACCGGCCGGCGCGAGGCGCGCCAGCTGGCGGACGCGCTGCGGCCGCCCCGGGGCCCGCGCGTGGGGCCGGCCCATCGGGCGTGGCTCCGCCCCGTCGCGCCGACGCCGCCGCCCGGGGACGCGGTGTGGGGGGAACTGCTGAGCCAGCGCGGCGAAGCGGTCCGTCGGGCTGGCCGCTTGACCCGGCAGATCGCGGCCGCAGGCCCCACGCACCCGCTGGCGCCACTGATGCTGGTGTGTCAGCGGCTCCGCAGCGTGGGCTGCTCACGGCCGCCACGACGCGCCCTGCCCGGCGTCCAGCTCCAGGGTCGCCAGCCCATCCCCAAGCAACTCGTCATAGGGAAGGATCCGCGGCGGGAACACTGCTTCCGCGGTGCGGCGGTCGCGGCGGCCGGCGCCCCAGCACCCAGCGCGCGTGAGCGATTCCCGCCGGATCCTGGTCAGATAGGGTGGGATTCTGCACCACCGATGCGGGGTCTCGCTCCGGCTGCCGCCAGCGCCGCATGTTATGCTCGCGGCGCGGGAGGTGGTTTAGTGGCGAGCGACGACGAGATGCGAGCTGTCGGCCCTCGGCCGGAATCCAGTGAGGCCGAGCGCCAACTCCAAGGCCGCTACGGCACGCAGGCACGGGCGGCGGCCTTTTACGAACATCAGGTGCTTCCCCATCTGAACGAGGCCATGATGCGGTTTGTCGAGCAGATGGACTTGATGTTCGTCGCCACCGCGGATGCGGCCGGGCGCACGGACAGCTCGGTGCGCGCGGGTCCCCGCGGGTTCATCCAGGTGCTGAGCCCTCATCGGCTGGCCTACCCCGAATATCGGGGCAACGGCGTCATGGCGAGTCTCGCGAACCTGACGGACAATCCTCACATCGGGCTCCTGCTGATCGACTTTGCCGAAAGCACCGTGGGGCTCCACGTGAATGGGCGAGCGGAAATCCGAGAGCCCAGCGACGTGCCGGCGGGCATCGCCGCCGATGCCCGCGCGGAGCACTGGGTTCTCGTTTCCGTGCATGAGGCATACATCCACTGCTCCAAACACCTGCCCCAGATGACCCGAAGCGGCAAGCGCATCGCGTGGGGCACAGACGATCCCGGCAAAAAGGGCGGCGATTTTTTTGGAGTGAGTGCGGGCCGGCGCCTCTCTGCCGGTGTGGCCGCCCGCGCCGCGGCTGGCTCGCCCGTGGATCCGGTGGGCCCGCCGCATGACGGCTAAGCCGCCGTGCCGCAGCGCGGGGACACCTCAGCGGAGTCATGCCTCGGGAAGCGGCGGTGGCCCACAGCCATGATCGCCGGTTCCGACGCACCCGGGCTGACCCACTGCGGGCTGCGCTGAGCGACACGCGAAGGCTCGCATGGGGGAGCCAGCCACGCTCTGTCGCCCGTGCGGCAGAGCGGCGAGGCCCTGGCGGTCCGCATGAGGGCATCGGCCAGCGGGCCAGCCCTTGGCCGGCCGATTCGAATGCCGCCGGTGGCGAGGGATTCCACGCCGCCCCGAGCCACGGAGCCGAAAGCAGCGATCCGCGCGCCATCTGCGCGTGCAACCGCAAGCTGGCGCTGTCCGATTCGGTGGGGCGGGGCTCGCGGCGACTCCCCAGGGGGGCGGTTGGCGAACACGGCGCGCCGCCTCGGCTTCGCGCCTGCCTCACGCGCTCTTGCGCGTGCGGTCCAGCCACGGCGTGCGGAAATCGGTAGAATGGTGTCGGCGAGCTGCCCGGGGCCCATCGCTGCCCGTCCTTGCACGATAGATCCCCATCGCGGGTTGAATGTCGGTTGGCGCCGCATGGCTTGTAAGGTGACGACGCCCTAGCGCTGGCGTCTGGCCGGGCCGCCGTTTGGAGCCGTCCCCCACTTCACCGCATCGGAGGACGTCAATGGAAAAGCGCCGGGTGGCCGAGTTGCTGGTGGTGTTTGGCTTTTTTCTGGCCGTGGGCTGGTCGTGGCTCGGCATCATGCCGCTGTGGCAAGGGGCCGATGAGCCCGCCCACTTTGCCTACACGCAGTATATGGCGACCCACGTACTGCCCCCGGTGCAGCGGGTGGTGGCGCCCGGCGCGCACCCCTGGACGTTCAGCCCCTCGCCGGCGGAGGCGGTCGCCATCCAGGTCACGCACCACAGCCGTCTGCTGGCCGGACCCCAGGGCCAGCTGTCCACGACGCCCCGCGAGGCGGCCCAGGCTCGGCGTGCCGTTCGCCGGGCAAGCGCCGCGCTGGGCGGGGACCAGGCGGGGAGCCAAAACTATGTCGCCATCTATCCCCCGCTGTACTATGCCGCCGCCGGCCGGCTCGCGGCGTGGCTCCACATCCGGGACGTGTTCACCCAGGCGTTTGTGGCGCGCGCCGTCTCGGCGGCGCTCTTGGGGCTGACGGGGGTGCTGGTCGACGTCGTGGTGGGGCTGGCCATCGCAGGGCGGCGGCTGCGCGCCGCGCTAGCCGCCGCCCTTGGGCTGGCTTTTCCCACGCTCGGCATGCTCGGCGGCACGGTGACGAATGACCTTACGGCGGACGCCGCTAGCTTGGCGGTGTTTTACCTCGCGGTCCGGGCTCTGGGGTCCCCGCGCCTTCGCCGCACGGCCGCGCTGGTCTTTGGCGCCGTGGCTGGCCTGGTGCTCTGGACCAAAGAGGAAGCGTATGTGGGGCTCGCGGTGGCCGTGCCGTTCGTGCTGTGGGCCGTGTGGCGCCGCGAGGGCCCGCGGCGCGCCGGGACGCTCATCGCCGCCGCCGTGGCCGTGGGCGCGGCCGTGGGCGGCCCATGGCTCTGGTTTACCTGGCATGCCTATCACGCCTTAGTGCCGCCGCTCACCTATCAGGCGGCCGGGACCGAGCCGCGCACCGCTGTCTGGGTGCTGCATCAGCAGCTGCTGAACCGCACCTACCTGCTGTATCTGTTCGTCAGTCAAACCGTATTTGGCATCGTCTGGTGGAGCCCCTGGTCTCACACCCACCTGCTGTTCGACCTCATCGCCCTGCCGCTGGCGGCACTGCTGGTCGGGGGCGTCATCCAGGCGCGCCGGGCCCCGGGCTTTTGGCTCGCCACCACTTGGATAGCCGTGGGTGTGGCCGTTTTGTTCTGGCTGCAAGTCCAGTACACGCTGGCGACCGGTGCTAGCTTCCTCCAGGGCCGGTACTTCTTCTTCCTCCTGGGACCGTATTTCTGGCTGGCCGCCCATGCCATCCGGCGCATCGCGGCCGCCGCCGTGCCGCTGCTGCTGGCGGGGGCCGCGGTGCTGTCGGCGCTGGTGGCCAACGCCACCCTCTATCGGTTTTACGATGCCGGCCTCGGAGCTTATTTCACCGGCCGGATTGTGCCGTTCGGACCCCCGGCCATCCTGCTCCTGAGCCGCCTGGCGGCGGTGGCGGTGGCCCTGGGCGTGCTCGGCCTGCTGGCCGCGCTGACGATTCCTTATGCCCGGCGCCGGATCGCTGGGCTGGCCCCCCGCGGCCCGGGGGCCAGCTAACCCTGTGGGGCCCAGGCGATCACTCCGTGAGAGGATTGCGAAGCCGCACCCCACCGATGGTGGCCCCCGTCGGGCCATCTTCGGTGATAATCCCGTGGATGGGTGAGGCTGCTCCTCCACGCCACCGAGTGCCATGGCCAAGGTGTTCGCGGAGGGCAGAATGACCGTCCAGGATCGCCAGTACTCGGCCACTAGGGAGCGGCAGACGCCGGCGTCGATGCCGTGGCGGAGGGCCACCGCGCTAAACTCTGACAACACCGGGAGTGCCAGGCACACATCGGGCCGCAGACGATCGAATAGCTGCCGCGCCACGCGTGCCCCCTCCGCATCGGTTCGGATGCCGGCGGCATACACCAGCACATTGGCATCAGCGAGTGCCGTCCTACTTATCCAGCCGCTCGGCGTACACGTCCGCCCGTTGGAATCGGTGGGTCGCCTCGCCGGCGATGGGCCAGGCCTCCAACAGTTTCTCGAGGCGCCGCCACGCCACGTCGCGCTTGCCGTCGTCGTCCAGCCGCTGGCGAATCCCCTCACGAATTAGTGCGGCTTCCGACTGGCCGCGGGCGCGCGCCATCTCTTTCAGCCGCCGGTCCTCATCGGCCGGCAAATAGACCTGCTGGCGGATCCCGATCACTTGCCTCTCCGTCTCATACATCAGCCGTATACAGCTATTTGGGCACCGGCTCCCTCCGCCGCGCTTTGGGCGTTAGCGCTGCCAGGGACGGTCGTGCCTTAGGCGCAGGACTCCGAACGGCGCCTGCCGGGGTCCCCACGGCCAGGCCACCGCCACGGACGAGCCACGGCGGCGGCGGGAGCATGCTTTGGCGCCCGCCTGGGTCGCCCGCACGCCAACGCCCCCGGGGCTATTGACCCGCCGACGGCACCGCTCAGGGGTCAAGCTGGCGGGCCGCCGGGGCGGCGATGTCCTCGTAGAACCGCCAGCGGCAGCCGCACGCCCTTCAGCACCGCGCGCAAGATGTCAATGGGCATCCGCCCCTGCTGGAGGATGGCGTCATGAAAGGCCCGCTCCGCCATGCCGCGCTGCACTGCCAGCTCGCGGTGCAGCGCTCGGAACTGGAGCGCCCCGATGAGATAGGCACACTGGCACAGCGGCCCGTACCCGCCCTCAAATAGGTGCCGCACCTCCCCGCAGGCGTGGTCCGGCTCGTGGCCCACCCGCTCGATGAGCAGCGCCACCGCCTCGTCGGCCGTCATCTGGCCCAGGTGGAACCCCAGCGTGTAAATCCTCCGTGCCGAGTGGTGCATGCGCCAAGACAGCATGCCGATGCGCTGCTCGGCCCGCTCGTTGAACCCGAGCTCCCAGTAGCGCATCTCCCAATAAAACGCCAGGCCTTCGACCCAGAACGCACTGCGAAGCAGCTGGCGGTGCGTCTGGTGGCTGGCCGTCATGTACTGCTGGAGGCAGTGGCCGGGCAACAGCTCGTGGAACACCGTGGAGCGCGAAAAGTACCGGTTGTTGCCGCGCAGGCTCATCATGGGCTCCTCGTAGCTCATGGTGTCGGTGGGGCAGGAGATTTGAATCACCTCACCCCCCAGAACAAACAGGTTGATGCGCTGCCGATCGGGAGTCATCATCGCCGTGCGCCACGCTTCCTGGGCGAGGGCGGGAATGGTCACGAGGTGGTGTGCCTCTGCAAACTGAACGCTTTCGGCCGCCAGCTCATCAGTGACCGGGGGCTGGGCCCCGGGCGGCCCGCACACGTTTTTCACGCACTCCAGCGCGGGGTGCCAGTCGTCCCGGAAGCCAAGCTCTCGGGACGCCCGCACCATCTCCCGCTCGCACCACCAAAGCTCCCGCCGCGCGATGTCCGCCAGCTCCTCCGGCGTGCAGGCAGTGACTTCGCCGGCCAATCCGACCAAGAGGGCGTCCCAGCCAATGGGCCGGCCCACTATAGTGCGAGGGGATCTGGGCGCGGCCCCGTCGTCCGAGAGACGCTGACGGTACTCTGCGAGCGCCTGTTCCACCTCGCGATACGGGGCGGTCGCCCACCAGGTCAACACGGGTCATACCCGTGGCAAAAGGCGAACCACTCTTGGAGTGCGGCGGACACTGGGCGGCACATCGGCCTCGGACAGCCGCGCCACGCAGGCGCGCACCTGGGCCGCCAGCTCCGATGAGCCCCGGGCCGTCCGCTGGGCATCCACCGGCTCCCGGCGGCGGCGCCTGCGCCCACTCGCCAACCGGTGCGGCAAATGGCACGACGTCGGCCGCCGCCGCGCGCTCCTCCCCCTGGCGGGCCACTGCGTGCAGCTGAGCCACCGTGTGCCGCTGCAGCAGCAGCGCGTCTGTCAGCGCGGGCGCGTCGAGGCCGTCCGCGTCCAGCGCCGCCAAGGCGGCCCGCCACTCCGCGCAGTACTGCTGCAGCCGAGCAGCCTGGGCCCGGGGACCCCGGCACCCGATAGGTGCGCAGCAAGCGGGCCACGTCCGCGCGGTACCGCTCCACATCTCACGGAAAAAGGACATGCCCCCACTCCTTCTGGGTATCTTCCGCCCCGCGGCCCGGCGCCGATCGGGGATGCGCACGCTCCACGATGGCACCGCGGCCGGTCTGACGGGCACCCAGGTCCCCTCACCGCCCCAGCAGGAACTTCTCGCCGTGTGCCGAAGTCGTCACGGCAAATCGAAGCGACGGGTCAGGCCCGCGTCTCGCATGCGGCCGCCGCGAATGGGTCCGGCAAGGAGGCGCCCCAGCATGACGAACTGTGCGTGGTGCGGCAGAACGGCAGCCGCCCGGGATGCCTTTTGCACCGGCTGCGGCCAGCCGCTGTACGAAGCACCGCCCGCTCCGTGTGAGGCGTGTGGCGCAGCCCTCCCGCCGGACGCGGCGTACTGCGGGAGGTGCGGAGCCCTCCGCCACCGGCAGGATTCGGCGCGCTGGCAGCCCCCTCGCGAGGAGCTCCCCCGGACACCTCCGCCGTCCTGGCGCATCGCGGGCCTTGGCTTGGGCGTGGCCACGGCCTCGCGGCTGGCTCTGTGGCTATGGCCCGTCGCCAACCTGTTGGACCACTCGTTTTCCATCAGCCAAGCCGCGGCATGGTGCACAGTGAGCCCCAGCCGGCCGGGTTTGGCCGCGGTAGCGCGCATGGCCTGCCAGGCCAGCAATACTGGCCAGCTGCTTGTGCAGGTAGGGGTGGGCCTTGGGGGGCGCGCTGGTCCTGGTCGGGACGTTTTCGGCCAGCGGACGCGCTCGCAAGCGGGCCGCCGGTGACCTGATGAGAGACGCCTCGGCCAGCCAGCGACCGAGATAGGCGCCCCACGCTATGCCCGGTTCACACCGCCGCGCCCGCCGTGCAGTCCTCCCCCGCATCCTTCCAGCCCAGCGCGCGACATGGATGGCTGCCGGCGAGGGGGCGCACGAAATGTTGAGCGTGCCGCACGCCAAGGCGGGGCCACCGGGGGTCACTGCCGCACGAGGCCCAGCGGCGAACAGATGGGCCGGGAGGTGGGCACGCCGAAGCGCCCTAGGATGTCAGCCCCGGGAGACTGGACGTCGTGATGCCCCCAGCCAGCGGTCAAACCACTCCAGCAGGCGCCGGTGGGCATCGATGCGGGTGCTCGGCCGGCCGCCGCGCAGAAACCCATGCGCCTCCTCCGGATAGCGGACCCACTCCACCGGCTTGCGGAGCCGCCGCAGCGCCACGAACAGCATCTCGGCCTCCGTGAGCGGACAGGTTTGGTCCTCTTCCCCGTGCAGGATCAGGAGGGGCGCCTGGATGCGGTGCACCAGTGCCAGCGGCGAGTGGGCGCGGTAGTGGTCGGGCCGCTCCCAGGGCTCTCCCCCCATATCCGTCTGCAGCGACTCCCAGTGGTCGGTCGTATACGCCAGCGTGGCCAAATCCGACATGGTCGACATCGTGACCGCGGCGCCAATCTCCGAGGGGTAGTGCGTCACCATCCAGTTGGTCATGAAGCCGCCGTAGCTGCCCCCGTATACGCCCACGCGGCGGGGATCGGCCGCCCCCGCAGCCACGAAGTGGCGGATGAGGGCGACGCCGTCCTCGCCCTCTTGAAAACCCCAGTTGGCCTGCAGCAAGTCGGCAAACGCCTGGCCCCACCCCGCACTGCCGCGGAAGTTGGGCGCCGCCACCAGGTAGCCGTGGCTGGCCAGCATCACCTCGGCGAAGCTGAAGTAGGGCCCCACCGCCCCATGCGGACCGCCGTGAAAGTGCACCAAGAGGGGCCGGGGGCCTCCAGCCGGGTCCGGCGGCTCCCATACGACGCTCTCTATGGGCCCGGCCGGTGACGGCAGCGCCACCACCTGCGGGGCGGCCGGGAGGCGCCGCTCCTCGATCCAGGGGTTCAAATCGGTGAGCGGGGTCAATGCGCCCGTGGCCAGCGCGGCCACCGCCACCTCCGGCGGGCGGGTGGCTTCTAGCGCGAGCCCCACCACCCGGGTGCCATCGGGGGAGAGGCGCGCGCTGCTCACGTGCTTGACCAAGGGGGTCGTCTCACCCCCCAGCGACGTCGCCATCAGCCACTGCTGGCCCCCGACGCTGGCGGGCCAGAGCCAGCGCCCGTCGGGCAGATCGCGCGCTGCGCTGCCACGGGCGGGCACCATGCCTTGGCTGGCGCCGCGATCCACCGCGTGGGTGAGACACCGCGCCTGGCTCTCACCGGTGCTGTCCACCATGCAGGTGGTAGTCGGCCGTCGAGCTAGTGGTCGCGGAGTGGTTGTGGAAAAACACCACCTGCCGGCCACTCCGCGAAAACACGGGCATCAGCGACACGCCGTCTTCCGCCGACAGGCGCGTCCACCGATCCTGCGGCCACTCCACCGTGTACACGTCCCACACCCACTCCAGGTCCCAGTCCGGACGCTGGCTCGTCACCAGCACCAATCGGCCGCCGTCCGGCGACCAGCTGGGGTGGAAGTGGTGCCGGTCGGGCGGCCCCACCACGGACACGGCGCCGGTGGCTGTGTCAACCACCTGCACCTGCCACACCCGGTCGCCTAAAAACCCCGCGCCATTTAAGTCGTACCGCAGGCGGCGCACCACGCGGGGCGATCGGGGGCCGCCGGCGCGGTCAGCACCTCCACCGCCACATGCCGGCTGTCCGGCGCCCACTCCACACTGCGGGGCGTGCCCGGCAAGGACGCGATGCGCTCGGCCCCACCCCCGCGCGCATCCAGCAGGTACAGGCCCGCCTCATCACCGCGCGTGGCCAAAAACGCGAGCGCGTGCCCATCCGGAGCCCACGCGGGGCTGTGGCTGTGGCCGTCGTGGGTGAGGGGCCGCGGCGCACGATCCACGCCGGCTTCAAACAGCCGGCTCTGGGCGCGATCCCCCGACAGCGTGGTCACCGCATACACCACGCGCTCCCCGCGGGGATGCCAGTCGGGAGCGCTGGCGGAAGCTAAGCGGCCAACGTCCTCGGGGGCCAGGGGCTGGCCCGCGGATGAAATATCCATGGGGCCACTGTAGCCGGACGCCGGTAGCCTGTCGACCGCGCGCCACTGGATGGCCGCCGGGCGAGGCGCCGCGGCTGGTTTAGCGGGACCTAATCCTCCCCGCCGGCGGCCCGCCACCCCAAAGCCGCACGGCTCACAGCCAGCCGCGGCGGTGGAAGATGTAAATCATCACGGCCACCACCAGCAGCATCAGGAGGATCGTCAGCTCCTGACTGAAGGGCATGAACAGCTCCGGCATCGGGCGCAGGTTCATGCCGAAAAACCCGGTGATAAACGTGATGGGCAAAAAGATCGTGGAGAAGATCGTCAGGAACTTCATGACTTCGTTAAGCCGCATGGAGCGCTGGTTCAGCTGCAAGTCCACCAGCCCGGTCAGGTTATCGCGCAGGGCGTCAATGTTGTCGATGATGTGGTAGAGGCTCTCGTACACGTCCACAAACACGTCGGTGTCGCCGCCCGGCGCGGCGCCGCTCCGCCGCGCCAGCTGGCCGGCCGTGCGCCGCATCTCGGCAATGGTGAGGCGGAGGCTGTGGAGCTGGCGCCGCAGTGAAAACACGTGCCGCGCCCGATCTTGGCCGGTCAGCACGCTGTCTTCCAGTTGGTCAAAGGCGTCGTCATAGCCATCCACCTGCTCCAAAAACCCGTCCGCGGCCCGCTGGCACAGCTCCGCGAGTAGCGCGCTGGGGCTCGCCAGCAGGTAGGGGCGGTCAGGCAGGTCCGCCGCCGCGGCCGCCAGCAGGGGCTCGTCCGCCGGGGCCACCGTGATGAGCAGCGACGGCGACAGCGCCGCCCGCACCAGCTGAGGGGTGCCGCTGTCGCGGGGCAGGTACACCGACAGCAGCCACACATCGCCACGGCGGTCCGCGCGGGCATGGCCGGTCCCGTCGCCCAAGAGCGCCACGACCTCCGGCGCCCATCCCAGCGGCGCAAGATTCTCGGCCACCGGGTCACCCGACGCCAGCGCGATCCAGCCGGTGGCGCCCTCGTCCAGGGGCGCTACCGGCCCGTGCTCGATGCGGTCCCCGCGCTTTACGTACACGGGCACCCGGTGGGGGCACGGCGAGTGCAGGTGGTCACGCCATCTAGGTAACACATGGCCCCCATGGTAGCAAATCCGGCCCGCCGTGTGGCGGCGGCGTGCTGCCGCCCAGGATGGGGATGGCCGGCGCAAGGTCGCCCGGCTCCCGATGGTGAGGAATAATCCACCGGATTGTGGTGGATTATCACCCGGTGGCCTCGCACACTATTGTCATGGGACCTCCTGGGAGCAGCTGCTCCGCGAGGGCCGCGCGGGCGCTCTTCTGGAAACCTGGGTGCATGGCGAGCTGCGAACCGGCACTGGTGGCGGTCGAAGTCAAAACATCCCCCGCCGGGACCGGCAGCGCGCTCCGCAATTTTGACGGGCTCGCCCAGGACCAGGGGCTCTCGCTGGGCCTGATGCTTCACCTGGGAGACGAGGCCGTGGTAACGGGTCCCCGTACCGCGGCCATCCCCGCTGCGTGGCTGTTCTCCTGATCCTCCGCTCGATGGGCACGGCCGCGAAGATCGGGCACCCGGCTTGCCCACCGCGGCAGGCTTGATACCTGCTGGGCTTGACCAGAGGGGCATCCTGACAGCACACTCGCCGCAGGGAGGCGCACCATGGCCCAGACAGCACCAGTCATCGCGGTAATCGGTGGGGGCTACGCCGGCATTGCCGCCATCGGCGGCTTGGCTGGCCGCGGCCGCCCGCCCGCGGAGCTGCACCTGTTTGACCCCAGTCCCGGCCACCAGCTGATGCCGGAGCTTCCAAGCGCGCTGGACCCCGGCGATGACGTGGCGCGGCATGTGCTCCCGTTTCCGAAGTTGCTGGGCCACCGCTCCGTCCAGTGGCACCGCGTTCGCGTCGCGCAGGTCAATGCGGCGCAGCACACGCTCACCGATGAATCGGGCACACGCCATGCCTTTGACTGGGCGGTGGTGGCCGTGGGCACGACCACCTTTTGGCCGCCGGTGCCTGGCTTGGCGGCCCATGCGCTGCCCTTTCGCACAGCCACCGATGCCGAAGCCGTTAAAGCCGCGCTTAAGTCCCGGCGGCGGCTGGTCGTGGGCGGAGGCGGCCTAACCGGTGTGGAGCTTGCGGGGGAACTGGCCCCGCGCTACCACGTGGTGCTGGTGGAAGCGGCGCCGCGCCTGCTGCCCGGGCTGGGCCTCGGCCTGGCCCGGTACGCGGCCGAGCGCCTGGAGCGCGCCGGGGTTCGCGTGATGGCCGGCCAGCGCATCCGGGCAGTGACTGATCCGGATATCCTGTTGGACGGTGGCGGCCGTATCCCCTATGACACCCTCATCTGGGCAGGTGGGGTCGCGGCACCGGCCGGGCCCGAGCTGCCGGGGGTCGCGCATGATGAGCACGGCTACCCGCGGGCCGACGCCTGGGGGCAGGTGGCGCCCGGCGTGTTTGTGGCCGGCGACTTGTGGATCCACCGCAGCGCACGGGGCGGCATTTGGCCGCAAACGGCGCAGAGCGCCACGGCTGACGGCAAGTTTGCCGCCCAGACGATCTGGTCGCGCGTCGAACGCCGCCAACCCGGGCCCGCCTTTGAGCCCACGAACCATGGCATCTTGGTGTCCCTGGATCCCTCTAAAGGGGTGGGCTGGGTGGTGGACGAAGGCATTCCCGTGTGGGGCTTCGGTGCACGGGTGATGAAAAACCTAGCCTTCAAACGCTACCGGCAGCAGGTGGCGCACGCCTTCGGCCGCCGCCGGCCCTAACCGGGGGCGGCGCTAGCCTGGTTGCCCTGGGACCGCCGGCGCCCGTCGGCTGCCGCGCCCGGAGTGTGGCGCCTAGCCGGCTGGTGGGCTTCTCGCCACGATGGCTCGTGTCCACATGTCGTTTCCCTTCCGGTACTTGTTTGAGAACCCGGACATGAGCCCCGAGGAGTGGCAGGCTATCTGCTGCGAGGGTTCCATCGTCAAGTACATCGTTCACGAACAATTCAAGACCGGCTGTACCGAGGAAGAGGCCACTCGGAAGCTCCACAGTCTCTGGCCCGACTTCTTTCTCCAGTACGCGCCCCGCTGGGCAAAAGCGGCGGTGGTGGCCCCGTGGGCGATGGACGGCACCACCCCGCCTGCGGCCGAGGCGCCGGAGCCCTCCGTCCCCGACCAAGGCCCTTAGGCGCTGGAGGGCGCTTTGTGCCCTCCGGGACTTTGGGCCCATCCGTGGGTCGGTCAGGGGCCGGTCGAGGTGCTCTCCGCCAGCCGACCGAGGCGCTGCGCGTAGTCGTGCGGCGCTACGCGATACATCACTCGCAGCAGGCGATACGACTCCGTAAGCGGGAGGTCCCACCACAGCTGGGTGCGCTGGCCAAACCCAATCCCGAGCCGCAGTGCCAGCGCCACGCGGTCGCGCTGGGGCGACAGGCCATCGACAGCCACCGCCCCGCCCGAGGGATGCAAGATCCCGGTCATCATTTTGATGGTGGTCGACTTCCCGGCGCCGTTCGCGCCGAGAAACCCGACGAACTCGCCCGCCTCCACCGCAAACGACAAGGGGCGGACGGCATGCGTGACGCGCCGCCGCGCTCCCCGCCCGCGGACAAACGTTTTCTCCAGCCGGTCGGCTGCGATAATGGGCATGGCGGCTCCTTTCTTCTGGGCGCATTAGGTTCCGGTGCTGGCGTAGTGGCGGACACCGTAGTTCCAAAACTTCAGCGCCAGCACCATGGCGAGGGCCCCGGCGCCCGCCGCGGCCACCAGCGCGGACGGCCCGAGCCCTTTGTGCAGCACCACCAGCGCGGGTACGTAGCTGCCAAAGGCTACCGGCTAAACGGTGAAAAACAGGAGGCGGAGGCCGGCCGGATACACCGTCAGCGGAAACGTCGAGGCGGTCTGGGGGCCGTACAGCACCAGCGGCTGCAAATCATCGATGCGGGTGGTGAAAAAGCCGAGCGTCGCCACCGCCGTGACCAGCGCCATCCACACCAGGCTGCCCACCACCACCCCGACCCGCTGCTCCACCGCCGCGGCCAGGCCGGAGTGAGCCCAAAGTCTAGGAGAGATCCCGACACGGCCATGATGGCCACGCCCTCCACGATCCAGCCCACCTGGTCCAAGTCGACGGACCGGCTCACCACCGTCGCCCAGGTGTGCACCGGCCGCATAAGAATCGCGTCAAACTCGCCGTGGACCAAGTAGCGGTCAAAGTCATTGAGCTCCGACAGAAACACGCGATACACGCCTGCCGCCGCCGCACTTAAGCCATACCGCAGCATCACTTGGCGGCTGGTCCACCCTATGATCCCATGGACCCGGCTGACGAGGAGCAGGATCACTGCCAGCTCACCGGTGATCCTGATGAAGTTGAACACCAGTCCGAGCCAAAACTTGGCTCGGTAGATGGTGCGCCCGCGCAGCGTCACGCGCGTCATGGCCCGATAGAGCCGCTACGCCTCCCGCAGTTCGGCGATCATCCGCCCTGCACCTCCAGACGCCGCTGTGCCATTTGGGTCAGCTTCCACGCCAACCCGCCCAAGATCCCGAGCCACACCACGGCCGACCACCACGCTCGGGGACTGGACACGCCCAGCCAGGTCGAGACCGGCAGGTTTACCAGCGTCTGAAACGGTGACCACGTCAGGGCCCGCTGCAGCGAGGACGGCATCAGCTGAATGGGCAACAGCTGCCCGCTCATGAAGATGCTGAGGCCCCGGAACACCCGGCGCACCCACCGAATCTCAATGGTCCAAAAAGCGGACAGACCCACGAGATAATGAAACAGGACCCCCATGAGCAAGGCGGTCGCCAAGGCGACCACACACAGTAGGGCGTGGCCCGCCGTGGCCAGGCTCCCCCAGCGAAACACCCCCCAACCGCGTGAAGCAGATAATCAGGGGGAAACTGCGAAAGGCTAGGTTGTACAGCCCTTCGCCCACACCCGACGCCATCATCCGCGGCACATACGGCACCGGCCGCGCCATCTCCAGCGCGACCGACCCGGTGCGAACCTGCTGCGCGATGTCCAGCCCCGATGGCAGAAACACGCTGACCCACAGCACGGCTTGGCTGAGCGCAATATAGCTCTCCAGCTCCCGGGCATGAAAGGGCCCGAGCGTCCGGCCTTGGGTCGCCGCATGCCACAGGGCAATGTATATCAGGCCAAACAAAAAAGCTGCCCTGAGCGCCCAAATACGCCAGGTTCTTCAGAAAGGCCGCCCGGGCGACGGCAATCCGGGTCCTCATCGTGTTCTCTCCCGAGGGGAAGGCGTTAGCGAAGCGGCACTTTACCAGATGGGCGGAGGCCTCACAAGCGCGGGCCGACCGTCGTGCCCACGCCGTCAGGCCCTGGACGCGCGGGGGTCCGCAGGGCCTTGACAGGCCCGAGGCTATGCCGCCCACCACCCGCGGCGTGTAATCCCGGCGTCGGCCGATATCACCCGCGGCCAATGGCCGGCGAAATCGGCGGCGGAGTGTTCCCGTACATCGCGTCGTCGGTCATCACGCCGCTCGCGGCATCGACCACCTGGCGATACCAATTGAAGTATTCGGACGGAAGCCCACTCGGCTGCGACCCCTGAAATAGCTGCGGGCTCGGGTAGTGCACGGTGATGACCCACACCGGGCGCGTCGGGTTGATGATGTCGCTGGCCGCGAGGCTGGGCAGCGCGCGATGGATCGCCCCATACGTGGTGAGCAGCGCCTGGGTGATGGTGCCCTCCGCCGCCAGTCCCTTTTCGGCCTCTGCCTTGGTTATGGGGGGAGTGCCGGCAGCGACCGGCACGCTGAGGTTGGCGCCCAAGTTCGGCGCGGCCCGGGCCGGCGACTGGTTGCACACGAGGTAGTGCTTCATGCAGTGGGCCAACCCTGGGACCGTGGCGGCGCAGTTCTGCTGGCGCGCCAGGCATCGCGCCAGCGCCGCCTGATTCACCCCGTGGAACACATCGGCCGCCGCCGGCGCCGCTCGGGCCGGCCGCCCCGGGTGATGGGCCAGCGACGCGCCGACCCATACCAGCGCCGCCAGCGCCAGAGCCAGCCCGACCACCCACCGGCCCGAATGGGCAACTCGGATACCGTTGGCCCGCATTCGCCCAGCCTCCTTCGCGACCCGTACGGCGGCTCCCTATCCCCTGCGCTCTTGATTGTTCGACCCTTCGGGGGGAGCTCGTCAGCGGGCATTGGGTCGCCGCTCCGGTCGACGCCTCGTTCGGCCATTGTACCGAGTCCGCTCCGCTTGCACGCGGCGGCCGGCGGGCGCACCTTGGGCGGGCGGACCGGGCGCCAGCCATGTGACACCGCAGACCCCAAGCTTCTGCCGCGCGGACTTCAGCACCCACGCTCGCCGCCTTAGGGCCGCGGAGGCCGCGCCGGCACGGGTCGTGCCGGGGGGGCCGCGCGGGTGTCACCCAGGGGACTCGCCCAGCGACGCTCCAACTCCGTGAAGGCGCGAATCACCTCCGGCGCTTCAAAGGCGCGGTTCCGGCGGCCCGCCGTGGTTTGATGAACGATCCCGGCCTGCACCTGCCGGTGCATCTCGAGGTTGACGGGCTGGGTGCTGCGCCCGGTTAAGGCGACGGCCGACGGGACCGTGAGCACCGGAGCACCCGGCAGCGTCGCGCCGCGCATCCATCCGCTGGCGCCACGTCCGCTGCAAATCGTCGCAGACCGCCTCAAATCGGTTCACGTTTGCGGCCGCCTGGCAGCAGGCGGCCGCAAACGTGGCGATCCGCTTGTTCCAGCCGATATGGGCTGCCTCCCCATCCGATGGCCCCTCGTAGCGGGTGGCCATCAGGCCAACCTCATAATCTCGGCTCCAGGTGCCCAGCGCCAGCGAAACCGGTGGACGTATCCGATGAACGAGCCCCGGCGGCGCACAATCATCTGAATGAGCGCACGCCCGGTGCGGCCCTTGCCGTCGGCAAAGGGATGAATGGTCTCCAGCTGAGCGTGAGCGAGCGCCGCCTGTGCTACCGGCGGCAAGCGATCCCGTTGGCCAAACGAGACGAGGTCGTCCATCAAGGCCGCCACGCGCTCAGGGGGTGACGGCACAAAGGTGGCCGTACATTGCATAGCCGCATGACACGCGCGGTGGGGTATCAGGGGCAGCCGCGGTGGCCTCCCGCCCTTTCACGCACACGTCAGTGCCGTGGCTGTTCGCATGGGGGCCGGAGCGCGGCGGCCAACCGCCTCACGCACGAACAGGTCCCGTAGGCTCCGCCCGACCGTTGGATGCCCGGGGTCCAAGGAAGCGCCCCCAATGGCGCCCCGTGTGGCGGCTAGCCCGCGTGGGCTGTGTCGGATCGCAACCTCAAGCCCCGGCCAGCCGTTTCTCGGCTGGGGCCGCGGCGCGCCATCCACGATCGGTGGGTGGTGCAGTGCCGGACACGGGAGGGACAAGGCGTGAGCGCATGCGTCCCATCGCGGCGAGGGCACGGCTGGCGATGGCCGTTGCTGTCACTCGCCGTCTCACTGGTGCTCGTGGGGTGTGGTCCGGCTCGCACCGCTGCGCCGCATCGGCCTATCACCCCCACCGCTGGCCGTCCGCAACGGCCTGCGCATGCAGGCGCCTCACCGTCGCCGTCCACCAATGTCCAAGTGTTTGCGATGTCGTCCTCCGCCCATGGCGCCGCGGTGGCGGGCAGCACCCTGTACCAAACCGCGGATGGTGGGCACACGTGGCACGCGGTCCGGGCGGTCAGCGCAGCGTCATCGCTCTACGCGCTGTCCAGCGGCTCGCTCGTGCTTATGAGCGTGCGTGCCGTCCCCGGGGGCCAGCTCGATCTTACCCTCGGAAGTTGGAGTCCCCCCCACCACGCGTGGACATTTCAGTCGGTCCGCGTGACATCCTTTCTGGCAGATAGCGCGGGCGCCGGCGTGCCACCGGAGGCCACCTGCTCGTTCATCAGCACTGCCGCTGGCTGGTGCCTCCTGGACATGGGTGGGGGAATGCAGCTCAGCGATGCGCAGTTATGGCAAACGACGACAGCTGGCAAGACCTGGTCCGCGCTGTCCAACGCGCCGACTCCCGCCGGCACGGTCCAACACGGATACAAAGACGGCATCGCCTGGGTCTCAGACACCACCGGATGGATGACCGCGAGCACGTTGACTGCGGGCCCCAGCGACAGTGTCAACCCCGTACTGTACCGCACGCGTGATGGTGGAGTTCGCTGGACGCCCGTGGGCATCCCCTATCTCTCCGTGCCCGGCCGCCCCGGCAGCATTGCCCTGGGACCCCCACTTTCCCTGCCGCTGAGCGGAGGATGGGCAGTCCTGGAGACGGCCACCAATGCATCGGCCACGGCCACCAGGCTGCGGGTGCTCGTGCTTCCTCACCCGGAC
Organism: Bacillota bacterium; assembly: GCA_021846505.1. GTDB lineage: Bacteria > Bacillota > Sulfobacillia > Sulfobacillales > JAIMBI01 > JAJZWV01. Next base: position 37,733 of record JAJZWV010000027.1, read on the forward strand.
ACCCAAACGTGGCTTCCCGCTGGCGCCTCCCTTGCCGTGTCGGGGGTGACCGGCGATGCGCAACTATTCCCTGCTGCCCCTGCAACCTGGTGGCTCTGGACGGGTCGCGCGCTGTATCAGACGAAGGATGCGGGGCGGCAATGGGATGCGGTGCCAGTGCCGCCGGCACTGCGGGGTGGTGGGCCCGTCGCCGTCGCCGGCTCCCGCCGGGCATGGATCTGGGTGGCCTCGCCCTCGGGCTCGTGTGTGCTCTGGCAGTGGTCCGGTCAGAACTGGGCACCGATATTCGGCCCCGGCGCGCGACGTTGACCTAGAAAAGCGCATCGCCTGCGCCTGGGATGCTGGCGCGGTCCCACGGCTGAGCCAGAAGGCGAACGAAGAGACGTCCGAGGGCCGCATCCGAAACACTCCAGCCAGCTGCGCTCCAACGGGGCCAGCGGCAGCCCCTCGGCAGGCGGGTGGCTTGCCTTCGCATCGGTGATGCGGCGCTACGGTGACTCCAAATCGTTGGCATGACTCATCCTCCCCGGTGTTACAAAGCTGACGAGGTGATACCAGCGTGGCGCGTGCACACGTAGGCCCAAAGGGACAAGTGGTGGTGCAGAAGGAGGAGTTCCGCCACTTGCTTCACATTCACCCCGCCGACACCGTCGTGTTTGAAGCCCGCGGCGAAAAACTCATGCTCACGCCGGTGGCACATTGCACGGCTCGAGATCTGCGCGGCGCGCTGAAGGTGGGCCACCCCATCGATCTAGAGCATGCGCGGAGGAGAGCCGCCAGGATGACTTGGCGGCCAAGGCGCTCGCGGAGCCCCTTGACGATGACTGACGGCGCACCAATCCACGTCGACACCAACGTGATCGTTTGCTGCTCAATCAGCCGCCCAGCCAAGCCCGCAACGCCGAGATGCTCGTTGAGCGAGCCGCACACGGTGACTTCACCATCATCATCCATCCGCCGGTCCTTGCCGAAGTGGTCTGCGTCCTCGCCTCGCCGCGCGTGGGCGACGTGCCCCGTGCCGACGTGGCTGCGCACGATAGCTGCGCGCATGTAGCACCATGAGGGCCGAGGTGGCGCCTGGCCCAACGCCTTTATGATCGCGGATCAGTGCTGGGCTCGACTTGTCCGGGCCTAGTCACCAAGGGGCCCGAAGACAGGACAGCGCGCGGTGGCTTGTATCCCCAGCGGTTTTGGCACAGCTCCGGCTCTCATCATTCCTGGAGTCGAGAGGCCGAATCAGGGCGGAGCGTACCGTGGCCCGCGCTGCCGTCCTTCATCGCTGCAACCTTTTCGCTCGCGCTGACGATCCATAGCCAGAGAGACGGAAGCCAGAGACGCGCCAAAATGGATCGCGAGGGACCATGATGCCTAACGCACAGTACACGCCGACGCAAGCGAGGCGGTTTGCGTCCCGGCCGTGGGCAGCGGCGCTGGCTGCGCTGACGCTGGCGTGCGTGGCCCTCCCCTCATCCGAAGGGCGCCCGGCCCCGAACCACTCTTCCACAAGCAGCTTCGCGAGAGGCGGCGTGCCCCGGGGAGGACGGCGGGCATCAGCGGCTGGCACCCCGCTGGGGGCGCTCAAGTCCGCCCCGCTGCCTCCCATGCGCTATGCCGCTACGACGAGTCTGCTGCTGGCCTTGGGGGAAGGGCGTGCTTTGTCGCAGTCCGTGGTGCCGGTGCGCCTGCCGAGCTCCCTCGATGCCCTCAGCGCGCCAAATCCGTTCATGCCACGCCTCTCGCGGTACTTGCAGTCCACTGTGGTGTCGGAGGCGTGGGCACCGCCCATCACCCCGTCGCTCCTGAAGCTTCCCTCGCCCGGCCGAGGGGGAGACATCCCGGGGCCGCTGGCGGGAACCGCGTTTCCCGTGGACGGCCGCGTACCTGGCTACACCGTCATCCTCGGGACCGGCGCGGCGGAGCACAGCCTATCCCCGCCGCTCGCCACCGTGAAAGCGCTTCAGGGAGTGGAGCTCGCGTTCATGGGAGAGGCGACTCCCCACAGCGCCATGGGCAAGCCAACGCGCCGTCTCACCCTGCCCGACGGCGTGTCGGCCAGCTACTACGCTGCGCCGGCGGTGCAGCCGCTCGGGTCCGCGGCGAGCTATGTGCCGGCGGCCCTCCTGATGTGGGCCGAGGGCCCGAATACGTACGCCCTGTACGAAAGCGGGTACGGAGTGCCTGCGGTCCCGGCCAACGCCTCGCTCCACGTGCTGGCAGCGCTCGCCAACACTATGAGCCAGAGCCACATTACCCAGGTAAGCCGGGTCACGCGCAAGCTCCGCCTCTTTGCAGATACGGGCAGCGACTGGTATTCCACCAGTTTCTCCGCGCCGCTCATCACGGAGACGGTAGAGACCGGCCCGCCGGGGACACCGGGGTACACCACCCGAAACCGTGTCGGCATTCGGATTGTCCGCCAGTCGATCGCTTTGCACGGCACCCGGTCCCCGTTTCCCGAAGTGCCCACGGCGTCCAACCCGTGGCCCGCGCTCTCCCCCGCTATCCCCTATCTGAAAAGCGCCGGGGTGCCCGTGCTTCTGCCAGCGGTCGTGCCCCTTCCCCCAGGCCTCTGGCCTAGGGTCGAGGTCGCCGCGAACCGAAGCGGCTACGCCATGCAAATCGCGGAGTCTGCCGTGAACCTTCCCCCGAATACCGCCTACCAGGTGGGCCAGGGCCTTGGGAGCCTCTTCGGATCCGTACGCGGTTCGCGCACACCCATCGCCTCGGGATACGGCGTCGGGCCGCCTAACGCGCCGCCAGTGCCGCTAGCCGCGGTGACGGGTGCGTGGCTCCGGGCGCGCTGGCCCGCTGGCTACTATCATGGGACCGTCACGCTGGGGAACGGCCTGCCGGCTCTGCTGCTTGTCACCTTCGCGGGCGACGGCGACCACACCACCGTGCTCTTTCGGGAGCAGGGGGTGTACTACGCGGTGGGCAACTACCACTCGGCGCGGCAGGCGCTCGCGATGGCCAACAGCATGGTGGCCGTTCCCGGACCAGTCGCCCGCCGCGCGAAGGGCCCTGCTCAGGAAGCCCGGATAGTGTCCAGTACAAGGCGAAGGCCGGCCGAGGGGGAGAACCCGTACCCAGCCAGCCGCTTGTAGGTGAGTTCCACTTCGGGCCGGAGCAGCGTCGCCTCCGGTCCGCCGTCTGGGAGGGCCAGGCTTTCCTTGAACGACAGGGTGCCGGTGAGGCCGGAGAGCGGGAGGGTGTGGCGAAGGACATCGATGAAGCAATTGGCGGATTGAGCGGGCGCCACGCCGACGTGAAGGGCACCGAGCGCCTTTTGCCCCAGCACAATGTTGAGCTCCGCGCTGTACGTGAGGCCGACGCGAGGCGAACGCCCGTGACCGCCAGTAGCGCCCACAGTGCGTAGAATCGCTCCTCCTCGGCGGGAGACGCAAGCGCTTGGGCCTCGGCTGCCGTGGGGACAACAGGCTCGGTGCGGAGTGCGCGCGGGGGTTTCACCCGATCCGCCGGATTCACCGGAATCAGGCCCCATTCCACGGCACCCCTCAGCGCGTGTCAGGGGACGACCAAGGCGTATCGGGCAGTCCGGGGACTCTTCCCCGCGGCCAGCACGCGCTTCACCGCGCGCGGGCAATCAAGGGGCGTGAGCGTATCGAACGGCACGTCGCCACTGGCCGTGATGCTGTGGGCCAGCATCTGGCGATAGGCGCGGACGGTGGCCGCTCGCCCGTGAGGAGCGACCGACTCCAAGCAGCGCGGCAGATGGTCGCGCAACCGCTCGTGTGCGGGAGGACGATACCCAGGGGTCTTCCGGTGCTCCATCTTGGCGGCGTCAACCCACGCCTCCACTTCCCATTTGTGGCCGAACGCTTCCGACCACCGCCGCCAGCGTTCCTCCGCAACATCCCAACATTTCACGACGCCCTGCCAGCGCTCGGTCGCTGTGTCGGGGTGCGTGCGGATAAACCCAGACGGATGGCGGGGACGGTGCGGCATGGGCCTACCTCCCATCTCCCGTGCTGTGCTGGCCGTGCATGGCTCGCGGTGGGTTCGCACGACGCGTCAGCACTGGATGGCTCTTTCAGAGCAGTCACTCTTCAGTCCCTGGGGCAGCGTTGCTCCAAGTCGGTCGCCCAACTTGGTGACCAACGGGTCAGCTATGATGGTGTCGCCCAACTCGACCGGCCTTGGAGGCGGTAGCGGTGGGTGTTCAAGCCCACATGCGTCACGAGGAATTACGACGGCAACAACTTGGAAATCACCTTTTGGGTTGTTCAGAATTCTTCGTCCACAATCCATGACACGTTTTACGCAGACGCCTACTGGTTTAACGGGGACACTATCACCAGCGGCAACCGCGACTACCTGACAATTGCTTGGTATCCCTACACTTCTGTGCTGAGCGGCAGTAATCACGTGCAGGCAACCAGCAGTTATGGTACCGATCCTGCCTCCTTGGTCGCCCTCAGTCCGTCCCAAGTGACCTACTCCACGCCCGACAATGCGTACAGCTACTTCCCGCTCGACCAGTTCGAGACGTGGGTTGCGTACAATTTTTCCTTCAGCGTCGGCTACCCCTCGGGGGCAGCCGTGACGGTGAGCCCGGGCGGCGGTCACAACTTGTGGCTCACAAACAATGTCAACTGGGCCGCGCACGCGTAGCATGGTGGACAGCGACGGGACGGTCCACGACAATTGGGGCGTCCCGTCGCGCCTGCTCAGAGTGGGGGTAACGATGCGCAATGGCACGGACAGTTCATAGTCACTCACGGCGGAACTGGATCCGCGCGGCAGCGGCGCTAGTCGGCATAGCCGCCGCGGTGGGCGTCTACGCGTTGACGCCCGTGTGGACGGTGGTGACCACCCCCACCACGACCGGGTATTCCATCCCCAAGCCCCCGCGCGGCGCGCTTGTGTACTATGGCACCCATGGCCGCTGGGCCGTTTGCGCCGCCGTGTATCCCGACGGCATGTACTACTCCTACGTGGCCTATCAAGGGCTGCATGTGGCCTGGCCCGTCAACGTCGTTTGGAAGCGCGGTTGGGGAATCGCCGCCAGCTGGCACCGGCTCTCGGTAAAGTCCACGGAGTACTCGCAGGACATTGCGCGGGTGCCCAGTACCGTGTGGCCGCCGACCCTGGTGTACTACGACTCGGATGGGATGCCGCCGTACGCCGGCCATCATCTAGCGGCTTTCCTGGCGTCGGAGCGGTGGACGATTACGCTGCCGAACGGGCAACATATCGTCATCCATGCACACCGCCAACGAACGCTCCGCGCCATTTGGCCGCCGTACTTCGGCGCCTCATGACAGACGACGTGCCGGTGCTTGGTTGGGAGCGGAAAGTGGCCAGAGAACAAAGCCTCGCGCGAACCGACTGAAGGTGGCGCGGCCGCGTGCAAGACAGAGCCCTCCTGTGAGAGCCACGAGGTCAGTCAGCTCGGGACTCCGCGGCAGTGACTGCTTCGTCATGAAAGGGGTAACCTGTCTGAAAATGAGGGGGGCTAAACGTATGTCGGACGCATTGGTCGTTTCTGAACCACGAGATTTGAACATGCTGTGGTTCCTGGCTCACGCCCATTATTGGTGTCCGTATGCTCAGGGGGACTGCGCCCTGTTCGATGACCCGCTCGTGCGCACATTCCGAGGGCTGCCGGGCACGACCAGTGGCGTTGACGTTGAGGCCGTCAAGAGCCTATGGGCAGCCCAGGTGCGGCGCCATGCGGATGCGGGCTGGAACTGGCGAAATGACGCGAACGTGTGGCAGCACCTGCCTCCTGCCCAGCGCGAACGTGTGACCCAGGTGGACTGCCTATTCCATCCTCTGTGGACCTCCCATCTGGGGGTAGCCATGGCTCTGGCGTGGTGGAACAGGACATGGGGTGACCTGTTTCGCTCTACGATGTCGCTGGAGAAGTGGCGGGCCGCCACTTCGATTAGCGCGGTCGATATCATAGGGGCCGAAGACGCTGTCCTAAAAATCGGTAGCTGGACTGCCGCCGGCGCGATAGCGATGCGGTCCCCACAACACCTACTTGATTGCCTCACATGACAACACCTCGGTTGGAGCCGTTCAAAGAGTCGTGACAGGTCGGCCCCCGACCCGTCAGGGCGAGGGCACTCCCCTGCCCCCGCTCACGGTGACGCGCCCGGGTCTTGAACCACTTCGCAGGCACTAAAAAACCCCACAGGCCTTGCGGGGCTTCAAGTTTTATTGGTGGGCGTGGCAGGGATCGAACCCGCGACACGCTGATTAAGAGTTAGGCGGCTAGCGGATACTCGGAGTTCCTCCGAGACCACTCAAGGTATGTAGAGCGCTGGTTTAAGCCTTCGGCCTTCGGCGCGAGATCCCCTCAGTTTTGGCCAGTCGGGGCCACTTCGCACACCACCCGCACACCTGCATCATCGTTTGGGCGCAGGTCTCCTGGCGGTGCTGCTACACCCGCGGTACGCGAGCACCCAGTCCTGAGCCCCTCCGTATGCTGCGATGGCTAGGAGGTTGTCCATAAACGGGGCCGGGGGGCGGTTCCGAGGGATGAGGAGACGCCGCGACCCCGGGAGGACCGGAAAAAGACCGCCGCGGGGGCGGTCCGGGCGGGGGGCGGTCCGGGTGGGGAGCGGCCGCGCGGTGCCGCCCGGGGGGCCCCCGCCCGCGTTTTGGGGCGGGGGGGCCTTATCCGGCTCGCAAATCGGCCAACGAGCCGATCTCTCCCGTGTCCCGTGCGCGGCGGCGCAGGGCGGCCGCGATCTTGCGCACGTTGTAGGTCAAGCACACCAGCGCCCATTCCCCCGCACACTTGGTCTGCCCGCGCACACTGAACTGGCGAAAGCCCAGCGTTTCTTTGATGATCCCGAAGGCCGGCTCGACTTGGCCCTTCCGCGTGCGATAAATCGTGTCCCCGGCCGGCGTCCGCACTTTCTCCTTCATCGCATCCCGCACGGCGTCATCGGCCCCCCGGGTCAGTTGCTTCTGCCGTTGCTTCGGGGTGAGACACTGGTCCTTCAGGGGGCACGCGCCACACGTGGCGCGGTCCCCCCGGTACACCTCCACTGTCCGGGTCGCCTCCCCGCCCACCGCCTCCGTGCGGGTGTGGTGCCACGGCAGGAGCTGGTCGCCGGGGCAGCGATACGTGTTCGTCGTCTCGTCATAGGCAAATTGCCCTTTGCCGTAGAGGGTCTGCCCCTTCACGTGCCGCCACGCGTCCGCGCCCGCGGCGATGAACGCGTCCACGTGGTGGGCCTCGGCCACCGCCACATTCCCCGCGGAAAAGTACCCCGCATCCGCCGTGAGCTGGGCGAACTGCGCGCCCCCGGTGGTCGTCTCCACGGCGGTCAGGGCGGGGGCCAGTTCCTGCTGGTCGTTGGGGTGCGCCGACAGGGTCGCGCCCACAATCACCCCGGCCGTCGCATCCACCACCACTTGGCCGTTGTAGGCTTGCTGCACCCCCCGCGTCTTGGTCACCATGATGTGGGAGTCGGGGTCCGTAAAGCTGATCTGGGTGCCGTCCGGCGGGGTGGGCTCTTCCGGGTGCTCCGCGACCCACCGGGCCTCCAAGTCGGCTTCGGCTTTCTGCACGCGGGCCAACTGCGCCTGGAGCCGGTCCAGCCGGTCGGTCGGCACCGCCGGGACGGGCGGGGCCTCTTCGGCGTCCGCCGCCCCCTGGCGCGTCACCAGGGTGGCGATCTCCGCCTTCAAGACGGGCAGTACCTCCTTGATCCGCTTGTAGGACATGGCCTTATGCTTGGACGCGTCCGCCTGGAACTTCGACCCGTCGATCGCGCCGAGCTTCAACCCCACCATCCCGAGGTCCAGGCAGACCAGCACCACCTGGGCCATCCACCCGGGCAGATCCTCGGCGTGCTGGGTCCGAAAGGCGGCCAGCACACTGTGCTGGGGCTGTTGCAGGCGGGCCAGCCACATCAGGGCCAAGTCCTCGCGGCAGGCGCTGCTGATGCGCCGCGAGCTAAAGCGCTGCGTCAGGTAGCCATAGGTCAGGAGCTTCAGCAACAGCTTGGGGGGGTAGGCCGGCGCGCCGGCGCCGGTGGTATGGAAGGCGGCCTCGGCCGCCGACAGGTCCAGCAGGTCGATGGCCTCGTCCACCACGCGCGCCAGGTGGCCGGGGGGCAACCACTCATCGACGCGCGGGGGGAGCAAGAACGCTTGGTCGGACGACACGCCCCGGCGAAATTGCATTCGGCGCCTCCTCAGGCAACTCGATCCTTGTCTAGGGAGATTCGCGATTCACCAGATGAACTCCTTCTGCTCTGGAGTACCCCGGCAATAATTTATGGACAAGCTCCTAGCCGGCGAGCCGGGCGCTGCCCGATGCGGCT
>JAJZWV010000028.1 GCA_021846505.1 Bacillota bacterium
ACGCCGGCTGGGGACTCTAGACCGGGACGCGCCACCCCGGCGCCGTCTCCACCACCGCCGCCACCGGTTCGTGCGCCAATCCCCGCGCCGTCGTCCACTCTGCGGTACCCTCCTCCATAGCGGGAGCACCCTCCTTCGTCGATGTCGCGATCAACGAATGGGACGTGCTGCCGCTTCTCTCCTGCTTGCCCATCCCACAGGTTTCAGCATAGAGCCCTGGGCGCCTTGACCCTGCCCGCGGAAGATCGCTGCGGCACCATCGCGATACAATAGGGAGGAGCCGCCGCGCCGGGAGGCTAAAGAGAAATACCCCTCCCGTGTCGCGAGGCATGGGACAAGAACGGAGGAACCAGATGGCACACAGCCGAGACTCCATGGCGCTGCCGCTCCTGCCGGCCACCGCCGTCGTGTACCCCGGAATGAAGGTGTCGCTGCATGTTCGGGAGGAGCGCTTCCGCCGGGTCGTCGCGGAGTGCTTGCACCACGATGTGCCCCTGGGCGTGGTGTGGAAGCGCGAGGAAGTTCCTCCCGGGGACCCCTTGGTGCTCGCCTCCGTGGGCACGGTGGCACGCGTTTTGAAAACCCAGCGCCTGCTGGATGGCCGCCTGTCGGTGACGCTGGCGGGTGTCGCTCGCTTTCAGCTCATCAGCTGGCGGCAGGGCGCGCGGCTCGTGGCGGGGCAGGTCCGCCTGCTGCCTGACTTGGACGACCGGCCGGGCCGCGCTTTGGCGGATGAGGCGTACGCCGTGGCGTCGGAATGCCAGGCGCTTGCCATGGAGCCCGGGGAGGCGCCCTATCTTCCCCAAGACCCGGAAGCGCTGTCCTATTGGATTGCGCATCGGCTGCCACTGCCGGTGGCCGACCAGCAGGCGCTGCTTGAGCAGCCTAGCTTATCGGAGCGTCTCAGCTACGAAGTCACCCTCCTGCGCCGCATGATTGACGAGGCCCGGCTTCCGCCCCGCCGCTCCAGCTGAGGGGCCAAGAAGCCGGTTGAGCAGAAGGCAAGCAAGCTATCGCGGGATCCAGTGCACCGCCGAGGGGTGCTCGGGACACCCCCACCCGTTGGGTGGATGCCGCGGATCGCGACCTGCTGCAGACCATCATGGACAGCGCCCGCATTCCCACAGCCGTGCTGGCATCGCCGCTGGGGCTCCCCGAGGAAGACGTGGAGCGCCACCTCGCGCGGATGGAGGCGGCCGACATCATCCAGACGCATCGGACCGTGGTGGACCCGTAGGTCTATTCCCTGTACTTTATCGAGCACGGGCCTGTGGGAGCTGCGGCTCCAGAGCTCCGCGCCTGACTCGGCCGCACCCGGCCGGTCATGTGGCGAGGCTCGCCCGGGCATAATGAGTGCAGCCGGCGATCGAGGCCGCTGGCCGCCGCAGGAGGACTCTAGCATGGCAGATGTTGTTTACTGGCAGTCCGCCCGCCGGTGGACGCCCCCTCCGCTGGCGACCTTGCCGCGGCGCGTCGATGCGGCCGTGCTGGGCGCCGGCCTGACCGGGCTGGCGGCGGCGCTCTACATGAGCACCGCCGGCCTCAGCGTGGTGGTCCTCGAGCGTGGCCGCGTGGGCGACGGGGCCAGCGGCCGCAGTGGGGGACAGGTGCTGACCGGCTTAAGCCCTTCCTATGGCGACCTGGCCGCCGCGTGGGGCGCCGACGCTCGATCCCTGTGGGCGGAGGGCGCTGCGGCGGTGGAGGACGTCGCGAAGCTGGTGGAGCATCACCACATTGAGTGCGACTGGCACCGGGGCGGCCACTTGGCGGTGGCCGCAGGTGCCACCCAGTGGCGCGCGCTGGCCGCGGACGCAGAGCGGCTCGCGGCGGACGGGATGGGCGTCGAGGTGCTGGACGCGAGCGAGACGGCCCACCGGCTGGGATGGGCCAGCTACCTCGGCTCGGTCTTGGATCCGCGGTCCGCGACCGTCAATCCCTACCGGCTCACGACGGGCTTGGCCCAGGTAGCGGTGCGTGCCGGGGCGGCCATCGTAGAGCAGGCCCCCGGCGCGGTGGAAAGATCCCCCGGAGGATTCCGGGTGCGGGCCGGCGGCGTGGCGATCGCCGCCGAGCAAGTGGTGGTGGCCACCAATGCCTATTTGCCCACGACGCTGCCCCATCTTCGGGGCCGGGTCCAGCGGGTTACCAGCCACATGCTGGCTACGGCGCCGCTGCCGCCGGCCGTAGCAGATCGGCTGCTGCGGGGTCGGCCGGCCCTGTACGAGGAGTCAGCGCGCGCGGCGCACCTTCAGAAGACTCCCGACGGCCGCCTCGTGTTCGGCAGCCGGCTGCCCGCAGCTGCCGCGCACCTGGGAAGCGGCCCAGCGCTGGCAGCGGTACTGCACGACCTCATTCCCGACCCCCTCGTGAACAGCCTTCCGATCGACAGTGCTTGGAGTGGCCCCATCGGCCACACCCAGGCTGGCCTGCCCACGCTAGGCCAGACCCCGTCCGGCATACGCTGGGTGGGTGCGTACAACGGCCACGGGGTGGCGCTCGCCGTTCGCCTTGGCACCGCCATGGGACGCTGGGTGGCCACCGGCGAGCGGCCCGTGTGGCCGCCCGGTCACATCGGCGCGGCGGCCTCCGCCCCCTCCCCCTGAGGCGCGCTGCAAGATGGGCTAAGCCCAATACCGTTTACTTAGGGACGATCAGGGGATCTTGCCAAGCCGGGAGTTGAGGCCGCCCGCGTTTTCGAGGCCCGTGATGCGGCGAAGGCGGTCGCGGGCCCGAAGGGCCGCCACCGCCTTCCGTGGTGCTCGCCGGGGGTCACTACCAGCTCGGCGGGTACACCCCGCCGCACGGCGGGCGCGTACAGGTGCTCTGTCTGGGCCACGGGGCAGCGCCAGTCGTACTCGCCGGCCGCAATCAAGAGCGGCGTCGCCAGTGCATCGGCCGACGACTGGGGAGACGACGGGCGATAGCCCTCCGGGTGTTGTCAGGGCACGCCCCAGCCATCCTGCCAGTGCTGGTCCGTATCGCCATGGCCCCACCTGCCATGCTCGGTCGCGGCTGCCTGAAAGCGATGAGTGTGGCCGACCGCCCAATTGGTCATCACGCCGCCATAGGAAAAGCCGGTGAGATTCGGCCGACCGGGGTCGGCGATGCCTATGGCCACCACGTAGTCCACGCCCGCCATAAGGTCGGCCTGCTCGCGGGGGCCCCAGCCCCCTCGAATGGCAAATGGCCAGGCCGCCCCGTAGAATACCGACCCGCGGCAGTTCACCAACCGCACCGCATAGCCCAGGCCCGCCCGATATTGGTGATCGAACCGAAAGGCGAGTGCGTCGGACGCTTGGGGCCGCCGTGGGGCACAGCAATGAGGGGAAGGCGCCCCGCGGCGCCCGGGGCATGATTAGCACGCCCTCGACCGGCTCGCCCTCGGGGTTGTCAAGTGACACCCGGCGATACTGCGGCACCGCGCGGCCGCGAAACGCCTCCTGATTGAACAACGTCAGGCGTGTGAGGGAACCCTGGAGGTCCGTGCGGTGCAGCTCGGCCGCCCTGTCGAGGCGGTTCAGCACGACGACCGTGGTGCCGCCCGCGTGGGACAGCGCTTCCACCACGCCCACGCGGTCGCGCGGGAGCAGCGTCTCCCACCACCCTGTGGTGCTCACCCACACCAGGCTCGTCGGGCCATGGTCTGGCATCAGGGCCAGCAATTGCTGCCCACCCATCCACACCGGGTCATGGATAGGCCCCGGGGCGCCGGCCGCCAGCACCTGCCAGGTCGTCTGGCCCAGCGCGCGGGGCGCGGTGCGTTCGCTATCGGATCCGCACCCGGAGCCAAGGGCGGCACCCCCCACCGGCAGACTCAAAGCCTACGCCCAGCTGGGAGAAGTCAGCCATGGGGGTGGCGTGCGCCACGGAAGCCGGCATGAGGCGGCCCGGGGTGTAGCCCGCATCGGGGTCCAGCAGGCTCACGAACGCCACTTGCGCGCCGCCCGGCGAAAAGGACCCGGCGCCGCACTTGCCCGCCATCCGGGGATACCATCCACACATCCGTGGGCTGATTGAGGCCGGCAGCGCCGGTGGGGTTGGAGCGAAACAGCACCCAGGCTCCGTCGGGCGCCCAGCGCGGGTCGTGCTCGGACCCCGGCCCATCGGTGAGCCGCTGTGCTGGTCCGGTGGCCACCTCGATTCGGAACAGATGCACCGGTACGCTATCGAGGTAGCCGACCCCGTCCCGCTTGATGCTGGGCCGGGCCACCACTCACGGCCCGGGCTGCCGAGGCTGCCGAATGGACGCCAGGTAGGCGGCCTGCTGGGCCGACGGGTCGCGCGCAGCGACGGCCAAAACTTTTCCGCCGGGCGACCAGGCACAGCTCTCCACACCTTCGGCCCGGTCCGCGAGCGGCCGCGGCTCTCCGCCCCGCTCCAGATCAAACACCAACGCCACGCGGCGGGTGTCCGGCGACCACTGCGGGCTTTTTGCCCCATCCGCCCTTGCGTGACGCGATGAGGGGCCGCCTGCCCGTCGGCGGGCCCGATCCACAGCGCCGCGAAGCGGTCATCCTCGCGGTCGCGCGCGGCGTCCACGATGAGAGCGCCCCGCGTGCCCTCCGGAGATACGGCGGGCACCCGGAGTCTTCGCACCTGCGCGCAGTCCAGGAGTCGCCACCGCCGCGCACCTGGCGCTCGCGCTTGTGGCTCTGCCAGGGCTTGTCTCCTGCCCTTCTGATCCGTTAGCTTCATCCGTCTCACTTCGCCCTCCAGGCGCCGACTCCTCCCCTTCCGCCTCGGTAGCTGGCCCTTGCCGATGGTGGTATCGTGCGCTTAGGGCCATGGCGGGTTCCAGAGCCGCTGGGGCCCAAGCAGTCAAAGCACAGGGAGGGAGCTGCCACGCCATTTCAACATATCGTCCTCATGAGGTTTCCGAATCCGCTCGGTAAGGAGGACCTCGACTGGATGGGCCGCATCATCGGCGACTTCCCCGACGCCATTGGCGGCATGGACGGGCTCTCGTGGGGAACCGACGTCAGCGGCCGCGCCCAGGGATACCAGTTTGGGCTGGTGGTGCGGTTTCGGGACGCCGCCGCCGCCGAGGCGTATCAAGTTCACCCGCGCCATCAAGACCTGGTGCAGTGGATCCGCGCCCGCGGCGGCCAGGTGCTGGCTTTCGATTTCCCGACGCCGGACCACGCCGGCCCGCGATAGCGCCCGGGGAGCGCGGAGGGCCAGAAGGGAGCCTAACATGGCAAGTGTCGGTTGGGGCCCGGTCCTGCTGTTTGTCCAGCCGTTCGAGGCGTGCCGCCGGTTTTACGAGGATGGAATCGGGCTGGTGCCGCGTGTCGCCCGCGCGGGGTATGTGGAATACCCGGTGGGCAGTGCGACGCTGGCACTCCATGCCACCAGCGAGCCGCGGCCCGGCCCGGGCCCCGTGGCGCTGCACCTCTATGTCGAGAGTGCCGACGCCATGGCGCAGCAGCTGCTCGCGGCGGGGTTTCCGCCGCTGGGGCCAGTCGTTGCCATGCCGTGGGGGCGGGAGCTTTCGGTGGCAGACCCCGCCGGATGCCCCTGGGATCTTTTAGAGCGGCCGGCATAGCGGGCCGCCGCACAGAGCCGCAAAGGGGGACAAGAAGATGCCGCTGGTGGCTGGGGCAATTATGCCCCACGGAGGAGAGGCCATCCCGGAATTGGCCGGGGACCGCCAAGAGCTGTTTCGCCCCACTCGAGAGGGGCTGGAGGCTGCCAGCCGCGCTGTGCGGGCCGCCGGCCCCGACGTGCTGGTGGTCATCACGCCGCATGGCATACGCGCGGAAGGCAAGCTCGCGGTGTCGTACAGTGAGCGCACGGAAGGCGTGCTGTCGCTGGGCGACCACCGCGTGACCGCCAACTTCCTCGTGGACCGCGGGCTGGCGCTGGCCCTGGCGAACGCCGCCGAGGCGGCGGAGATTCCCACCGCCCTCTTGTCATATGGCGCGTCGTCTGGCCCGCACTCGTGCCTGCCGATGGACTGGGGCGCCCAAGTGCCGCTGCACTTTCTGGCTCCGGCGGGCGAGCCCGCGCCTCCCGTCGTCACGGTGGTGCCGTCGCGGGCCCTGCCCTTTCACACCTTGGCTCAGTTCGGTGAAATATTGCACGACGTGGTGGCCGCCCGTGGCCGGCGGGTGGCCCTAATCGCCAGCTCGGACCTCTGCCATGCACACGACCCCAGTGGGCCCTATGGCTACGATCCGGCCGCCGCCGCGCTGGACGCACACATCGTGGACCGCGTCCAGGCAGATGACTTAGCGGCGCTGCTGGCCGTCGATCCCACGCTGATTGAGCATGGCAAGCCCGATGGGCTGTGGCAAATCGCGGTCCTGACCGGTGCGCGGCGCCGCGTGGCGTGGCGGTCGACGTTCCTGCAGTATCAGGTGCCCACGTACTTCGGGATGCTGTCTGCCGTGTACACTCTCAGCTGACGCGCGCCAGCCGCAGGGCGGGCGTCTCGGGAGCGCCCCGCGGCTGGCGGAGTCTGTCAGCGGGCCAGCAGCGTCCCCACGTACTGCAAGATGGCGTTGGCGCACTCCGGGCAGTAGCCGTGCTCGCTCATCAGCCGAGCGGCCACGTCGTTGAGCTTCTTCAGCTGGTCCTGATCTGGGGTTTTCGTCGACGTCGTAATTTTCACCACGTTCTTCAAGTCGCTGAACAGCTTGTTCTCGATGGCTTCGCGGAGCCCCGCGTGGCAGGTGTAGTCAAAGGACTGGCCGCGCCGGGCCAGCGACGAAATGCGAATCAGGATCTCTTCGCGGAAGGCGCGCTTGGCGTTTTCGGTGACCCCCACCTGCTCCTCAATGCTGCGCATCAGCTTTTCGTCCGGCTCGAGTTCTTCCCCGGTCAGCGGGTCAGACAGCTTGGTTTTGTTGATGTACGCCTCGATGTTGTCCAGATAGTTGTTCAACAGCGCGCGGGCCGACTCCTCGAACGAGTAGACAAACGCCTTTTGCACTTCAATCTTGGCCATCTCGTCATATTCCCGCCGGGTTTCGTAAATGAGGTTCAGCAGGCGCTCTTTCTCGTCGTGGGAAAACCCCGTGTGCTGCTCGAGCCCATCTTTAAGCGCCCGCAGCGCATCGATCGGGTTGATGCATCGCACGCCTGGGCGCACCAGCGCCGTCGACAGGCGGTTGATGATGTACCGCGGCGAAATGCCGGCCATCCCCTCATCCGGATGCTCCTCACGCAGGTCCTTGACATCCTTGGCGGTATAGCCTTCGACAGCGAGGCCGTCGTAGAGCTTCAGCTTCTTCACCAGCGACAAGCCCTGGCGCTTAGACTCCTTGAGGCGCGACAGCACGGCAAACATGCTGGCCACCCGGAGCGTGTGAGGCGCGAGGTGGACGCCTTCCAGCCCCGACTCCCGAATTAGCTTGTCGTGGATGCGCTCCTCATCGCCCACGCGCAGGTTGTACGGCACCCGGATGAGAATCATGCGGTCGCGCAGCGCCTCGTTTTTGTCGTTTTCGACGAACCGCTGGTACTCCGCCTCGTTGGTGTGGCTCACAATCACCTCATCGGCGTAAATCAGCGAGAAGCGTCCTGTCTTGATGCTTTGCTCCTGACTTAAGGTTAGCAGGCCGTAGAGAAATTTCTCGTCGCTCTTCAGCAGCTCGATGAACTCCATCAGGCCGCGGTTCGCAATGTTCAGCTCGCCGTCAAAGCGATAGGCGCGCGGATCCGACTCGCTCCCGTACTCCCCCACCGTCGCCAGATCAATGCTGCCGGTGAGCTCTGCGATGTCCTGCGACTTGGGGTCGCTCGGGGCAAACGTGCCAATCCCCACGCGGTGCTTTTCATCCAGCGCCAGCCGCTCCACGGGCACCTGGTCGATGTCGCCGCCCCAGTCCGCCTCCAGCCGATGCTGGCACACGGGGCACAAGTCGCCCTCGATGTACACCCCGTACTCCCGCTCTAGCTCGCTGCGCAGCGGCCCGGGAATCAGGTGCAGCGGCTCTTCGTGCATGGGGCAGCCCACAATCGCGTACATGGCCCCGGCGGGGGTGCGCGAGTACACCTCCAGCCCGCGCTTCAGCAGGGTGACGAGCGTGGACTTGCCGCCCCCCACCGGCCCCATCAGCAGCAAAATGCGCTTGCGCACTTCCAGCCGCCGTGCCGCCGAGTGAAAGTAGTCCACGAGCTGGCTCAGGGTGCGCTCCAGCCCAAACAAGTCGCCCGTGAAAAACAGATACCGGGGCCCCTCCGGCCCCTCCTCCACGCCTCCGGCCGCAATGAGGTCATACACGCGCGCATGGGAGAGCCGGGCCAGGCCGGGGTCCGCACGCACGCGGTCAAAGTACTCCCAGAAGGTGCCGGTCCAGCGCAACGCGGCCTCCTGGGCCCGCCACCTTCGCAATCGCTCCTGCAGCGCCGCTGCATCCATCACGACTCCCTCCTTCGGGGCTCTCTCGGGGCTCTCTCGGGGCTCTCTCGGGGCTCTCTCGGGGAACTGTCAGTTGTCGTGTTGCGTGAGGGTGCGCGGTTGGAGTGACAGTTCGGGTGCACGCCCATCCCCCGCCTTGGCTGACCACCCACTCGGCTCCGCCACTCGACGCCAAAGCGGCCGGCCGGCGCCGGCGCCGCCCGCTGCAGAGTGAGTGTTACAGGGTATGCCTCGCCTGGCGCTGCGTGCCTCTTTTTGATCGGCGAATGGTGGCAGACACGGATCCCCTCCCCCACGGCTGCCCGCATTCGCCAATAGGGGACAATCCGCGGCGCGCAGGCCACAGGCCCTGCGTTGATGGCGGGGGTGCTTGCTGGTCATGGCCATCTTTGGCTGCGCGTAACTGCCACCCCATCCGTTGTGTGACGCGGGCCCGGGTGATACGTTGTCCACAAATTCGACCCGGAAGACACGGGCCTGTGCACAGCGGCATCGGCCGAGCGCACCACCGTGTAAGGAGGCAAGGAGGCAGCACGATGCGGTGGTACGCCAACGTCGCTGTTGGGGGGCTTGTCGCCGCCGTGTTGGTCTGGCTGGCCGCGTGGATGTTTTCCCCCTATCCCTGGGCACCGCCCCGATCCTTTGAGTTCGTGGGAGGCACATACCACGTCACGCGCACCACCGTGCGTGCCGTGGGTCCCCGGGTCAATTGGGCGGCGAGCGGACCTCCGCCCCGCATTCTCTACGATTTGTGGGCGGTCCCGGGCATCACACCTACCGCGTCCTTGCCTTTAGAACCAAGTGGGCGTACTTCTTGGCCAAAGTGGCCGCACCCCCAGGAACATAGCCAACGCCACTGTCCCCGTGCAGGCGAGCCGGCGGTGGAGGCACGGGAGTGTCGTGGTCCTCACCGCTGGGGGCAGGAGCCGCAGGCTCTGCAGCCCTCCGTGTGATGGGAAGCGTCGGAGGCACCAGAAGAAGCCGCCCCATCGACGCTGCCGCAAGCAGCGCGCGCGCCCAGAAATCCGATCCCCCGGGCGGCTGGCCGCCCGGGGCCTGGACATGGGGCCGCTAGCCATGGAGTCACTCGGTGCCCCGCCCCGCCACGTGCCGCTGCATACGCCGCTCCCGAGTTCGTCCGCTCGCAAGATCTCCCGGGCCCATCAGTGATGGGAGGCCCACCGCACGGTGATGCTGTCGGGCGTGGCGGCCAAGGGCTGCTGCGCCCCCTCGGTCAGTCGTTCTCCCGCGGCCGCGGGCCGACTACGCCCCCGCCCGGCTCAAGAGACAGGCCCGTCGGACCGCCCGTTCCGCCTCGTGCACGTTGACTGTGAGGGACACTTCCCCGGCCAGCCACACCTCGCGCGCTTCGTCGCGGGCGCGCACGATCGCATCGAGGCGGCGGATCTCGTTGCCCTCCTCCGCGCCCAACATGCCGGCGTCGATGGTGTCTTCGACGTTGGAAACCCAGTCCGCCACCGCAAGAACTCGCGGCCGCCTCAACCCGAGCGCGCCGAACTAGGCGGGGGTTCGTGCCGCAAACTGCTGCTCCAGCACGGCCCCGTCCAGGTGGCAAAATCAATTGTCCGTGTGCCTGTGCGGCAAGGTCATGCAGCCGCCTTGCCAAGCGCTGGTCGGCAACACGGAGCGCCGCAAACTGCTCATCCGACCACGCCTGGGCTGCGGTGACCTGCGCTGGCAGCGTTAGCAAGTCATCGCTGAGGACTAGCCGACGCAGTTCCCGCTGCCAGTCCGGACTCCGATCCCGCAGGACAGCCACGTCGTGGAAAGCCTCCACTGTGATGGCCACCGGCCATCCCTCCGCCTGTTATGATAGCACCGTCACACCTCGACAGTGTTCAGAAGACACCGAAGTGTCTGCGTCATTGTTCGCGCGTACAGGCCGCAGACGTGCCGGGGGTGGCGATCTCGCCCGGCCCTGCTGCGATGCTTTCGCCACCGCTCACCTCTTGAGGACGTGTGCGGTGGCGTTGTGCGGCACCCAGTTCGTGGGGACGCATCACTTAAGGTCATGCCTTCCCATGGGGAACGGCCTGGCCGAGTCCGGGGCGGGTCCGTGGCTCGCCGGTACAGGCATCCACTATTAGGCTCGCGGCCTTTGACGGTCGGGCGAAAGTCTGTGGTCCGATGGGGGCCGCCGGCCGGCGACGCTCACAGCATGACGTTGCTGTTGGCCTTGCCATCGTAAGAGAGCACCAGCCGGCGGCGCTGGCCGCTGGGCGCATCCAGGATCCGCGTCTCCAGGTGGACCGGCCGGCCCCAGAGCGCCGCCACATGGTGCAGCGCGCGCTCCGCGTAGGGAATGTCCAGGTCCTGCCCCTCGTGGCGGTGGATGAGATACAGCTCACGCCGCCGATTAAAGTCACCGTCCTCCACGTGCAGCACAGGGATGCCGCCATGCGTCAGCTCCTGCACGAGCTGCTGGCGCACCACCTGCCACGCGGTGGACTGCACCGCCACCTGGTCTTGGCGAACGCCCCAGGTGTAGAGGTCCAGCGCCTCCACCAAGTCCTCGGTCAAGTAGTTGCGAATGAACGAGACGTCGTCATCCACCTCCCGCGCCAGCCACACCGCGTCTGACCCCGCTTGCGCCTCCAGGTGCTCAAACACCCGGTAGCCCAGCAGATAGGGGTTGATGCCCAGGTGGCCCGGCTGGAGCACTGACGCGTGCAGGCGGGCAAAGTCCACCGCGTCCGCATCCGACAGGTCCAGCACCCGCATCAGGCGGGCATGCCAATACGTGGCCCAGCCCTCGTTCATGATTTTGGTCCGCACCTGCGGCCAGAAGTACTGCATTTCAGCCCGCACCATCGCCAGCACGTCCCGCTCCCAGTCTTCTAAGTCCGGCGCATGCTCCGCTAAGAACCCCAGCAAATCCGGATTGGCTTCCCGCGGCTTCACACGGTGCGTGTCCGGGAGGTCTACGGCGGGCCCCAAATCGGTGTAGGTATCGCGCGCCCCGCCGGCCGCCCGCGGGTCCCGCCGGGCCGGCTCGGCCGGCGTCGGCCAATCCACATGGTCCGCCAGGGCCAAAGCGGCATCCAGCAGCTTTTCGACGCGCCCGGCCCCGTAGGTGAACTGGTACTGCCGCACCCGCTCTGCATGCCGCGCCACCTGCTCCAGCATGTCGGGCGGCGTGACCCGAAAGCACTGGTTTTGGGCAAAGAAGTCCACGTGCCCCATCACGTGGGCCATCACAAACACGTCTTCGAGTGGTGTATTGGTATCCAGCAGAAACGCATACGCGGGATTGGCGTTGACCACCATCTCGTAAAGCTTCGCCAGACCGTAGTCGTAGCGGGTCTTCATCGCGTAGAAGGCTTTGCCGTAGCTCCAGTGGTTCATGCGGCCCGGCACCAAATAGGCGGCAAACTCATACAGCACCGAGGCCGGGACCTGCTCAAAGTGCACGGGCCACGGCTTCAGGCCCAGGCTGCGCGCCGCTTCCCAAATGGTATGGGCATCCGGCAGCCGGATCATGGCCGCACCCCCGCCGGCGCGTCGCTTTTGAAAAAGCGCCGCAGGGCGCGCACCACGTCTGGGGCTTCGGCAATGGCCACCGTCCGAAATCGCGGGTGCTCCACTTTGCCGAAAGCCGTCATCAGGGTGGACGCGTAGCCTCCCTCTCGGATTTCGGCATAGCCAAAGAGATTGACCGCCGGCAGCATCTCTTCCAGCACCTCGATCGTGCGCCGGTTGTCGGCATCCGACCAGTTGTCGCCATCCGAGAAGTGAAACGGGTAGATATTCCAGGCCGCGGGAGAATAGCGCTCCTGAATCAGGGTCCGGCACAGCTCGTACGCGGACGAAACCTTGGTGCCCCCACTCTCGCCCAGCTTGAAGAAGCTATCTTCGTCCACCACACGCGCTTGGGTGTGGTGCACGATAAAGACGACGTCCACCTGGCGATAGCGGCTGCGCAGGAACCGTATCATCCAGAAGTAGAAGGCGCGCGTCATGCGTTTTTTGAAGTCGCCCATCGACCCGGAAACATCCCGCATGGCGATGACCACCGCCGACCCGGACTCCTGGCGATCCTCGATCCAGGTTTTGAAGCGCAGGTCATCGGGCGTCAGATGGTGAATCCGAGCGCCCCCCGCATCCCGGGCATTGCGCATCAAGTTGGCCTTCAAGGTGCGGCGCTTATCCAAGTTCCCCAGGAGGCCTACCTTGCGGATGTCCCGAAACACCGGACCCACCTGCTCCAGCGTGCGGCCGCCGCGGGGCTCCAAATACGGCAAGGCCAAGTCCTCAAACAGCAGTCCGGCCACTTCATCGACCGTGACCTCGACTTCATATACATCGTGGCCGGGATCGCCGCCCGCATCGCCCGCCTGGCCCCCGCGGGGCGTGGGCAGGCGCCCCAGCACGTCGCCGGCCTCGGTTCCACCCGCTCCCTGACCCACATGGTCTCCGCGCCAGGGGTCAAAGCGAAACTTAAATTCCTCCAGGCTCTTCAGCGGCACGCGCACGACCTGGCGCCCGTCGGGCCCGCCTGACCCGATAATGGCCTCCTCCGTGACCAGGTCGCCCAGGCGCTCGCGCAACGCGGCCTTGATGCGGGCCAGATGCCGCGCTTGGTCCGTCGGCCCCTTGCGCTGCAGCGACCAATCTTGCCCCATGCGTGCCACGCGCACCTCCCCACCGCGGCTGCGATGTGCCCTGGCCCGCGTGATGCGGGCCCGGCTTAGCCTATGCGCGTGCGACGCGGGCTGTGCCAGTCCCCTGGCTCGTGGCTCAGTCGCTGTCGGCGGCGTCTGGGCCGACCCCGGGGGCATCGCCGTAGCGGCGGTGAAACTCCTCGCGGGACAGACGCACTTCCCGGCCGCGGGCGCCATCGGCCGCGCTCACATACCCCAGCTCCTCCATCCGGTCCACGAGCCGGGCGGCCCGGGTGTACCCCACCCGCATGCGCCGCTGCAGCAGCGAGGCGGAAGCCTGGCGGCTTTCCACCACAACTTCCAGGGCCTCCACGAAGCGGGCGTCTTCCTCGCCTCGGGCAGCGGGCGTGTCATCGTCGCCGCCGGCAGCCCAGGGCGTGGCTTCAGGCGGCTCCCGGGGGCCCGGGTCCACGGTCTGCATGACGTTTTCAATCTCGGTTTCTTGGACAAACGCGCCTTGGAGTCGCTGCGGCTTGGCCGCCCCGACGGGGTGAAACAGCATGTCCCCCCGGCCCAGCAGGCGCTCGGCTCCCGCCGTGTCCAAAATGGTGCGGGAGTCCACCTGGCTCGACACCGCAAACGCGATCCGGCTGGGAATGTTCGCTTTAATGGTACCGGTGATGACGTCCACCG
This sequence comes from Bacillota bacterium, assembly GCA_021846505.1. Lineage (GTDB taxonomy): Bacteria > Bacillota > Sulfobacillia > Sulfobacillales > JAIMBI01 > JAJZWV01. Next base: position 13,681 of record JAJZWV010000028.1, read on the forward strand.
AGGGCCGCTGCGTGGCCACCACCAAGTGCAGGCCCGCGGCGCGCGCCATCTGCGCCAAGCGCGCGATGGCCTGCTCCACGTCCACGGGCGCCACCATCATGAGGTCGGCCAGCTCGTCGATAATGATGACGTAGTAGGGCAGCGGATTCTCGGCCGCTCGGTTGTACCGCGCGATGTCGCGGGCGCCCGACGCCGCAAACAGGCGGTAGCGCCGCTCCATCTCCACCACCGCCCACTTGAGCGCCCGACTGGCGTGCTTGGGGTCGGTGACCACTCCATCCACCAGATGCGGCAGCCGCCCGTAAATCGACAGTTCGACCACTTTGGGGTCAATCAGAATCAGGCGCAGCTGGTCCGGCCCGGCCTTGTACACCAAGCTCAAAATCAGGCTGTTGATCAGCACACTTTTGCCTGATCCCGTGGCCCCGGCCACCAGCAGGTGAGGCATGGCATCCAGCGCCGCCACCACCGGCTGGCCGGCAATGTCCTTGCCCAGCGCGACCGTCAGGGGCGAAGGGCTGTCGCGGAACGCCCGCGACTCCAGCACCTCCCGAAGCCACACCGTCGCCACTTCTTCGTTCGCAATCTCGATCCCGATGGCGCTTTTGCCCGGGATGGGCGCCTCGATCCGTACCCCGGTGGCCGCCAGCGACAGCGCGATGTCGTCGGACAGGTTCAGGATTTTGGACACTTTGACCCCGGGGGGCGGCACAATCTCAAAGCGTGTGACGGCTGGGCCTTGGCTGACATCGGCCAGCCGCACCGCCACGCCAAACTGCCGGAGGGTGTCCACCAGAATCTGCCCACGCTCAACGGCGCTGCGGCCGCGCGCCGGCCCGCGCACGCTGGGCGCATTCAGCAGGGTCAGCGGCGGCGGGCGATAGGCTCCCGAGGCCCCAGACGCGGCGAGGGGGGCTCCCGGCGCAACCCGCGGGGCGCGCGGCCGCACGCTTGGTGCCACCGGGCGTTGCGGCTCCTCCGGCTCTGCGGCGGCCGGCGCCGCCGGCACGGTTAAGGGGGTGGCCGGCACCGGCGTCTCGGGGAGCGGCTCCTCGTCCTCCATTGGGGCCACCCAGTCCCGCAGGCGGCGCGCGTACTCCGCGCTGCCGCGCCCCACGGTGCCGGCGCCCTGGGCCACCCCTGTCCCACTCGCCCGCACGCCCTCGGCCAAGCTGATCCCGGTCGCTACAGTCAGCGCGCCCAGCAGCAGCGCGGCCAGCAGCACCGCCGCACCCGCCTTTCCAATGAGGTGCGACAGACCGCGGCCCATGGCGGCGCCCGCTGCGCCCCCTACCCCGGTGCCGAACAAGCCCAGCAGCGCCAGCAGCAGCACGACGGCCGCCAAACCCGCCAGCTGTCGCCGCGCTCCGCCCCAACCCCATCGGTCAAACAGCAGCAGCACGCCAGCGGCGCCCACGACGGCTGGCACAATCCACGCCATCCAGCCGAAGCCGCCCACCAGATTGGCCGCGAGAAAGCGGCCCACCACGCCTCCGGTGGCCCCCGTGAGCGTGAGATAGGCCACCAGCGCCAGTGCCACCAACAGGATCCCGCCAATTTCGCGACGCGTACCGCGCACCCCCGCCTGCTTGTTATGCGGCGCAGCGCCAGCAGACTCATCCCCGCCACGCTTGCCAGAAAGCCAGCACCGCCATCAGGCCAGTGTACACGGAAAAGGCGCGCCAGTGGTGAAGGGACGCCAGGGCGGCGCGGGCCAGGGGCAGGGCCACGAGGCCGGTGGCCAGCGCGGCCACCATGCCCGCCCACGGCAGCGGGCCCGCGCGCGGCAGCTCCAGCAAGGCCGCGCCGGCCGTGATCGGCATGGCCAGCAGAAACGACAGGCGCGCCGCCGCCTGAGGGGCGAGACCTCGCCAGCGCGCGGCCACCATGGTGCTGCCGCTGCGCGAGAGGCCCGGCACCAGGGCCGCGGCCTGCGCCAGGCCCACGACCACCACGTCCGCCAGCCCGAGGTGCTCCCAGCCGCGCACGCCCGCCCGCACGGGCGGCGTGGTCGCCAGCAGCAGCGTGGTAGCTAAAAAACCCACCCCCACCACGCCCGGCTGGAACAGCCACCCCGCCCACGCGCCCGCCAGCACCGCGCCCGCGGCCGCGGCGGGCAGGGTTCCCACCCCCAACAGCCCGGCCAGCCGGCGCGCCGCGGGATCCCCTCGGGCGATGCCGCTCATCAGCGCTGCCACGTCGCCCCGCAGCATCACCCCCATCGCCACCAGGGTGCCGAGGTGGAGGGCCACTTCCAGTCCGGCCCCCGGCGCCACGACCCCCAGCCACCACCGCGCCAGCACCAGATGCCCGGAGGAGCTGATGGGCAGAAACTCGGTGGCCCCCTGTACGATGCCCAGCCAGACAGCGCCCGGCATCCCATCCCCCCTTCACGGGATGGATATGCCGGCCGTGCACAAAACCGCCGCGCGGAGCCCGATGCCTTAGTCCAGCAGCTGGCCGGGTTGCAGCCGCGGGTCCAAAAAGTCGCGGGGGTCGGTGGACAGCAGGCGCTCCAGGCGGCGCTGGCCGTCGGCTCCCACGCGCACCAAGCACGTGCGCTGGTGGACGCGCGCCAAAGAATCCCCTCGCCCGTCCGCAGGCACGGCCGCCCACACTTGCTCCAGCGCCAGCGGCGTGTACAGCACCATGGTGTATGCTCCCTCCTCGTGTCCCAAGTGTCTTTCGGGCGTAGTTTGATCTGCCGCGCTCATCTGGATGGCGGCCGCCGGCCGCCCTCGCTCAGTGGGGTGCGTGGGCCGCACGGGCATCAGCCATGGCCGACAGCCGGCCCAGCGCCTGGGCCACGCTGCCGACTTCGTCCACCAGGCCACACGCTACGGCATCCTGACCGACCAGCACAGTGCCGACGTCGCGCGCCAGCTCGCCGGTGCGAAACATCAGCTCGCGAAACTTGCTTTCGGTCACATGCGAGTGGCTGATCACGAAGTTCACCACCCGGTCCTGCATCTTGTCCAGGTACTCATACGTTTGCGGGACGCCGATGACCAAGCCGTTCATGCGAATCGGATGGATGGTCATCGTCGCCGTCGGAGTAATCATGGTGTGCTGCGCTGAGACGGCCACCGGCACGGCAATCGAGTGGCCGCCGCCCAGCACTAGAGCCACCGTGGGCTTGGACAGGCCCGCAATCATTTCCGCCAAGGCCAGCCCCGCTTCAACGTCCCCACCCACCGTGTTCAGGAGCACCAGCAGGCCCTCAATATCGGGGTTTTCCTCAATGGCAATCAGCTGGGGGATCACGTGCTCGTATTTCGTGGTCTTGTTTTGCGATGGCAACTGCAGGTGACCCTCAATTTGCCCGATGATCACCAGCGTGTGCAGGCGGCTTTTACTGGTCGGCACTTCGGTCGCGCCCAGCGCCTCCACATTCTCCCGGACCTGCCCGCTGCCACGTGGCGCCTCACGCGAGGGAGCAGAATCGCCGCCTGACTGCGCATGTGCCAACCTATCGCCTCCGTCCGCTGCGCCGCTTTGCTCGTGTCTGCCGCTCCTTCGGGTCTGTGCGCTCGGCTGTCCGCCGCCGTTTAGCCGCTCGCGCTTCGGCGCCACACCGCTAGTGTCCAGGGCCCGTCCGCAATTTATGCGGGGCTGGCGCATACAACCGACGGGAGGGAGCAGGTGCACTTGGCATGGAAGCTCGCGCGTGGGCTCACGCCGCCCTTTTGCCTGGCGCTGGGCGTCACCTTGGGAGGGGCGATACTGGGCGGGCTGGGCCAGTGGCTGGTGGGGCATCCTGCCCCGAACTACGCGCAGCTGGCTTGGCGCATACGGATTTGGGCCGTGGCGGTCGCCATTGGCGGGGCCATGACCGCACTCGAAAACCTGGAGCGCGAGTTTCTGGTGCGCGGCGGTCTGGGCGTGCTGCGCGACCTGGCCATCGTGGTGGTGGCCTACTTAGGGGCGCTGTTTGGATATTGGCTGGTGCGGGGGCTGGCCGGTGGATGAGCGGCCGGGGCGCGCGCCGTGGCAGTCCGCCGCCGCGGCGGCACTGGTCGGCCTGCTGGTGGGGGCCGGGCTCACGCAAGTCCAGGACCACCGGTACGCCGGCGCCCTCGCAGAGCACCTGCGCATCTGCCAAGTGGAGCGCGCCCGCCAGCAGGGGGAAGCGGGTCGGCTGCGCGAGCAAATCCGGGTGCTGAGCCGCCAGCCGCCTGACACCCCGGTCGTCACCCAGGTGCACCTGGACCTCACGGGCCCGGGGCCCAGCATCGCTGACCTGGAGGCCGCCCTCGAGCCTGTCACATCTGCGCTGCTGGGCGTGCCGGTGTCGCAACTGCAGCCCGACTTAGTGTGGCAGGCCCTCAATAACCGCCAGGTCACCATCCTGGGCCGGCGCTACCGCATTACGACCCGTGCGCTCCTCATCAGCAGCCGCACGCGAATTTTGGTGCAGGCCACGCCTGAGGGCGCCTAGCGGCCGCGCCTTCCGCCGGGCCACCGCCGCCCGCCCGCTCGCCGAACTACATCTCCATCACAATCGGCAGCACCATGGGCCGCCGGCGGGTGCGCTCAAACAGCAACTTGCCCAGCGCATCGCGCACCGACGTTTTGATGGTGCCCCAGTCCGGCCGCCCGCGCGACAAGCCGGACACCACCTCCCGCACCCGCTGGCGGGCTTCGTCCATCAGGCGCTCCGACTCTCGCACGTACACGAAGCCGCGCGACACCACGTCGGGCCCGGACACCAACTCACCGGTTTGGCTGTCAATGCCCATCACCACAATCAGCACGCCGTCTTGGGACAGCTGCCGGCGGTCGCGCAGCACAATATGGCCCACGTCGCCGACCCCCACGCCGTCCACCAGCACCTTGCCCCACGGCACCTGCCCGGCCACGTGGCCCGCGCGTTCGGAAAACTCCAGCACCGTCCCGTTCTCCGCGATGAAGATGTGGTCCGATTCGACGCCGACCGACCGGGCTAGCTCCGCATGGTGCACCAAGTGGCGGTACTCGCCATGCACCGGCACCATGTAGCGCGGCCGCACCAGGTTCAGCATGAGCTTGAGCTCTTCTTGGGCCGCGTGGCCCGAGACGTGAACCCCCATGGGAATGCCGTAAACCACCTTGGCCCCCAGCCGGTACAAGTTGTCAATGGTGCGCGCCACCAGCTTCTCGTTGCCCGGGATCGGCGATGCCGCGATGATGACCGTATCGCCGGCCAAAATCTCGACGGTCCGGTGGTCGGACGCCGCCATCCGCGAAAGGGCGGACATGGGCTCCCCCTGGCTGCCTGTGGTGAGAATGAGGACTTTATCCGCGGGCAGCTTGGCAATCTCCTCCTTCTCGGCAAAAGTGCCCGCCGGAAAGGTGAGGTGCCCCAGTTCCTGCGCCTTCTTGACCACGTTCTCCATGCTCCGGCCCACCACGGCCACCCGGCGTCCATAGCGGGCGGCAATGTCCACCGTCGAAGCAATCCGGTGGACGTGGCTCGCAAACGACGACACCAGCACGCGTCCGCGCGCTTCGCGAATGACCCGCTCCAGCGACTGGGCCACCGTGCGCTCCGACGGCGTAAAGCCGGGCCGCTCCGCATTGGTGCTGTCCGAAAACAGCACCAGCACGCCGTCGTCACCAGCCCGGGCCAGGCGTTCAAACTCTGCCACACGCGCGTCCACCGGCGTGTGGTCAAACTTGAAGTCACCGGTGTGCACCAGCGTGCCGGCCGCCGTCTTGATAATCAAGCCCATGGCGTCGGGTATGGAGTGGTTGACCCGATACCACTCCACGGTGATGCGGCTCTTGCCAATCGCGTAGGGCCGGCCGGGCTGAATGACCTCGGAGCCGGGCGGCAGCGGCAGGCGGTGCTCATCCAGCTTTAGCTGCACCAAACCCATCGTCAGGGTGGACCCGTACACCGGCACTGGCAGGTCACGCAGCACATACGGCAGGGCCCCAATGTGGTCCTCATGCCCATGAGTCAGGACAATCCCCGCCACGCGGTCGGCGTGCTCGCGCACAAACTGGATGTCGGGCAGAACCAAGTCCACCCCGGGCATTTCCTCGTCGGGAAACGCCAGCCCGCTGTCAATGAGAATGATGTCCTCGCCAATCCACAACACAGATAAATTTTTTCCAATTTCGCCTATGCCACCCAATGGAACGAATCGAACCGTTCCGTTTTCCGGTTTCTCCAGAACTTCCACCTCCAAGTACCCTCGCGTCGTGGGTTCGGGGCACGAAACAACCCAGCCTTTCAGCCCGCGCGCTACGCACCAGCCGAAAGACCTGTCCGAAACCGCTCCTGGCTCGCAATCCGGCCAAGCCTGTCCACAGACGGAACCACCGCACGCTTCAGTCCGGCATATTATACGGCACGCAGGCAGGCCTGTGTCAAAGTCCGAGGCCTGGTGCCTTTTGGCCGCCGCGGCCTCGGCGCCGCCCGGCAGACGGTGTGTGCCGCCTGCGCGCCAGACCATCGGCGCCGGCGCGGGCGGCGTGGGAAAGGGTCACTCGGCTTGTGCTAGCCCCGCCTCCTGCAGTGCGCGCGCGAGGCCCGCCATCTCCGCATCGGTCGCCGGCACCAGCGGCAAGCGGGGCGGCCCCGCCGGCAGGCCGCGCCGGCTTAGGGCCCACTTCAGGGGAATGGGATTCGAGACGGCAAAGAGGCCTGCAATCACCGGCGCGAGCCGATCGGTCACCCGGGCCGCCTCGGCCAAGCGACCGGCAGCCGCGTAGGCGATCACCGCGGCAATTTCGGGACCCGCCACGTGGCTCGCGACACTGACCACACCGTGTGCACCGGCCTGAAGCGACGCCAGCAACAGGGCGTCCTCGCCCGTAAACACCCGCCGCCCGGGCGGCATCCGGGCCGCCAGCGCCGCCGCGTGCTGAACAGCCCCGGACGCTTCTTTCACCGCCCAGACATTCTCGTGCTGGGCCATGAGCGCCAGACTGGTTTCCGCGGCAAGGTGCACGCCGGTCCGGCTGGGCACGTTGTACAGCATGAGCGGCAGGCGGGTGGCCGCCGCCACCGCCCCAAAGTGTGCGGCCAGCCCCGACTGCGGCGGCTTGTTGTAGTAGGGCGTGACCACCATCACCCCATCGGCTCCCCACGCCTCCGCCAGCCGCGTCCACTCCACCGTGGTGGCGGTGCTGTTGTGGCCCGTGGATAGGAACAGCGGCAGGCCCGGCACCGCCCCCCGGACGGCGTTGAGCAGCTGGCGGCGCTCCTCCACCGACAGCGTCGGACCCTCACCCGTCGTGCCCGCCAGCACCAGCGCCTCGGTGCCGTGCAGGCTGAGCCAATGCGCCAGGCGGGCCGCCCCGGCCGGATCGAGTGACCCGTCCGAGGCGAACGGGGTGGCCATGGCGGTGAATACACGGATCTGCGACAAGTCGCACTGCCTCGTCGGGACTATCTTCGACGCCATTTTTGGCCCTCCTCCGGCACTGCCACTACCACCGGCTCCTGCGCCTCTGCCCATGGCGCTCTGAGGGCTGCGGCCCCGCCGGGCCGACGGCTCTCAGAGCCCGAAGCTGTCGTGCAGGCATCGCACTGCGGGCTCCATCGAGGCCCGCTCCACCAAGCACGAAATGGTCGAGTGGCTGTCGGCGGTCTGGAGCACGGCAATGTGAGCCTCGGACAGCGCGCCCAGGACGTGCGCCATCACGCCCGGCAAGCCGTGGATCGCCGAGCCCACCACCGACACCTTGGCGCGGTCGGGCTGCACCGCACACGCCAGGTGCTGAGCTGCAGCCACCTCCTGAGCGCGCGGGCCTAGCTCCATCGGGATGCAGAAGTACGCCGCATCGGGAAATACGTTGATTAAATCCACCGAAATGCCGGCTTCCGCCAGCGCCTGAAACAGCCGCCAGGCCCAGTTGCCCGGCTCCGCAGGCGAGCCATCCACCCGGCACTGGGCCAGCCCATCTAGGGCGGTCACACCTGTTACCGCCGAGGCAGGCTCCCGGTGTGCCCACGAGTCGAGGGTGCGCGGCGCCGCCCCCACCATGGTGCCATCGGAATCGGAGAACGTGCTGCGAATCCGGAGCGGCACCGCAAACTGGCGCGCAATCTCCACGGCGCGGGGATGCATAACGCGCGCCCCCAGGGTGGCCATCTGCAGCACTTCATCGTAGTCTGCCGCGGGCACGTGGTGGGCATCGGCCACAATGCGGGGGTCGGCGGTCATCAGCCCCTCGACGTCTGTGAAGATATCCACCACCTCGGCTTTCAGGGCAGCCCCCAGCGCGGCCGCCGTCGTATCCGATCCGCCCCGCCCCAGCGTCGTCAGCTTGCCGGAGGCCGTCCGGCCTTGAAAGCCTGCCACCACTGGCACGCGCGCGCTAGCCAGCAGCGCTTCCACCGGGGTGGGATCCACGTCCAAGATGCGTGCGCTGCCATGCTCCCCGTCCGTGACAATGCCCGCTGCCCCGCCGGTGAGGGGCACGGCCGGGATGCCCCGGCGCACCAAGCACGACGCCACCACGGCAGCGGCTATCACTTCGCCGCAGCCCAGCAGCAAGTCGAGATGCTCGGGCTCAAGCGCTCCGGCATCCACCAGCGAGAGCAAGGTATCTGTGGCATAGGGAGCTCCCTGGCGGCCCATGGCCGATACCACCACCACGGGGCGATAGCCCTGCTCCTGGGCCCGCACCACCAAATCCACCACGCGGTCGCGGTGGCGCTCACTCTGCACCGAGGTGCCGCCAAACTTCTGCACGATCACTTTCATGCCGAGATTGCCCCCCGCCGGATGGCTTCCGCCAAAATGTGCAGGCCATTCAGGGCCGCGCCCTTGCGCAGGTTGTCGCAGGATAAAAACAAGTGCACCGTATCGGCTGCGTAGGGATCGGAGCGCACACGGCCCACCCAAACGTCATCGGTGCCCGCAGCCTCCCGGGGCGTCGGGAAAATGCCCTGCGCGGGATCATCGGCCAGTCGGATGCCGGGCGCGTCTGATAGCCAGGCGCGCACTTCGCCGGCGGCCACCGGGGCGGCACACTGGATCGCCACGGACTCCGAGTGGCCAACCGCCACTGGCACGCGCACCGCCGTGGCCACCACCGGCACCGGGCTGTCTAGCACCTTCTGCGTCTCCCGCATCAGCTTCCATTCTTCGCCCGTGAAGCCTGCCTCCCCAAACACGTCGCACTGGGGAAGCACGTTGCCGGCAATGGGGGCGGGGTAAGCGCGCGGGGGCGGCGCCGGGATCCCCGCCCACTCAGCGCGCGCCTGCGCCGCCCATTCCTCCAAAGCCTCGCGCCCGCTGCCCGAGACCGCTTGGTAAGTGGATACCACGACCCGCACCAGCGCGCGGTGCCGGCGCACAAGGTTTAGCACCATCGCGAGGGGGATGGTGGAGCAGTTTGGGGTGGAGACCAGCCGCACCCCGGGCACCAAGTGATGGCCGTTCACTTCCGGCACCACCAAGGGCACCGCCGGGTCCATGCGCCAGCGGCTGGACTTGTCAATCACCAGTGTGCCCCGCCGGGCGGCCCAGGGCGCCCAATGGGCAGACACCTCGTTCGGCGTAGCCATAAACGCCACGGCCGCGCGGCCGAGCGTGTCTTCCTGCAAACCTTGCACCGCCAGCTGTTCGCTGCCATAAGCCACCGCGCGCGCCTCTCTCCGCTCGGTGGCGAGCGCCATCACCGCGCGCGCTGGCACGCCGGCCTCGGCCAGCAGGTCCAGCAGCAGCTCGCCCACCAGTCCGGTAGCCCCCACCACAGCGATGGGGGCCGGCCCTGCCGCCAACCCTGCCGCTGTTGCTGCCCCCACCCCGCTACCGCCTCCACTCTCGAATCAGGGGCTGCAGCTGCTCGCCCCTCAGCGCCGCCTCAATCGTGTCTTCCACCAGCTCCAGGTGGGCATCCACCGACCTGGGCTTCTCCGTCGGATTGTCCTGCCCGAACGGCACAAAGTAAATGCTGCGGCACGCCAAGAGCCGCCCTAAGTTGGCGGCGTTCATCCCCAGCGCATCATTCGTCGTAATGGCCAGCACCACCGGCCGCGCGTTGCGCAGCTGCGCCTTGACCGCCATCGTCGTTGGGCTGTCATTAATGGCATTGGCCAACTTGGCCAGTGTGTTTCCGGTGCACGGCATCACCAGCATGACGTCAAACCAGTACTGCGGCCCGCTGGGCTCCACCTCGGGAATGCTTGCCAACGGCTCGTGGCCCGTCGCCTCCGCCACCTGCCCCCACCAAGCGTCCGGGGTGCCGAAGCGCGTCGCATCGCGCAACAGCGCGCTGGACATCACCGCTGTCAACGCGGCGCCTTCGGATCGCAGGCGCTTCATTGTATCGACTGCTCGGTCCATGTTGCAATGTGATCCGCCCACGGCAATGCCAACCCGGACGTTTGCCAAGCTCATCGTGCATCTCCTTTCTCGGCGCGGCCCTCGTCGCACCATTCCTGCCAAATTTCCACGACACAGCACTCCAGCACCGCTGCTGCGGCCGCTGGCGCTACCCGACCCGGCACCGACCGGTCGACGGTCAGACGGGAACCCAGCCAGGCCACCGCCTCCGCAGCAAAGCCGCCCGGTGCGGACGCGAGGTCCAGGACGCGGGCTCGCGGCGGCAGCACCCAGACGTCGCTGGCACCGAACACGGGGGCCGGGACGGTATTGAACAGGTAATCAGCACCGGCCAATACACCGGGGGAGAACGGCGCCGCGCCGAGGCAGAGCGTCCGAGCGCGCCCCCGCGCTCCCGGATCGCGGTCCACCACCACCACGTCGGCTCCCAGCGCACGGGCCCGGACAGCCAGGGCGGTGCCCACGCGGCCCAGCCCCGCCACCAGCAAGCGCGAGCCCCTGACCGTGGTGGTTCCGGTGCCCAGTGCCCAGGCCAAGGCGCCTTCGGCAGTGGGAATCGCATTGGGCCAGGCAAACTCCGCCCGCTCGCGATAGGCGGCCCAAGGCACGCTGAGCCGCGCCGCCCACGCGGCCGCCACCGCGCCGGCCACGACCCCCACGCTCGCCGCCAGGTGCGCGGCCGGCAGATACAGCGCACCGGCGGGGCCACGCACGCGGCCCGACGCGTCAATGCCCGACGGCGGGGCCACCACCAGCGCCCCGGTCAGCAGTGCAGGCGGCGGCGTGCGGCCCTCGGTGGGGTTCTGCCCGAATAAGTGCGCGGAACCGCCCCGCTGCCGCCAGCGCGCCACCAGCTCCGCCTCGCGGCGGTCCCCACCCAGCACCACGATGCCGGGCAGACTCCTCGGAAAGTATGTGGCCATCCCGTCCTCCGATCCGATGTCCGTTCACTATACGGCCCGGTCCGGAGTGAGGTGCCTGGGGCGGCAGCAATCGCGCAGCGAAGTCTAGTGAGCGCGGGCGGCGAGATTCGGAGCCAGCACGGCCTGCAGCCGCTCAAGGCCGCGCTCCAGAATGGCTTCCGAGTGGGTCAAGCTGATCCGCACATAGCCGCCGCTGGCCGGCCCGAATGCCGACCCGGGCGCTACCGCCACTCCCGCCTCCAGCGCGGCGCGAGCGACCCGGTCGCCATCGCCTCCGGGCACGGGCACCCAGCAGTACACGGCGCCGGCCGGGGCCGGAATGCAAATGCCCGCCTCGGCCAGGCGTCCGACCACGAGGTCGCGCCGCGCCCGATATCGGCGGCGCAGCACGTCAGGGTGGTCGTGCCCCAGTGCTTCCGCAGCCGCGACCTGTATCGGCACGAAAACCCCGGCATTCACATTGGCTTCGACGCGGCCGACCGCTTCGATGAGGTGGGCGCCCCCGACTAACGCGCCCACGCGCCAACCCTGCATGCTGTGCCCCTTGGACCATGTCAGGCACTCCAGCACGTACGGCTTCGCGTCCGGCACCTCTAGGGCGCTGTGGGCCCGCCCTTCATAAACCAGCTCGGCATAAGCCAAGTCGCTCACCAGCACCGCATCACGGCGGCGGCAGAACGCGACCCAGTCGCGGATCGCGGCCAAGGGACTGACCGCTCCCGTCGGATTGTTGGGATAGTTCACATACAGCACTCGGGCCGCTGCGGCGTCGGCCGTGCTCACCGCCCCTAGGTTCGGCAGAAAGTCGGGCGCGGGGGACAGCGGCACATCCACTGTCCGCGCCCCGAACAGCGAGCCCGCCATGCGATACGACGGATACCCCGGATCCGGCACCAGCACCACGTCGCCCGGGTTGACCAGCGCCAGCGTCAAATGAACCAGGGCTTCTTTGGACCCCAAGGTGATCCATACCTCCCGCTCGGGATCCACCGATACCTCAAACTCTTGGCGGTACCAATCGGCGACCGCTCGCCGCAGGCCCGCCGTGCCCCGATACGGTGGATAGCGGTGGGCGGCAGGACGGGCGGTCGCCGCCGCCAGCGTCGCCACCAGCGGCGGCGCCGGCGGCAAATCCGGGTCGCTGATGCCCAGATCCACGACATCGGCGCCCCGCGCAGTGAGCTTCGCTTTTTGCCACGCGATCGACTGGAAGACATACGGCGGGAGCGCCTGCATGCGGTCAGCGAGGCGGGGCATCACTCAGCTCCACCCACCGCGCCTGATGTTGCGACAGCCACCCGAACACCGCATCGGGCCGATGAGTGCTGACCGCCAGCTGAAAGCGAGCATCGGCGCGGGACTCGGCGGCGCCTGCGCCGGCAACCGGCTCGGTCGGCGGAATGGGGGCGGCGACTGGCATAGCGCTGGCCAGCACGTCCGCCCTCGAGGCAGAGCTCGTGGCGTCGGCACCCTCGGCGGGCACCAGATCTTCGCGGTAAATTTGGTCCACCATGCTGGTGGGCAGATGCGCGGCCGCTTGGTCGCGCCGCTGACGGGTATCAAAGAACGCCATCACCCACATATTCACCCCACCTTTGCCCATGTCTCATGCACGACAAGCGCCGTGGCGCTGGGGGTAGTGTGCGACAGGCGAGGCTCTCCTACACAGCGAAAGTCAGCCGCGCTTCCAGGGCTTGGGCCAGTCGGCCGGCGCCAAGTCGACAATCAGCACGTCCGGGCCAATGCGCTGCACCGCCGACCAGGGGATGCTCACCACGCGCCGCCCGCGCCCGACGGCCTTGCGCTCGGGCATCACGAGCGCCTGAAGCGCCCCGGCGCCATCCACTTCCAGGTCGCAGTCACCGAGGTGGCCCAGGCGCTCGCCATCCCGCAAGTTGATAATCTCCTTGCCTGCCAGTCCGGAAAAGCGCACCACCAACACCCCCGGCCACCCTATGATGGCGCGAGGGCCCGTATGTCCCCGCGGCTCGCCGGGCTTAGCCCTGATCAGCCGGCAGGGCGGCGTAGCCGGGCTTGGCCGATTGGCCGGCTTGCCGACGGAAGTTTTCCTGGTTTTTAGCCAGATAGCCCTGGAACAAGTCCTCGGCCGTCATCCCTGCCGCCAGGCACATGGCGACATAGAAGTGGAGCACGTCCACCAGCTCTTCATGCAGGTGCTGCGGGTCCCACGCCTCGGGGTTCTTCCACCACTTGAACTGGGCAGCCTCCAGGACCTCCCCCAGCTCCACGATGAGCGCAAGCGCCTGCTTCTGAATCCAGGTGCGCTGATCGAAATCCAGCCCGCGCCGCTCCACCAATTCATCCTGAAACCGCTGCTGCCACGCAAAGATGGTTCCCAGGCGATCCTCGCTCCGGGTCTCTCGCTGCCCCTCACTCACCATGTATGGCACCCCTTCTTGGCAGAAACTGCTGGCGCCGTAGCCGCGCGCCCTTTAGCGGGCCCGCGATCCGAAGCCCCGCCGCATTATGAGACCGGGCAGCGGTTCTGCCCACGCGCCTCCTCAGCCTCCCACATTCGCGGCGTGGGCGCACCTGGTCGGCGGGCCATTCCGCCGATCACCGATGAGCGCTCCGCGCGAATTGGCTGCACACCCCTTGGTTGTCCCGCTCCCGATTAGACACACAGGATAAAAAAAGACAGCAACCAGATGGGTCCCTGGAGCCTGGGACTAGCGGAGGGGCAGGCATGATCGGTGGCGGCGCCAGCATCAGCACTAGAGACCGCATCCCCGTGGCCCGTCTGGTGTGGGGCGCAGCCGCCATCGTTATCGCCCTACGCCTCGGTGCCATCGGAATCCATGCGCTGTATGGATTTGACTGGCTAACATCTGTCTATGGCGCCCTCGCGCTGGTCACGACGGCGGGCGACACGCGCATGGTGCCGGGTACGTCGGGCCAAACGATCTTCGCCTTGGGCATGCTCGCCGTCGGCACCGCAGTGTGGATCTACTGGATCTCCGTAGTGGCGGCCGCGCTCGTGGCGGTCGACCTGTCGCGAAAGGAGCGGCGCATGGAGCAGCGACTGCGACAGCTGGCGGATCACTATGTGGTCGTCGGCGCGGGGCGGGTCGGATCCGCCGTCATGCGACAGCTGGTGGACGGCGGCGTGCCGGTCGTCGTAGTGGACACCGAGGCCGATCGGGTGGCCTCGCTGGAGGCCAACAGCCCGCACCCCCTGTTCCTCAAGGTGAGCGCGTACGACGCGGACCTGTTTCGCCGCCTGCGCCTCGACCGTGCCAGGGGTTTGGCCCTGGCCCTTCCGGACGACGCGCAGAATTCTTTCACCAGCTGGGTGTGGAGGACGTGGTGCGGCCGGACCTGGCTGGCGGCAACCGCCTGGGCCGCATGCTGCTAAAGCCCCGGGCCCACGAACTCATCATGGCCATGTTGGACGAAGCGGGGATTGTCGTGCACGAGGTGGAGGTGGCTCCCGGCCATGCCATGGAGGGCCAAGAGGTGCGGCGCGTCCGTCAGGCGTTCGGGAGTCGGCACACGCTTCTGGGGTACTGGCGCCGTGGGGCCACCTACGTGGCGCCCGCAGCCGGCGACCGGATTCGGGCCGGCGATGTGCTCATCCTCCTGGAACAGCCCGAGACTTCGAGCGAGGGGCCTCCCTAGGTGCCCTCCGGCGAAGAACGGCCGCCAAGTGAGGCGTCCGCGCTTCCCCTGGAGGGAGAGCCCCCATCGGCCGCACCGGACTGCCCAGCGGGCCGCAAAGGGGTGCGGGCGGACCGACGTCCTGCCCCCTTAGTCGTGAATCAGCCTGGGCGCCGCGGCGTCGCACCGCGCCTTAGCGGCCCGGCCAGGCCCGCTCTCTGAATCCCGGGACTCTCGGATTCACAGGTGCCGAGGTCCGCTGCTGCCATCTCAGCGCGCCCGGCCCTCTCCAAGGGGCCGGGCCGAAGGGCCGCCGAGACTCTTGACAACTTGGCTCCACCAGGCGGTGCTTCCAGGCCATGGCGCCCTGCGCCTGTGCGCCCGGGCGCTGGCCTCAGGCACAGAGGGGCTAGCGGGGCCGCAGCCGGGCGCCTGCGACGCGATGCCCCGTGAGCCACGCCTACTCGGGAATGGCGGACACGTCGGGCAAATCGGCTGCGGTGAGCAAGCTATAGGCTTGGGCCGACCGCTCCGCTGCAGAGAGGGCCATGAGCCGCAGTGCCATCTGACCCTGGGCCTTCTCATATACATTGCGGACAAAGCGGCCGTTCGAAAAGTGATGGGGCCCGGCTGCTAGGCGCAGTCGAAACGCATGGTCAAGCGCATCCACCAGGGCGGGCTCAAGGTCCAGCTGCGCGCGCGCCGCTAGGTCCCGAAAGATTTGCAGCAACTCGTCGGCGTTGTAGTCCTGGAAGTGCCAGCGGTTCGGGAAGCGGGACGAGAGCCCGGGGTTCGTGTCCAGAAATGCCTGCATGTCGTCTGGATATCCCGCGCAAATCACCACAAGCGCATCCCGCAAGTCCTCCATCGCTTTCAGCAAAGTTTCGACCGCCTCCCGGCCAAAGTCATGGCCGCCCTCAACGCTTTTCAGGGCATACGCCTCGTCGATGAACAGCACCCCGCCCACTGCTTCGTCAATCACCCGCTGCGTTTTCAAGGCAGTTTGGCCAATGTACCCGGCCACAAGCTTTCCTCGATCCACCTCGACCACGTGGCCCCGGTCCAACACGCCCAAACTTTTGAAGATGCGTCCCATCAAGCGGGCCACGGTTGTCTTCCCAGTGCCGGGGTTGCCCACAAACACCATGTGATAGTTGGTGCGGGACAGCCCCGGCAGTCCCAGGGCCCGGCGCTGCTGTTGGTACTCAGCCAGTGCCGCTATTTGCCTGACGGCGTCCTTCACCGCCGCCAGACCGATCAGCTGCTCCAACTCCGCCATAATCGCGGTCACCGGCTCCGCCGCGTGAACGCCGCTGACGTGTCGCACCAGCGGCTTCACATCGTCCAGGGCGACGCGGGTGAGCGCCAGCCGCGTGCGCTCGGCGGTGGGCCAGCGGGCCAGGCGCCGCGCCTGCTGCACCGCAATCTGCTCTACCCACGTGCGGACCAGGCGTGCATTGGCGAACGTATTGTCTCGGCGCGCGTACAGCGCATCGAATTCCTCCGCCACCAGCGCACGGGCGTCGTCATCCACTTCGAGGCCCGCCCGAGCCATGGCTCCGTCAAAAATTTTCATCAACTCGTCCGCGGTATAGTCGTCGAAGTGGAATGTGTACCCAAACCGATCCCGCAGTCCGGGGTTGGCGTGCAGGAAGTCCAGCATTTGGTCCGCATATCCCGCCGCAATCACAACCAATTCCCTCCGGTGATCCTCCATGGCTTTCAGCAGGGTGTCGATGGCTTCGCGCCCAAAGTCCTGGCCGGCGCTCCCGCTGGGCATCAACGCGTAAGCCTCGTCCACGAACAGGACCCCTCCCATCGCACGCTGGATGGCGGCTTGCGTCTTCTGAGCGGTTTCTCCGATGTGCGCCCCCACGAGCTGCGACCGATCCACTTCCACCACGCGGCCCTCGGGCAAGACCCCCAGGGAGTGGAAGATTCCACCCATGAGCCGGGCGACCGTCGTTTTCCCGGTGCCAGGGCGGCCCAGGAACAGCGCGTGCAGGGTCGGGAGCCCCGTCTCCCCCAGATTGAGCTGCTGCCGCTCTGCGCCTACCTTGAGCAAAGCCGCGAGGTCGCGCACCGCCTCCTTCACCCTGGCTAGACCGACCAGGTGATCCAGTTCCCCGAGCGCCACGTCGAGCTCGGCGCCGGGCGCCACCGGCCCGCGGGGGGCAGACGGCTGCGCCGTCACGATGTTCCCGTCCGCGCGGATAAATGACCCTGCCTGCAGGTTGATCGCCGGCTCCTGGTGAGCGCCGCGGATGATGCAGCGCGAAATCGCACCGACCGACTCAGGCTGCGCCAGCACGGCTGAGCCCCTGTTGCCGTCCAGCACACATGCCGTCAGCGTAACCTCGGAGAGGGCTTCGACATAGACCCCGTGGCTCTTCGAGCCTTGAATCGTCGTTTCGACGGCGGTGGCGAAGGAGCGGCCGGACACCCCTAGGCCCACGTCTCCACTCTGATCAATCATGCACTGCGTCAGCGTGACATGGGCGCCGTGATGGGCCGCAACCGCTGGGTGGCCTTCCACGGTGGGGCCCAGCCGGCATCCTTTCAGTGCCGCCGTCCCCCCGTCGGCCAGGACGATATTATGAAATCCGGTGCCTTCCACCCCGCGGGCCGTCACCGTGCCCGATTCGGTGACCGCAATGCCGACGCCATGAGAGCCGGCAATGCGGACGCGGTTCAAGGCGGCGCTGGCGGTGTCGGTGATGTGGAGGGCGCCTCCCCCGGACGCGAGGGTGAGAGTTCCCCCCTCTATCGTGAGGGCGGCCGCATTCCCTGCGGTGCAGAAGGACCTGGCCGCCGGGGCCTGCCCGGTGCGTGCCATCCGGCACTCCTCCAGGACGAGGCGGCTGTTGTGGTGCGCGAGAAAGCCCGTGCCTTCCTCCGCCGTCACGGCAGCCGCCGCTGCGGTCAGGTGAGCGTCCCCAAACACGACGACAAGCGCATCGGGGCCCCCGCGGCCGGACAGGTCTCCGCCAGCCACGCGCACAGAAGCCTGGCCGCTAGCCCAGATAGCCGCGCCGCCGGTGGCGGTGATCGTGCTCTCCGCAACCTCGGCCACAGCAGATCCGGCGGCGCTCAGCACCGGCTGCGCGCGGCTGGCGGACTCGAGCTGGCTCGACCTCACGGTCGCGCGGGCCGCATCAACGAGGGTGAGGACGCTGCCCTCCGGCGAATGGAGCCGACTATCCGCGATGGTGGCCGCCGTTCCGTCGCGCAGATACAGGGCAGGGAATCCGGCCGACCGCGCTGTGACGGTGCATCCCGTCAGCGTCACCGCCGTGTTCTGCACGCAGTACAGGGCGTTGGACTGCCCGGAAGTGACCTCACATCCTCTCATCGCGACGGTGGACGACTCGTGCAGCCAAATGGTCGGGGCTTGGTCCGCGCTGGTAGCCAGGGTGCAGCTGTCCAGCTCGCAGTGGGACTGCCCGGCTGCTTGGAGGGCATTGCCCGTGGCTCCCTCGATGCGGACGGCGCTCGCCACGAGGCGCGCACCGTCGGCGACCCACAGCGCGGTCGGCTGCCCCGGGGCTCCTGTCACGGTGCTGTGGTCAATCGTCAGCGCGGCACCGGGCCCGATGGCGAGGGCCGCGAAGGCGACTCCCCGAATTGTGCAGCGCTGCACCGTCGCCGCGGTCTGCGGGCTGAGCCTGAGTGTGCCCTGCCACGCCACGTCCATGAAGGATGCCGACCCCGACTGCACGTGGAAGTTGGCGGACAGCACCGTGCCCGGCTCGGCCTGAATCACTATCGGGCGGTAAAGGTACAGGTCGCCCTCGGTGTATGTGCCGGAGGTCAATCGAATGTCGGTCACGTTTGGGCGCAGGAGCGCTTCCTGCAGCGTTTTGACAGGATACCGAATCCCGCGCCCGACTCTGATTTGCACGGCGGATTCCCACCTTTCGCCGGCCACTCGGACTGCTGGAGTCTCCGACGTGCCCACCGCCAACCACCGACCCCGTGCGCTCGGCCCCAGCACCTCTCATCCCCAGGCCCCCATTCGTCTGCGGCGCGGGATTTTCCTGCCGCCGCCACACATTCGGGGCTCGTGGTTGGCTTCTTTCCCGCCTGCGCACGGCGCCGGTGCCTTCCAGAGCGACCCCTCTTGCACTAATTCGGGACGTATTGGTATAACGTCATTGATCCCTGGCGCAGCGAGGAACCTTGCATTTTTGGGGATGCCCGGTCTGTCACCCAGGTCCGCTTCGTCCGATCTCTCTTTCTTCGAATCTCCGACGCGTTGCTCGCACTCGAAAGCCCAATCATGAGACCCAGGCGACTGTTCCCGGATCCTATCCTGCGGCGCGGCCACACACTCGCAGTGCTTGAATTTACGGAAGGAGAGGACCTGTCGTGCCAATGCCTAGCCCGATCACGCCGGCGGTGATCGGGAACAACGTGGAGATTATGGATGGGCCCAGGTGGTCTCGACAGCGGCTCGGGACGCTCCGGATGACAGAGCGTGGGCTGCACTTTCGATCGACCTGGCGAGCCCTGGTGCCCTTTACCTGGTCACTGGCTTGGGAAGACGTGGCTGAGCTTCAGATTGGCGGCGATGTGGCAGAGCGCTGGTCACTCTGGCTGCCCATGAAAGTGGCTCACCGAGCCACCCACCTTACGATTATGGACCGGCAAGGGCGCTCCCAAGGCTTTGTCGTGCCAAATCGCCCGATCGAGCGCATCCAAAACCAGCTGCGCCCCACCATGGACCGATGGAATCAGGGGAGGGGAGCCTCTCCCCCAGGTTCAGCTCTGTAGCGAGCACCCCGTGGCCAGTGGCGGGTGTTGCGAGCGTGAGCCCGGTCACGGCCCGACCGCCGCCGCCAGCACAGTTGGCGGCGGCGGTTTGCCGGACCCAGCGAGCGCGGAGGGTCAGCCGAGAATTTCGGCGTGCGGCGGACAGCCCTGCGGCCGCCTGCTGCGCCGCGCAAGGGACCGGCGGCCGGGGCTTGAGTGTCTCACCGCTCCGCCGGATTCGCCCTATGGGGCACCGCCGACTGCATCCAGAAAGCGGGCCCGCAGGCCTGCCACCAGCGCCCGCCGGGGGCCCGCTGCAGCCAGTGCCACCTCCGGGAGGCGCGCTTCATGCAAATCGTCCAGCACCCGCCGAATGTCGGCGGGCCCCACGCGGTCCACTGCGGCCACCAGCTCCTGGGCCGTGGGCACCGCCAGCCCTGCGGACACCCAGGGTGCCACCCGGTGGAGGCGTCCTTCCGGGCTCTCCTCCTGGAACACGATGCCGATTTTGAGCTGGGTGCGCGCCCGCTCCACCTCGTCGGGCGTCGGCGGGCGCTCGCGCAAGCCTCGCCACTCGGCAGCCATCTCGGCCACCACCCGCTCCACTTGATCCGGGGCCACTCCAGCCGACAGCGATAGGTCGCCATGGTCTCGGTGCCCGCTGTATCCCGCCCCCACGTGATACGCCAGCCCTTCCTGCTCGCGGATGCGCTGCCACAGCCGACTGGTGTTCTGGCCCCCCAGAATCACCCCCAGCAGCCGGTAAATCATGCTGTCGGGGTGATGCCATGGCACGGCCGGCCATCCCATCACCACATACGCCTGCTGACCGGAGACCCGCGTTAGGCGCTCTGCGCCGAGCGCGGTGGGTGCCGCAAGCGGACCCGACAGGACCGTGTCCGGTGACCAGGCGGCCACCCGATCCAGCAGGCGAGCGCGGGCCACCTCCGGGGGCACCCCGCCCGGCTGGCCTGCCATTACCACCAGCGTGTGCGCGGGCGTGTAGGCGCGGGCGTGAAAAGCGCGCAACACATCGATGCTCATGCGCCGCAGGCTGGGCGTTGAGCCCAGCACCTCACGCGAAACCGGGTGGTCTCCCCACAGCGCCTTCAAATACGCCTCTTCGGCCCGGTCCTCCGGATCGTTCAGCGCTTCGCGCAGCTCCGCCTCCACCACGCCGCGCTCCCGCTCCAAATCCTCGGCCTCCAGATGCGGCTCGGTGGCCAGCGCCCACACCAAGTCAAAAGCGTTCTCCCAGTCATCGGCCAGGCAGTGGGCGTGGTAGCACGTCACTTCTCGGGTGGTGTACGCATTGACGTCGCCGCCCAGCCGGTCCATCCGGTCCGCCAGCTCGACGGTGCTGAGGCGGCCGGCACCCTTGAAGGCCAGATGCTCCAGCAAGTGCGCAGCGCCCCACTCCCGCGGCTGCTCGTCCCGGGACCCGGCCGCCACAAACACCGCCACCGCGACCGATCCGGCCGCCTGCGGTGGGGCGAGCTCCATGGCCAAGCGGGCGCCGGTATCCGCCACATCTACCTGAACTCCCCCGACCGGCTCCAAACCATCAACACCTTTCGCCCCAGTGTATCGCACTGCTAGGAGGGCTGCTGCTGGCGGTCAAAGTGGATGCCGTACGACATCCACATGGCTCCAACGCGCTCTAGGGGTCGTGTGCGAATCGGCCCACGTGGTTAACTGCTCCCGCTGCGCGGAGGTAACGGCCAAAGCCGGTGTAGGGTGATTCATACGGCCTATTATTACCATAACACAACGTGGCCCCGCCCACTCCCGCAATGGGCCAATGTCGCGTGACTGCACCCGTGAGTGCCAACTGAGTCACCACCAATCCCGACGTCCCGCCGCTCGTCAGTGCATACAGGAAGGACCCACACCGCGCCAAAATCGGTGCGTCCCCCACGTTAGACTGACCGGGTCCGCCCGGCAGGTGACCCAACACTGTGACCCGGCCGCTCTTCAGCATGGCGGGGAGCTTCTATTGGAACAAGCCCCCCACGCACCGGAGACGTTCACGAGCACCTTCAGCGGGTCCAAGACCGGGAGCACTTCCTCGAGTGCCAGTCTGATCGGGGGGCCTATCAGCGCCAGCATTGGCTGTGGCGTGGTCAACACCATCATGCCGGCCACATCCGACCAGCACAGCGCGAGCGTACGTTCCGGGGATCAGGGGTGGAACGACTACGGGTACGAGCAGAACCAGGGGGTCGGAAGCCATTTCGAATGGTCCTAAGGGAACTAGACGCGGAGTGCCGTCGACCCAGGAGGGTACGATGCGGCGCCATTGGATAGGTACAGCAGCAATCGGACTCGCGGCAGCTCTGTTGGGTGGATGCATGGCACATCCGGCATCTTCTGTCGCTGTCCCGGTGCGTCCAAAGGCCGTCCGGGTCGTCGGCATTATTGGAGGGAGCGCCCCGACCGAAGATAGCCGGGTGCTCAGCACATACGTTGGGCATGCGTACCGATGGGCGCTGTCCAACGGACAGCGCGCCCATCTAGCCTCCGTCCGGTCCGTGTTGTTCACTGCGACCGTCGGATCCTATGGAATCGCGGTATTCAGGGTGCCCGGCGGCACCAGCCCGTACGGGCACGGTGCCGTCGTGGCCCAACATGGCTCTCAGACATGGCAGGCCGTCGCCTATGTCGACATGCCCTTAGCCGCGGGCACTCAGAGGAGGTCCCACTCGCTCTTGCCCGTTCGCCAGTTCGTCGCATCCAGCTTTTCCGCGCCCGGCTTGACGGGATGGATCTATACAGCGAAGTCTCAGGTCCTGGTGGTCATGGGGGCCGCACAACCCGCCCCGCTTGTCGCTCCTCAAGAGTTTCACTCGTATCACATCGCACCGGGGCGCGAGGGGTGGCGGGCCCAGCAAGGCAGCACATCCCTCATGTCCTACGTGGCGGGATCACAGCTGATTTCCGTGGCGTCCACGCTTCCGACCGCGAGGGTGCGCTTGATTGTGCGTTCGTTGCCCTCCACGCAAGTGTTCTTGCCTACAGAGCCGGAAGGCCCGCTCGGAGGCTGATGGAATGGCGGAACTCCCGACGCCACGGAGTCGGCCAGCGCCTCGCGTACGCCGGCTTCTGCCGGCCACGGCCACTGCGCCGTGTGCGCGCCGGCCGGACTGCGCCCTCGCTATCCGTCCCCGGTCGGCGTGCCCCGTGCCAGAAGGGCCGGCACCGTGAGCAAGTTATACCCCTCAGCCTTCAAGCCCGCAATCACCAAAGGCAGTGCTGCTGCCGTCCTGGCGGTGGGGTGCATCAGGACAATAGCGCCGGGCTGAGCCTTGCTCATCACCCGTGCGACAATGAGCCCCGCATCAGACGAAGGCCGCCAGTCGATGGTGTCGATGGTCCACATGATGACGCGGTTGTGCAGTGCGGCAGCGGCGGCCAGCACCGTGGCATCACATTCGCCGTACGGCGGTGCGTACAGGCGGGGCCGCGGAGCGCCGGCCAGCTGAATGGCCCGCGCCGACCTGGCAATCTCATTCAGGTTTTCATCAAAGGACAGCTGATTGGAGTGCCGGTGCGCGTACCCGTGGTTCTCCACCGCCATTCCCGCGCGCACCAACTCGCGGACCAGCGCTGGATTCGCGGCCGCCCACGCGCCGCCGACAAAAAACGTGGCGTTCACGTGCGCGGCCGTTAGGATGCGCACGATTTGGGGGACGAACTCGGTTCCCCACACCACGTTGACTGTGAGGGCCATCACTTTTTGGGTGGTGACGACGCGGTACACCGGCCCGGCCGGTGTTGCCGCCGCGCTGTGGAAGCGGGGGGCCCACCACACAGCCAGGCCCATCATCAAGGCTGCCGCCACGCCGCACCAGGTGGTGGCGCGCCGCCGGAGGCGCCGCCACGACCATACCCCGACCCACATCGAATGCCCTCGCTCCTTAAGGGGCTCGGAGGCCCTTTTTGCCACACTATGCTGCCCTCGGAACCTTCATCCATCCGGCGGCTGCCTCCCGCCCGCAAAAAAGCGGGCCGCCCGTCTGAGCGGCCCGCTGCACAGCGCGCCTAGGGGTCTCGGCGCGGCGGCCCGCGGCGCGGCCCGCGGTCGTCGCGGCTGAATGGCCGCGAGGCGCGCGCCGGCTCTTGAGCCGCGCGCGCCTGCTCCTCAGGCGTCAGGGGCGGGAGCGTCGCACGGTGCGACAGGTTGACCCGGCCCATGTGATCAATTTCCTTCACCTGGACCCGCAGGGGATCGCCGACGCTGACCACATCTTCCACGCGCTCAACCCGGCGATGCGCCAGCTCCGAGATGTGGACCAGGCCCTCCTTCCCGGGCAGCACCTCCACAAACGCCCCAAAGCCCATAAGACGCGTGACCTTGCCATCGTAAATCTGGCCCGGCTCAATCCGGCGAGTCAAATCTTCGATCATGCGAATCGCGCGCTCGCCCGAATCTTGGTTGACGGCCGCCACATAGATCGTGCCGTCGTCCTGGATGTCGATGGCGACCTTCTTCTCTCCGATCTTGGTGGCCTCGATGATTTTGTTGATGGTTTTGCCGCCGGGGCCAATAACCTCGCGAATCTTGTCGGGGTCAATATGCAGCGTGGTGATGCGCGGCGCGAACGCGGACATCACCGGCCGCGGCGCCGACAGCACCGCCAGCATCTTGTCCAGGATAAACAGGCGGCCCACCCGCGCCTGCTCCACGGCCTCCTCCAAGATGCGCCGCGCCAAGCCATGAATCTTAATGTCCATCTGTATGGCGGTAATCCCATCGCGAGTGCCCGCGACCTTGAAGTCCATATCGCCCAGTGCGTCTTCGAGCCCTTGAATGTCGGTCAAGACGGCATAGCCGTCGCCCTCTTTCACCAAGCCCATCGCGACGCCAGCGACAGGCGCCTTGATGGGCACTCCGCCATCCATCAGCGCGAGTGTGCTGCCGCACACCGATGCCATCGAGGTGGACCCATTAGACTCCAAAATGTCCGAGACTAAGCGGAGCGCGTACGGGAACTCCTCCACGGAGGGAATCACCGGTTCCAGCGCCCGCTCAGCCAGCGCGCCATGCCCAATCGACCGGCGGCTGGGCCCGCGCAGCGGCGCCGCCTCCCCTACCGAAAACGGCGGAAAGTTGTAGTGGTGGATGTAGCGTTTGCTGTCTTCCAGGCCAATGCCGTCCAGCATCTGCTGGTCCCGCAGTGTGCCCAGCGTCAGCGCGGTCAGCGCCTGAGTTTGCCCGCGCGTAAACAGCCCCGTGCCGTGCACCCGGGGCAGCACCCCTACCTCCACGGCAATGGGGCGAATTTCCGTCAATCCGCGCCCGTCCGGGCGGATGTGGTCGTGGATAATCGCGTGCCGCACCTCGTCCTTCAGTAGGTGCTTCAGCACGCTTTGGATTTCCTTGCCCTGATCCGGGTACTCCGCCAGCACGGCTTGCGTCACAGTGCGGTTAGCCTCGTCGATGCCCGCCTCCCGCGCCAGCTTGTCGGTCTCCCGCAGCGCCTGCCGGATGGGCTCCACCGCTCGCGCTTCCACGGCCGCCGTCACGGCAGCGTCGGGCAGATACAGCTTGTACGCGCCTTTGGGCTTGCCAACCGCGTCGCGCATGGCGTTCAGGGCCACGACAATGCGTTGAATTTCCTCATGCCCGCGGAAAATGGCATCCAGCACCTGGGCCTCCGGCACCTGATCCGCCCCCGCCTCAATCATGAGGACGTTGTCCGCTGTGCCGGCCACCATCAACTTCAAGCGGCTGTCCGCCTGCTGGGCCACGGTGGGATTCACCACCAGCTCCCCGTCCACCAGCCCCATTTCCACCGCGGCCATGGGGCCCTCAAAAGGAATGTCCGAAATGGTGAGGGCCGCAGACGCGCCAATCATGCCACACACCTCGGGGCTGTGGTCGTGATCCACCGACATAATCGTCGCCACAATCTGGACGTCGTTGCGAAATCCCTCGGGAAACAGCGGGCGAATGGGGCGGTCAGTGAGGCGGGCCGCCAAAATGGCCCGCTCCGAGGGGCGGCCTTCCCGCTTGATGAACCCGCCGGGAATTTTCCCGACGGCATAGAGCCGTTCTTCGAAGTCGACGGTCAGCGGGAAAAAGTCAATGCCTTCGCGCGGCAGCCGTGAGGCGGTGGCGGTAACAAGCACGGCAGTGTCTCCGTAGCGCACAAAGACGGCTCCGTTGGCCTGCTTGGCCAGCCGTCCTGTTTCCAAGGTCATGACCCGTCCGCCCACCAGCACTTCGGCTGTGTGGACTGCCATCAGTTGGATTCCTCCCTCGATATCATGCGATCTGCTGTCGTCGCTTGCATTATGAACCACCTGGCGCCGGGGTGCAAAGAAATGGGCTCGCGGCTTACCGCCGGAGCCCTAGGTCTGCGATGAGCTTGCGATAGCGCTCGCTGTCGGACTTCCGCAGATAGTTCAGGAGCGCCCGGCGTTGCCCTACCATCATGAGCAATCCCCGCCGCGAGTGGTGATCTTTCTTGTGCACCTTGAGATGCTCCGTGAGGTCCAAGATGCGCTGCGTCAAAATCGCCACCTGCACCTCCGGCGAACCTGTATCCGTCGGATGCACTCGATGCTCTTCGATAATGGTCTGCTTCTTCTCTGAGGCTAACGTGCCAATCTCCTCCTGTGACGCGAACTGAGCGCGCGCTGCCGAACTCGCCGTAAAAGCGTGGCCCGCCGCGAGCCCCCGCCCCATCTAGCGTCGGCTATTGTACCATGCCGCAGGCCCGCGCGCGCCGGTCGGGCCGAAATTGGCGGCCACTATGAAAGCGAGCCCGCTGGGGGCGGCAGCGCGCCCGCGTCAGCCAACGCGCGGGCAGACGTGATGTCGCGGCGGATTTGCGCCGCCAGGGCGTCCACGCCGGCAAAGCGCTGCTCCGGCCTGAGCGCCGCGCCGAAGCTCATGGACAGCCGCACCCCGTACAAGTCGAGCGCCGGCGGGGCATCCAGCAGATGCACTTCCAGCCTGAGCCCGCGGCCGTCAAACGTGGGCCGCGATCCAAAGTTGGCCACGGCCAGCCAGCGGCCATTGCCCGCCCACGCCCAGCCGGCGTAGACGCCGGCCGGAGGCATCAGCTTGGCAGCGGGCAGTGCCAGGTTGGCCGTCGGCACGCCAATCGTGCGGCCGCGCCCGTCGCCCGGCTCCACCACCCCGGCCGCGGCATACGGGCGCCCCAGCGCGGCCGCCGCAGCCGCCAAGTCGCCGGCTGCCACCGCGGCCCGAATGCGGGAGCTGGATAGCACCGCGCCACCCACTTCAACCGGCGGCACCACCCGGACTGCCACCTGGTTCGCGGCGCCCCACGCCTTGAGCGTTTCCAGGTTGCCGCGTCCCCCCGCCCCATAGGTGAACGTCGGGCCCTCGATGATGCCGGCCGCATGCAACTGCCCTTGGACTACCCGCTCCAAAAACATGTCCCCGGGCCACTTTGCCAGCGCTGGCGTAAACGGAATGACGGCGACGCCCGGCACACCCCAGCGATCCAGCCACTCCAGCTTTTCCTCCAGCGGGGTGAGGGACCGGGGAGCCGCCTCGCCGCGCAGCACCACACTGGGCGGCGGGTCAAACGTGACCACCAGCCAATCCGCCGACTGCTCGCCGGCCCAGGCCGCCGCATGCTCCAGCAGCCGCTGGTGGCCGCGATGCACCCCATCAAACGTGCCCATGACAATTATCGGGTGCCCTTGGAACTCATCCAGCGGGCCTATCCGCCTCATTCTGCCATCCACCCCGCTCGTCGCTCCGCCATCCTCAAGAAACCGGCCCAGCCCCGGAGGTCCATCCAGGCCCGTCCGAAAACACATGCCGGAACCCGCTGTCATCCACGACTGCCAGCAGTGTGGGACCGTCGGCCAGTGCCGTCGGACCCCGCCAGCTCACTCCCACCGGCCGCTGGCCACGCAGAATGCGCTCCCGATCCCCCGGGCTCACGCCCACCACGGGCCCCGGCCAAACCAACTGCCAGCGGTCGTCCCATCCCGCTCGGGTGGCCTCCCACTCTTCCAGCGTGGCGGCCGCCCCAGCGTGGAAGGGGCCCACCTGCGTTCGAATCAGCGTCGACAAGTGCGCGGCGTGCCCGAGCAGGAGACCCCAATCTCTCACCAGCGCACGCACGTACACCCCCGAGCCTGTGGTGGCCGAAAAGGTAGCCACATTGCCCTCCACGGCATGGACCACCAGCGAGTGCACCACCGCGCGCACCGGCTTCAGCCACAGGCGCTCGCCCTCGCGCGCCGCATCATAGGCCCGACGGCCTCCCACTTGCTTCGCCGACACCTGTGGCGGCACGGACAAGCCGGCGCCCACCAGCCACCGGCTGGCGCGCTCCCAGTCGCATCGCCGGGGCCAGGGTGGGTCGGACCGGGCCACCCAAGCACCAGCCGCGTCGAGCGAGTCCGTCCCCACGCCGCACACCGCGCGGCCCCAGTACTGCTTGGGCACCAAATCCGCCCAGGCCAGCAGGTGGCGGGCCCGCCCCACGGCCAGCACGAGCACCCCGGCTGCATCCGGGTCCAGCGTGCCCGTGTGCCCGACGCGCTCCCCACCGAGGCTTCGGCGCACGCGCGCCACCACGTCATGAGCGGTCATGCCCGGGGGCTTGACTACGTTGATAAATCCGTCCAGGCCATCCTCTCCCCATAGGCGTGCGCCACAGCGTCCCGCACCTGGCGCCCCGCCTGATCCAGCCCGCCGCCGAGCTCCGCCGCGGCGGAGTGGCGGTGCCCCCCGCCGCCCAGCTGTGCCGCCAGCGCACCCGCGTCAAACGGGGGGCGGCTCCGCAGCGACACCTTGACCCGACCGCTGGCCTCCTCGCGGAAAAGCAGCGCCAGCTGGACCCCCTCAAGGGCGCGCACACTGCCGACCAGTCCCTCGGCGTGCTCCGCCTGCGCGCCGAGCCGCGCCTGCACCTCCCAGGGAAGGCGCGCCCACGCCACACGCCCGGATAGGGTTCGCTCCAAATGGGACAGCACCCACCCCTCCAGTTGGGCCGCCGTCCACGGCCGGGTCTCCCAGAGATGCCGCGAGACGGCGTCGGGGTCAATCCCCTGCCGGACGAGGCGCGCCCCGAGCTCCAGCAGGTGGCTGTCGTGGCTCCCGAAGCGAAATCCTTCGGTGTCCGAGGCCACCGACACATATAGGCACAGGGCCGCAGCGGGATTCAGCGGCCAGCCCGCGGCATCACTGAGATCCACCAGCATATCGCCTACCGCCGCCCGCTCAGGCTCGACCCAATTGAGGTCTCCGAACCGTGGATTGGATCGGTGGTGGTCAATGTTGATCACGACCGGCGCGAGACTCGACAGCAGGACGGGCCCCAGGCAGCGGCCAGGGTCGCCGCAGTCCACCGTGACCACCACGTCCGCCGCTGGCCCCCGCAGCGGCAGATCCGCCGGGGTGCGCACGTCAGCGGACCCCGGCAGAAAGCGAAACGCGGGCAGCACCGGCTCGGGGCTGACCACCGCGACAGATTTCCCCTGTGCCGCCAGGAGGGCCGCCAATCCCAGAGCCGCGCCGGTGGTGTCGCCGTCCGGCAGCACGTGCATCACGACCGCCACGCGGTGGGCCTGGGTCAGCGCCTCGGCCACGGCCACCCGCTCGCGATCACTCATCGCGCGCTGGCGGCGGCACCACACCGGCTTCTTTCAGGAGGGACTGCACGTGCAGGCTTTGCCGAATGCCCCGGTCCACGACAAACACCAGCTGGGGCGCGACCCGCAGCTGAACGCGCCGCGCCACTTCCCCGCGGAGAAACCGCGCGGCGCTCTTTAAGCCCACCAGGCTTTCTTCCTCGTGGCTTGGATCCAGCACGCTGAAATACACTTTGGCTTGGGCCAAGTCGCGGCTCACATCGACCCGGGTCAGGCTGACAAAGCCGACCCGCGGGTCCTTCACAGCCGTTTCCAGCAGCTGGGCCAGCTCGGTGCGCATCGCCTCGCCGACGCGCTCGGCTCGCTCCTGCTTCACGCCTGCCTCACCCCTGCCACATCCTGATCCATCCTGCTCCATCCGCCCTCACCCTGCGCTAGCCCGCCTGACTCGCAGGGACCTCTTCCTGCGCAAACACCTCAAAGTGGTCCCCGACCTTCACGTCGCTGAACCGCTCCAAGCCAATCCCGCACTCGTAGCCGGTCGCCACCTCGCGCACGTCGTCCTTGAAGCGGCGGAGCGACCCGATCGGCCCCTCATGCACCACCTTGCCATCGCGCAGCACGCGCACCTGGGCGCCGCGCACCACTTTGCCTTCTGTGACGTAGGATCCTGCCACCGCGCCAATCTTGGGCACCTTGAACACCTCGCGGACCTCGGCGCGGCCGACGATCACCTCGTGGAACTTCGGAGACAGCAGCCCGGTCAGCGCCTGCCGCACGTCGTCGATGGCGTCGTAAATCACTCGGTACATCCGAATGTCGACGTGCTCCTGCTCCGCCAGGCGCCGTGCCTTGCCGTCGGTCCCCACCCCAAAGCCTACGACGATGGCGTGGGACGCCGATGCCAGCATGACGTCCGACTCGGTGACCGCCCCCACCCCCGTGTGCAAAATCCGCACGCGCGCTTCCTCGTGAGCAATTTTGCCCAGCGACTCCGCCAGCGCCTCGGCGGATCCCTGCACATCCGCTTTGACCACCAAGTTCAGATCGCGCATTTCGCTGTCCTGCAGCCGCTGGTAAAACTCATCCAGCGATACGCCGTGAGACACCAGCGCGGCCGTCTCCTTGTCTCGCCGGCGCTGCCGCCGCGCCTCCGCAATATCCCGCGCCTGCCGCTCATCGGCCAGCACAATGTAGTCATCGCCGGCGCCCGGCACTTCGGTGAACCCCAGCACCTCCACCGGCATGGAGGGCCCCGCCTGGTCCACACGCTCGCCGCGGTCGTTGATGAGCGCGCGCACGCGCCCCCAGACATGGCCCGACACAAACGCGTCGCCGACTTTCAGCGTGCCGCGCTTGACCAGCACGGTGGCCACCGGGCCCCGGCCGCGGTCCAGCTGCGCCTCGATAATGATGCCCTGGGCCGCGCGATCGGGGTTGGCCGACAGCTCCAACACCTCAGCCTGCGCCACGAGGCTGGCCAGCAGCCGGTCCATGCCTTCGCCCGTGCGGGCGGAGACGGGCACCATGATGGTGTCGCCTCCCCACTCCTCCGGCACCAGCTGGTGCTCCGTCAAACTCTGCTTCACCCGCTCGGGGTTCGCATCCTCGAGGTCAATCTTGTTGATGGCCACCACGACGGGCACGCCCGCAGCCCGCGCATGGTTGATGGCCTCCACCGTCTGCGGCATCACGCCATCGTTGGCCGCCACCACCAGCACCGCCAAGTCAGTTACCTGCGCGCCCCGCGCACGCATGGCGGTGAACGCTTCGTGGCCGGGAGTGTCTAGAAACACCAGCCGGTGCTCATTCCACTTCACGACCGAGGCCCCGATGTGCTGCGTAATCCCACCCGCCTCTGATGCCGTGACCCGTGTCGAGCGAATGTAGTCCAGCAGCGACGTTTTGCCGTGGTCCACGTGGCCCATCACCGTAATCACGGGGGGGCGCGACTCAAGGTCTGACTCGGCGTCGTCATCGCCAGCCAGGATAACGCCCTCGCGCTCCTCCTGCGTCGCCCGTTCTTCGACGCGCGCGCCGAATTCCCCCGCTACAATAACCGCGGTGTCGCGATCCAGCTCATGATTGAGCGTGGCCATCACGCCCAAGTCCATCAGACGCCGGATCAAGTCACCGCCCTTAACCCCCAGCTGATCTGCCAAGTCCTTGACTGATACCGGACCCGCTACGACCACCCGCCGGTTGACTGGCGGCATCGTCGACGGCTTGGCACTGGCCTTCGGTCGGCGCATGCGCCCGCCAAAGTCGTCATCTTGCCACCGGCGGCCGCGCCCGCCACCGGGGCGGCCACCGCGCCGGTCCTTACCGCCTCCCGCCGCGGCGCGGCGGGAGGGCTGGTCCTTTCCCCGCGCGGCCGGTGCCGCGGGAACCCCCCCGGACCGGCCCGCCCCGGGCCGAGGCCGCCCCCCGGCCCCAGCGCTGGGAGGACCGCTG
>JAJZWV010000029.1 GCA_021846505.1 Bacillota bacterium
TCACGCACGGTTAGATGAGGGGGCGCTGGAAACGGGGCAGGGTGGGGCGAGTGAGGCACTGTCCACCGAAAGGGACCGCCACGGCTGGGCCTGACCTACACGACCGCGCCAGCGCTCTACTCTACTGAGGGGGGTACGGGCCCAAGGCGACCAGGCCGGTTCACCGACAGGCACTGGCCCGAAAGGGCCAGCAACCGCTATTGGTGCTATGGCTACCGCCGCCAAGGCCCGTATCTACCTACCCAAAATCAGCAGGCGACATTTCCCCAGATCAGCAGTCTCATTTCCCCAGATCAGCACCAGGGGAATCCTGGTGGGATCGGGGTGGCCGGTCACCGGCCTCAGGGGGAACCGGTCCGCCGGATCGCGAAGCGAGCCGGTGGGGCGGAACGCCCCTAAAGGAGGGAACCGGGCATGCGCGCCATGGGGAGGAGTGAATCCATGGAGATTCGAGACCGTTTCCAGCACGGGATGCGGGTGAGTGCCATCCGTCGAGAAACGGGGCGGGACCGCCAGACGATTCGCGAGATCGTCACCGCGGCGGCGCCCCGCGCGGACCACGGGTCCGCGCGGGGCGCCGCAGCCCCGCTTCCTCGACGCCTACACCGAGTATATCCGTCAGCGCACCCAAGAAGGGTGCGGGAACAGCGTGGGGGTGTTCGACGCGATGCGCGCGCCAGGGTATCCGGGCGGCCTGACCCTGGTGCGGGCCTTCATGGCGCGGCGGCGTCCCGTGATGACCCCTGTGCCGGTGGTCCGTTACGAGACGCCGGCGGGACGCCCGGCCCAGTGCGACGGGGCGGCCTTTGGGGAAACGGAGGCCCCCGACGGCACCGTTCGCAAGCTCTGGGCCTTCGTCTATACGTTGAGCTATTCCCGCTGCTTGTACGGGGAGTGCGTCCGGGACACCACGCAGGACACCCTGCTGACGTGCCTGGAGCACGCCTTCGCCCACGGCGGCGGGGTGCCGGAGGAGATCCTGTCGGACCACAGGCGCCCCATGGTGTTGGCCCATCCGCGGGGCGGCCCCGTCACCTGGCATCCCCGGTTTCTCGCCTGCGCCCGCTTCCCGGGGTTCGTGCCGACAGCCGCGGAAGCGTACCGGGCCCAGACCAAAGGCCAGGGGGAGCGCCCCCTTCGGTACCTCCGCGGGACCTTCGGGCCCCGGGTGCGCACGGTGGTGGACGACGCGGACTGGAATCGCCCGGGGGCCCACGGGGTGGCCACGGTCGCGGACGCGCGGATCCACGCCACCCTCCACGCCACGCCCGCCCGCCGGCGGGCGGCGGACACGGCGGCGCTCACGCCGTGGCGCCCCGACCACCCGTACGCCTCCAGTGAACAGCGTCCCCGGCGGGTGGGTGCGGACGGCCTGGTGGCGGTCGACGGCCATGCCTGGCGGGTGCCGCCGGCTTACGTCGGCCAGACCGTCACCGTGCCACGCACCCGCGACGGCGGGTGCGTCATCCGGGTCGGGACGACGGAGTTGGTGCGCCATGGCCCGCCGACCGGTGCCCACGCCGTGGTGACGGGGGATGTGCCCGCCCCCACCCCGGGCCCGACGGCGACGGTCGCGGCCACGGGCCGCGGGCGGTTGGTCTTGGCCGCGCCCGACGTCGCGGCGCAGTCCCTCGACCAGTATGCGGCGGGGAGGCCGTCATGACGCCGGTGCGGGACGCCTGGTGTGCCCGGCTTCCGCTGGGCGAAGTGGGCCGGTGGGCCGCCGCCCGGGCGGCGGCCGCGGCGGCGGCGGAGACCCCGGACCACCGCCGACCTCACGGACCTCCTGCCAGCGGAGGCGGACCGGCGCCAGCAGCGGGACCATCACGTCACGGACCCCGCGGGCCCCTCTTCCGTATCGCAAGACGCTGGACCCGTTTGACTTCGCGTTCCCACCCCGCGGGGACGAACGGCCGGGGCGCGAACGGGCCACGCTGCCGTGGGGGGATGCCGCCGGGAATCTCGTGGTCCTCGGCCCGCCCGGCGTCGGCAAAACCCCTCTCGTCGTGGCGCTGGCCCTCGCGGCCATTCCGGCCCGGGCCTCCGTGTACTTCATCACGGTGCAGGCCTGGGTGGCCGACCGGCGCCAGGCGTGGCAGGAAAACCGCTTCGCCCAACGTCTGGCGGTGTACACGCGCCCCAAGCTCCTGGGCATCGATGAAGTGGGCTACCTCGCGCTCGACCGGGTGGAGGCGAACCTGTTGTTCCGCGTGGTCAGCGCGCGGTACGAAACGGGCCGCCGGGCGCTCCCGTCCCACAAAGGCTTCAGCGAGTGGGGCGCAGGGTGTGGGGATCCAGTGTTGGCGACGGCCATTCTCGACCGCCTCCTGCACCATGCCACGCTCCTGACCATGTGGGGCGAGTCGTATCGGTTGAAAGACAAGAAGCGGGCGGGGACCTGGGGCGGCCCGCCGGCGGGGCCGGGGGGACCGTCGGCGCCCCCCGTGTCGCCCGCCTGACAGGGGGCGTCCCCCGACGGACTCCTCAGGACGCGATCTGACACCTCGTGTCATCCCCCAGAGGAAGGAGGAGACCTCGATGGCTTGTGTTCGGTGGCGCGGGGGCTGTGCGCAACTCCTGGCCACGGTGTGGGCGGACGGGCACCCCCGCCAGCTCCTGTTGACAAACGTGTCCGGGTGCTCGGCCCCGGCGGCGTTGTGCGAGGCCATCGCCGCGCGGTTCCCGACGCTGACGGTGGATGGGGCGGCGGTGGACCGGGCGTAGGCGGCAGCCCCGCCTGGAGGCCCGCCGCCAACGCCCCGGCGCGCCTGTGGGCCGAGACGGCCCACGATCTCCACACCTGGGCCCTCACGGCCGCCTTCGTGAGTGAACGGACGGCCCTGGAGGGGGCGGCGAGCGTGCTGACGCTGTGGGCGGCGCGCCGGCCGGGCTCGGGCTCGGGCCCGCCCTCCCCGGACGCGCCCCGACCCTAACTCGCCCCGACCCCCACGTCCCCCGCCCGCACCCCTGCGGGCGGGGGACTCCGTCGAGGGCGGCCTGCGCTCTCGCCTAGGAATTCCCTGGTGCTGATTTGGGGAACTGTGTGTTGGCGTTTTGAGGAAATGTCACCTGCTGATCTGGGGAAATGTGCGTTGGCGATCTGGGGAAATGAAGATTGCTGTTGACACAGTGCGGTGCCCACCAGCACGAGGTTTGGTGCACATGTCGGCGAGCACAGCCACTGGATGAGGCGTTGCGGGGCACCCATATTTGGGGCAGCGGGACGGTCTGCGGGGGCTCTCAGCGCATCGAGAAGGGTCCGATGGGCTCGGAGGAACCCGAGCCCGCCGATCTGGCCTCACTCACATACCCATAGGGTCGAGCGAAATGAGTATCAGGGTCCGGGAGAGCGTTGGCTCGTGGGGCGGGCTGCGTCGGTTGCAAGAGACGAGTCGACCTTCGCTCAGAGAGGCTTGCCCTCAAGGTGGGAGACACCTGAGCGCGTCACGGCCGTCACCAAGATCCGGTACTTCAAAAAGGTGCCGTCGGGCAATAGCGCCGCGCGTGTGGGCGCGGGCCAGCCCGCCATGTACTGGAAAGCGGCCTGGCCCTCCGGGGATCCAGGATGGACGGGCGACAGCCATTCTTCCCGCGTCATCGGCTCGACCGTCACTTCTAGCCACTCCAGCCCAAATCCAGCGTCCAGCAGATAGCTGACCCACTGGTCCGCGCTCTGCGCGGCCTGGTGCGAGGGGTCGCGAAGCCGCTCCAGGTGATTGAGCGCGTCTAAGTTGGCCACCGGCGCGGTCATGTCGGAGATGCCGAGCCGCCCCCCCGATGCCAGCACGCGGCGGCACTCTTGGAGCACGCGCGGCAGATTGGGGAAGTGGTGGGCAGCCCGTCGGCACACCACCACATCGAAGGCGCTGTCCTCGCACGGCAGCGAGGCGGCGTCCGCCGCCACCCAGCTGATGGGGTGGGCCAGCGTGCGCTCGCGCTCGGAGGCCTGGGCCACCTGAAGCATTTCCGGGGTGAGATCGGCGCCGGTGACCTCGAGGCCGCGCTCGGCCAGCTGAAAAGCGACGTGGCCGGGGCCGGTGGCAATGTCCAGCGCGCGCTGACCCACCTCGAGGTGGAGCGCGTCCAGCAGGCGAGCCAAGTCGCTTCCGCGCGCGTGCCGCGCGCTCTGGGCGTAGTCCTGGGCGTGCTGGCCAAAGTACCGCTGAATCTCGTTCATAAGATCGCTCCTCCAGCCTTTTTCGATCTTCTTCGGTTTGGATGCCATGCGGGCCACCCAGTGGTGCTCTACTGTACGGCACAGGGGCCGTCCCTTGCGGATGATCGTGCAAGTGTGGTTGCATAGATTGCAACTTGCCAGCGGGACCGAGACGGAGGCGAGATGGAGTGAGGTTGCCAAATTTGGACTTGAAGGACTTGGCGCTGGTGGCGGCGCTGGCGGACAGCCGCCACTTGGGCCGTGCCGCTCGCCACGTGGGCTTGTCGGTGTCGGCAGCCAGCCATCGGCTCACACAGCTGGAGTCCCGGCTGGGGGTCGCTCTCTTTCGCCGAGGCGCCTCTGCGATGGACCTGACCGACCACGGTGTTCGCTTGGTGGTGGAGGCGCGGCGCGCGCTGGATGCCGCGGAGGCGGCCGAAGCGTCGGTGCGCCACGAGCACCCGGTTATGCGTGTCGGGTCGGCTTGGCTCATGGCCACCACCTGGCTGCCGCCGCTCTTAGCTTCGCTCACCCACACGTATCGTGACCGCGTCACCGAGGTGACGACGGGCCGCTCCCGGGAAGTGGCGCGGTGGGTGGAGGAGGGGCGGGTGCGCGTGGGACTGGTGCGTGCCACCGAAGCGCGTCCGGGAGTGAAGGCGTTTGTGGTAGGCGCCGACCCGGTGGTGCTGGTCGCCCCCGCCGGGCACCCCTGGGTCCGGAGGGCCCCCACTCCCGAGCAGCTGGCAGAGGCAGCCTTTGTGGAGGTGTCGCGGGACACTGGCTTTGGCGAGTTTGTGGCGGATGCTCAGCACCGGTTGGGCATTCAATGGCCGACGGCGGTGCGCGTGGACCATTTGGAAGCCGCCCTGGCGCTGGTGGAAGCCGGGGTTGGCCCGGCCCTGCTGCCCCGGTCCCTGGTAGACCGCCGGGGAGCTGGCGGCGCGGCGGAGGTGGCGGTGGCCGGGCTGGAGTGGCCCAGGCGCCCATTGGCCCTGGTCATTCGGGCGGGAGACACGCTGCCGGCCTGGGCTGAGGCATGGCCCGCTCTCCTGAGGCGGCTGGTGCAGCGTCAGGACTGAGGCGGGCTGGTGATGGGATGCCGCTCCAGGAAGTCCAGCAGCAGATGGTTCACGAGCCCGGGGGTTTCGATGTGGGGCAGATGGCCCGCGTTTTCAATGACCGTCAGCTCGGCGGTCGGGACGCGACCGGCCAGGGCGCGCCCATACTCGATCGGCACGATCTGGTCGTGGCGGCCCCAAATGAGCAGCACGGGCATGGTGAGCCGGGCCAAGTCGCCGGTGCGATCCGGCCCGATGGGTGACGCGCTCAGATAGCGCCGAAACGCCTCTCGCCCGCGGTTCAGGGCCTGCGCGTCCGCAAGGGTCCGGTAAGGTGTGGTCCGCCGGTACTGGTCCGGGTCGTGCACAAGCTCCTGCAGGTACCGGTCCGGTGGAATCTCCAGCGGATTCTTGGGGGCCATCCCTTCGATGAGCACGGCCACGGCGTCCAGCAGCACCAAATGGGACACCCGCTCGGGGCGGCGAATGGCCGCCGCGGCGGCGACGCGCCCCCCCATGGAGTTGCCCCCGACCACGGCGCGGGCAATCTCCAGCGCGGCCATCCAATCCAGCAGCACCGGGCCCAGGTCGTCGACGGTGCGGACCCCCTCGATCCACGGGGAGTCGCCGTGGCCCGGGAGATCCGGCGCCAACACCCGAAAATGATTCGACAGTCCCTCGAGCTGATACCAGAACGCTTTGCCCGTGCCGCCGCCGCCGTGAAGCAGCATGAGGGGATAGCCGGTGCCGGCCTCCCAGTGGCTCATGGTGGCGCCGCGGACCGCAGTGGTCACGCGCTGGAGGGGGCTCGGGGCGTTCCACGTCCCGCTGCCGTCGTGATGGGTGGCCATAGAAAATCCCCTTTCACACATTCACGGATCGTGGCTGCTGGTGTCTGCCGCCGCGGTTCGGCATATTGCCGAACACTTTTCCGCTGATTGTGCCCTCAATTGTAGCGCACTTAATGGGGTGCCAGCATGCAAATCCGCGGGCCAGTCGGAGGACCGGCCCGCGGATGCTTGTCGGCCAAACAGCCGCGCACGGTCAGAGGCGAATCAGATAGTGCAGGGCGAACACCGGGCCAATCAGGAGGGCCACGATGTTGACCACCTTGATCATGGGGTTGATCGCCGGGCCGGCCGTGTCTTTGTAGGGGTCGCCCACGGTATCCCCAGTGACCGCCGCCGCGTGAGCCTCCGTGCCTTTGCCGCCGTAGTGGCCCTCTTCAATGTACTTCTTGGCGTTGTCCCAGGCACCGCCCCCCGCCGTCATCTGCACGCCGAGGAACAAGCCGGTGACAATGACTCCCACCAGCAGGCCGCCCAGGGCCAGCGGCCCCAGCAGCGCGCCGACGATAATCGGGGCCAGCACGGGAATCAGCCCGGGCAGCACCATTTCCTTCAGGGCGGCGCGGGTGACGATGTCCACCGAGCGCGCGTAGTCCGGGACGGCGGTGCCTTCCATGAGGCCCTTAATCTCCCGAAACTGCCGGCGCACTTCTTCCACTACCGCCATGGCCGCGCGCCCCACCGCCTCCATGGCCAGGGCGCCAAAGAGAAAGGGCAAAATCCCGCCCAGGAACAGC
Organism: Bacillota bacterium; assembly: GCA_021846505.1. Lineage (GTDB taxonomy): Bacteria > Bacillota > Sulfobacillia > Sulfobacillales > JAIMBI01 > JAJZWV01. The sequence goes on from JAJZWV010000029.1 coordinate 6,803, forward strand.
CCCACCAAAACCAGGGGGCTTTCGAGGCTGAAGGCGAGGTGCAGATGGTTTTTCACCGCCAGCTCCTGGGTAAAGGCCGCAAACAGCACAATCGCGGCGAGGCCGGCGGATCCAATCGCGTAGCCTTTGGTGACGGCCTTGGTGGTGTTGCCCACCGCGTCCAGCGGGTCGGTGATGGCCCGCACCTTCTCGTCCATTCCTGACATCTCGGCAATGCCGCCGGCATTGTCGGTGATGGGGCCAAACGCATCGATGGTGATGATGATGCCGGTCATAGACAGCATACCCATGGCGGCGACGCCCACCCCGTAGAGCCCCAGGCCAAAGTGCGTGCCCAGCACGTAGGACCCGAGGATGCCTGCCACAATGACCAGCACCGGAAGCGACGTGGACTTCATGCCCACCGCAAGCCCGGTGATGATGTTGGTGGCGTGGCCGGTCTGGGACGCGGCTGCGATGCGCCGCACCGGGCCAAAGCTGCTGGAGGTGAAGAAGTCGGTGATGTACATGATGAGCACGGTCACGGCCAGTCCCACCAGCGCGGCTCCAAACAGATACGGCCAGTGCGGCCCGCCGATGATGTCCTGCGACACCAGCCAGAAGCCGACGGCCGAGAGAATCACGGTGACCCACAGGCTGGTGTACAGCGTGCCCATGATGCCTGCGCCTTTGGGGGTGCGAAGCGCTAGCACCCCGATGATGGAGGCGACAATGGCGACCCCGCCGATGTACAGCGGGTACAGGATCACACTCATGGAGGGATGCGTGAGGTAGCCCAGCACCATGGCCGCGACGGCGGTCACGGCGTAAGTTTCAAACAGGTCGGCGGCCATGCCCGCGTCGTCGCCGACGTTGTCGCCGACGTTGTCCGCAATGACCGCCGGGTTGCGGGGGTCGTCTTCCGGGATGCCCGCCTCCAGCTTGCCGACGAGGTCGGCGCCGACGTCGGCGGCCTTGGTGTAAATGCCGCCGCCCAGGCGGGCGAACACCGAAATCAAGCTGGCGCCAAAGCCGAAGCCCAAGAGGTCCGCGGGTGCGGACGCAAAGCGCGCCGAGATCGACAGGCCGAGGAGGCCTAGGCCCACGACAAACAGGCCGGTCACGGCGCCGCCGCGAACGGCCACCCGGAGGGCCGAGGCTAAGCCGCCGTTGGCAGCCTCCGCGGTCCGCACGTTGGCGCGCACCGAGACGCTCATGCCGATGTAGCCGGCGCTGGCGGATAGCGCGGAGCCAACCAGAAAGAAAATCGCCGTCTCCAAATTCAGCACCAGCCAAATAACGAAAAACAGCACGATAGCGACCATGCCAATCGTCCGGTACTGACGGTTCAGAAACGCAAAAGCGCCATCTTGAATGGCTTTGGCGATGCGCTGCATCACCTCGGTGCCCGCTGGCAGCCGCACAATCCAGCGAATCAATACGCCCCCGTACGCGAGCGCTAGAAGGGCAGCCACAATCGGGAACACGAGATCGCCCCAGGTTGCCATAAGTTAGGGGATGCCCTCCTCTCATCGAGTGCCGCAATTAATTGTAGGGAAGGGGTTTGGAAGCGTCAACAATCAAACAATCGCTGGCCGCGGGGCCGCGGGGCCGCTGGCTGCGGCCGGCGCCGCAGTGCAGGAGGACTATACTGGGACCAGCGCCGCAGGGTCGGCAGCGGGCCGGACACCAGGAGTCGAACGGTCGAAGGGCAGGGGTGCCAAGTGGCCACCGTAGAGGATCGGGGCGAAGCGTGGGTGATCGAGGTGATGCGCCGCCAAGCCGGGCCGGCGCCCGCGGGGGGAGTCGGCATCGGGGACGACGCGGCCGTGCTGCCGCTGCCGGCCGGTCGGCTGCTGGTGTCGCAGGATATGCTGGTGGAAGGGGTCCACTTTCGCCGTGACTGGATGCCGCCCGAGCTGATCGGGGCCAAAGCCGTGGCCGCCAATGTGAGTGACATCGCGGCCATGGGTGGACACCCCTTGGCATGCGTGGTGGCCCTCGCCCTGCCGGGATCCCTCACGGCGGCATGGCTGGAAACGCTGCTGGCCGGCTTGGCGCGGCAGGCGCGCGAGGCCGGCGCGCCTGTGGTGGGGGGTGACACCGTGGGATCGCCTGCGGGGCTGGTGATTGACATTGCGATCCTGGGCCTGGCTCGAGAGGATCCGGTCGAGCGGCGCGGCGCGGCGCCAGGGGACTGCCTGGTGGTGACGGGCGCGCTCGGGGGGTCGGCCGCCGGGCTGGCGTGCTTCCAGAAGGGGGCGGCCTGGCCGGGGGCGGCGCGGTGGGAGGCGGCCGCGCTGCGGCGGCACGCGTGCCCGCCGGTGCGGGTCGCGGCCGGCCGCGTGCTGGGGGCCTATGCCCATGCCATGACCGACATCTCGGACGCCTTTATCACCGAGGTAGACGCCCTGGTCAGCCCCATGGGGCTGGGTGCCGCGGTGCAGCAAGAGGCTCTGCCGCTGTTTGCCGAGGGGCCCGATGTGGCCCGGGCCCTGGGCCAGCCAGCCGACCGGCCGCTGGCGTGGGCGCTCTTTGGCGGTGAAGACTATGAGCTGCTGGCTGCCGTGCCGCCGGAGGCCTGGCCGTCGGTGGCGGGCCAGCTGCGCGCCATCGGGGTGGAGGCGCACATGGTGGGACGGGTTGAGCACGCGCCGGGGATTCGGCTGGTGCAGGACGGGAGGGCGGTGCCGCTTGATCGAGGGGCCGGCGGAGTCGGATTTGACCACTTTGGCGCCCGCTAGCCGGGCGCTGGGCACCTGGCAGTGGGAGGCCAACGACGCTGCCGCGCTGCGCGGAGTGGGGGCCGCGCTGGCCGCGCGATTTCCCGCGCCGCGGGCCGTGCTGCTCACGGGGCCGCTGGGCGCCGGCAAAACGACGCTGGCTCAGGGATGGCTGGGGGCGCTCGGTGTGGCCGACCCCGTGAAGTCGCCGACGTTCGACTTGGTCCACCGCCATGCGGCTCAAGGCGGCACGGCGTACCACGTGGATTTGTATCGGCTGTCTCCGGTGCCGCCGCCCGAGGAGTTGGACGTGCCCCTGCCGCCCGCGGACGGGTCCCTGGTGCTGGTGGAGTGGGGAGAGCCGTGGCGGCGGTACGCGCCGCAGCGGGTCGAGGTGGCCATCGCCTTTCTGTCTCCCGCAGAGGGCCGGCGCGTCGTGCGGGTGCGTCAGGAAGGCAGCGCCCCATGAGCGCGCCGGCCGCCAAGCCCGTCCCACTGGTGTTGGCCATCGACACCGCGGCCGGGCTGTCGCTGGCCCTGGCGCGCGGGAGCGACGTTCTCCGCCGCCGCGCCACCGCGGCGCCTCAGACCGCCGACGTGGCCCTGCTGCCCACCATCCAGGCATGGGTTCGCGGCGCGGGCGTGCCCGACCGGATTGCCGTCGGGACGGGCCCGGGGTCGTTTACCGGCACACGGGTGGGCATCGTGGCGGCCAAGACGCTGGCGTGGGCCTGGTCTGTTCCTGTGGTAGGAATATCCAGTTTGGAGGCTGACGCCGCGGCGGCGGGCGATCCGGGGGCCGTGGTCGTAGCCACGGCCGAGCTGCTGCGAGACGAACTATATGGCGGCGTCTATCGCTGTTGGGGGGCGGGTGCGGCCGCAGGGGTGGAGGTGCTGGTGCCTGCCGAGCCGCGCCGTCTGTCGTGGGTGCCCGCAGGCTGGCCGGCGGGGGCACGGCTCGTGGTGACCGGGCCGCTCGCGGCCGTGCCGGCGTTTATGGCGGCGCTGCCAGGCGCCGAGGCCCACCCGGACGTGTTCCGAGCGTGCGGACTCGCCCGCCTGGCACCGACGGCGGCGCCGATTGACCCGATGGCCCTGGAGCCGCAATATTTGAGGCCGGCGACCCGTGCCGGAGAAAGGGGGCCAGGGCATGGCCATCTCGAATGACGCGGATCCGTCGCCCGCCCTATTGATCCGCGATATGTACCTGGCCGACCTGGATGACGTGCTGGTCATTGAGCGCCACTCGTTTCCGACGCCGTGGTCGCGTCAGTCTTTTCTATCTGAGCTGGTCGACAACACATTTGCGGTATATCTCGTGCTGGAATTTTGCGGCCGGGTGGCCGCCTATGGCGGCATGTGGCTGATTTTGGACGAAGCGCACGTGACCAACGTCGCCGTGCTGCCGGAATTTCGCGGCCACGGCTTTGGCGAGGCCATGATGGAAGGGCTGATTGCCCGCGCCGCCGAGCGCCAGGCCCAGCGGATGACGCTCGAAGTGGCGCGATCCAACGCGGTGGCTCAAAGACTTTACGCCAAGCTGGGGTTTGTCCAGCTGGGGATTCGCCGCGGGTACTACTCCAATCCCGTGGAGGACGCGCTCATTATGTGGAGAGATCCGCTGGTGCCGGCGCCGCCGGAAGACGGTCAGGGCGAGGGGGCGCCGCCCGCGCCGGGATCCGCGTGAGCCGAGCGGACGGAGCGCCCGCCCCACCAGCTGGCGAAAAAGCCGACCACGGCATAGAGGGCGGCGCCGAGGGCGGCGGTGAGCGTGGCACTGGCGGCGGCGTTCAGGTGCATCAGGGTGGCCGCGGCGGCGGCGGGGACGCCCTTCGGCGCCAGGTTGGCCACGAACGCCGCGCTGGCTTGCGGCGTGTGCATGAGCACCTGGGTGCCTGCGGCCCCCAGCGCGCCCCCGGCAGCGCCGGCCCAGAGGCCCGCGTGCGCGGCGCCGCGCGGCCGTCGGCGGCGCCAGGCGCGGCCCAGGCCCACCAGGGTCAGCGCCGCCAGGACAAAGGCGGCCAAGTGGGCCAGCGAGAGGTAGTTATAGCCCAGCGGGGTGAGGGTCAAGAGGCCCGGAGCCGCCAACACTATCATGAGCACGGCCAGCGCGGCCGCTACAATTGCAATCACTCGGCATCACCACTCCGTAGTGTGAGTGGGAAGGAGGAAAGTATGTGGCAGGGCCCGGCCTATTTTTAGGGATCGAGACGTCGTGCGATGAAACCGCAGCTGCGGTGGTGGCGGACGGCTCTTTGGTGCGATCCTCTCAGGTCGCGTCGTCCGCGGCCCTGCAGAGCCGCTACGGCGGCGTGGTTCCCGAACTGGCCGCGCGGCAGCATGTGCGGGCCCTGCCGCTGGTGGTGGCGGCCACTCTGGAGGAGTCGGGCGTGGCCCCCGCCGACTTGACCGCCGTGGCGGTTACGCAGGGGCCGGGCCTGTTGGGGTCACTGCTGCTGGGGCTCACGGCGGCCAAAGCGCTGGCGCTCGCATGGGACAAGCCGCTGGTGGCGGTGAACCACCTGGAGGCGCACCTGTTTGCCAACGCGGTGGTGAGTCCGGTGGTGCATCCCAGCCTGGCGCTGCTGGTGTCCGGCGGCCACACGGGCCTGTTTTGGTGGGCGGACCCGCGGCACTTGGAGCTGCTGGGCGAAACGCGCGATGATGCGGCCGGCGAAGCCTTTGACAAAGGGGCCCGCCTGCTGGGCCTGGGGTACCCCGGCGGGCCTGCCTTGGAGCGGCTGGCGGCTGCGGCCGTGCCGCCGTGGCCGCCCCTGCCGGTGGCGTGGATGCCCGGCACCCTGGACTTCAGCTTCTCGGGCCTCAAATCCGCTCTCCAGCGTGCCCTGCCCGAGCGTGCCGCGGCGGGGGAAGAGGAGCGGGCTGGCTGGGCAGCGGCTCTCCAGGCGGCGGTGGCCGCACAGCTGACCGACCGGCTCTCGCGGGCCTGGGAGCGTCGGCCCGTGCGCCATGTCTATGCCGCCGGCGGCGTGCTGGCCAATCGCTATCTCCGCCGCGAGCTGGATGCGTGGGCGGCTCGGCGGGGCGTGGCCATGCACGTGCCGCCTGTGGGGCTGTGCACGGACAATGCCGTCATGGTCGCGGCGGCGGCGGCCGCCCATTGGCCTAGCGGCCAAGTGGGGCTGGACGCGGCGCCGCGCACGCCGTGGCCGGTGGCAGCGAGTACCGACGCGTGGTGAGAAGCCGGGGCCCCTTGGGGCGCAGGCCATCGCCGAACCGACGCAAGGAGGATGCATAGCATGTTGTTGCCGCATCGCGGCCGGGAGCCAGTGCTGGAAGGGCCGTGCTTTTTGGCGCCCGGCTCGTATGTCATAGGGGACGTGGTCCTCGCCCGTGAGGTGTCCGTGTGGTTCAACGCCGTGCTGCGCGGCGATGAGGCGCCGATTCGCATTGGGGCGGGCTCGAATTTGCAGGATGGCGCGCTGGTGCACACGGACATGGGGGTGCCGGCCCATGTGGGGAAACATGTCACCGTGGGGCACGGCGCGATTTTGCACGGGGCCGTGCTGGAAGATGGATGCTTGGTGGGCATGGGGGCGATTGTGCTGAACGGGGCCCGCATTGGGCGAGAAAGTTTGGTCGCGGCGGGCACGCTGATTCCAGAGGGGCGCATTATCCCGCCGCGGAGCTTGGTGATGGGTTCACCGGGGCGGGTGGTGCGCACGCTGAGAGACGAAGAGCTGGAGCGGCTCGCGGAATCCGCGCCGCAGTATGTGGCGTTGTGGAAGGAGAGCGGCTGGAGCTTGTAGGAGCCGGTGGGCCAACGTGTCGCGGGGGTACGGTGTGCGAGTGGCGCCAACGAATCGCAAGAAGGAGTGAAGCCTGTGGGGTTCAACGAGGGTGGGAGCCCCCTGCGAAGGGATGGTGAGGCGCGGAGGCGCCCCGCCGAGCCCAGCGAGCCCGTCGGATCCGCGCCGCCGCTTCGTCAGGTGCATTTCATCGGCGTGGGCGGTGTGTCCATGAGTGCCTTGGCCGTGGCGGCCCAGGCGAAGGGCTTAATCGTCACCGGGTCCGATGCCCAGCGCTCGGCCCGGTCCGAGAGGCTGGGCGCCGGCGGGATTCCCGTTCAGATTGGCCACAGCGCGGCCAACGTGGGTGCGGCCGACACGGTGGTGTACAGCACGGACGTGCCGGCCGACAATCCGGAGCGGCGGGCCGCCCAGGCGATGGGCCTTCGGCTGTGGCACCGCGCAGAGATGCTCGCCTGGCTCATGGCGGGGCGGCGGCCGCTGCTGGTTACCGGCACGCACGGAAAAACAACCACCACGGCGATGGCCGCCGCCATTTGGAAGGCGGCCCAGCAAAGTCCCACCGTCTTGGTGGGTGGGGATGTCCCCACCCTGTCCGGGGGCAATGTGGAGCTCGGAGACGGGGAGTTCCTCGTCGCGGAAGCGGACGAAAGCGACGGATCGTTTCGGCACTACCATCCAGAGTCGGTGATCCTGACCAACCTGGAGCCTGAGCATCTGGAGCACTATGCGGGCTCCTTTGACAACGTGCAGGCGTCCATCGCGGCCTTTGCCGGCCAGGTGGGCGCGGGGGGGCCCGGGGTGGTGGTGTGGGGTGGAGACGACCCGGTTCTGCAGCGCCTGATGCCAAGCGTGCCGGCATCCCAGGTGTCTTTTGGCCTAGGAGGGGAGGGTGCCGGGCTGCTGGATTTTACCGCCGAGCGGATGGAATTGGGCGCGTGGGGGTCTCGATTTGCGGTCGCGCACCATGGGCAGCAGGTAGCCGCCGTGGCTCTCCAGGTTCCGGGGCGCCACAACGTTTTGAACGCCCTGGCGGCGTTTGCTTTGGCTCACCACTACGGGCTGGATCTTGCCGCGGCGGCCGCGGCGCTGAGCGAATTTGCGGGCGTGCGGCGGCGCTTCGACATTCGGTCCCGAGCTCGGGGCATTTTAGTGGTGGACGACTATGCCGTGCATCCCACGGAAGTGGCGGCGGTGCTGACGACGGCCCGCCGCACGGTGCCGGGGCGGGTGCTGGCCGTGCTGCAGCCCCACCGCTACGCCCGCACGGCGCTGCAGTGGGACGAGATGCTGGCGGCGCTCGGCCACGCGGATCGGGTTGCGGTGCTGCCCGTGTATGCGCCGCCGGGGGAGGCGCCGCGCCCCGACTTCACGGGGGAAAAGCTGGCGCAGGCGGCCCAAGCGGCCCATCCGGGCCGGCGGATCGAATACGTCGATTCGCTGGAGGGAGCAGTGGCGTGGGCCGTGGAGCAGGTGCGGCCGGGCGACGTGCTGGCCACGCTGGGCGCCGGCGACGTGTGGCAAGTTGCGGGGCGGCTGGCTGCCCTCCTGGCCGACGGCGCGGACGCCTGGGCGACCGCCGAGGGGCGCGAAAACTGCTGAGGCCATTCGAGCCCACATTGTGGCTGGGCTGCTTCAATTTGCGGCGCGGGATAGGGTTGGCAAGACCGATCGGTATGATACTGTAGATCAAATCGCCGGCCGCTCAGGGGGGCGGCAGCCTCTGCGGTGGCGTGAGGGGGCCCGCGGCCCGCAATCAGTGAGGAGGGTCCTTGACCGTGACCGAAGATGAGAAGTTTGGCAGGCAGGGTCTTACCTTCGATGACGTATTGCTGACGCCCGGCCACTCGCATCGCCTGCCGCGGGACGTGAGCGTAGCCACCCGCTTTACGCGCACGATTCACCTGAACGCTCCCATTGTTTCGGCACCGATGGACACGGTGACGGAGGCGCGCATGGCGATTGCGGTCGCGCGCGAGGGTGGCATCGGTGTCATTCACAAAAATTTGCCCACGAACCGTCAGGCGGCGGAAGTGGACAAGGTGAAGCGCTCTGAGCACGGGGTGATTGTGGACCCGTTTTTCCTGCAGCCTGAGTCGTCCGTGCGCGAGGCGCTGGACATGATGGCCCACTACCGCATTTCGGGTGTGCCCATTGTCTCGGAAGGTGGCTATCTCGTCGGCATTCTCACCAACCGCGATCTGCGGTTTGAGACCCGCTACGATCGGCCCATCGCCGAGGTGATGACCCGCGACCGGCTGGTGACCGCGCCTGTAAATACCACCTTGGAGCAGGCGAAAGCCATTTTGGGCCAGCACAAGATTGAAAAGCTGCCCCTGGTAGATGGACAGGGCCGCCTGTCGGGGCTCATTACCATCAAGGACATCGAGAAGGCCCGCAAATTTCCGCAAGCCAGCAAAGACGATGGGGGGCGCCTTTTGGTGGCAGCCGCCGTGGGTGTCGGGCGCGAGCATGTGGAGCGGGCGGAAGCGCTGGTGGCGGCGCGCGTCGACGTGCTGGTGGTGGACACCGCCCACGGCCACTCGGATGGGGTGCTGGGGCAGGTGCGGCTGTTGAGAAAAAAATTTCCCGCCGTATCGATTGTCGGCGGCAACGTTGCGACCTACGGCGGAGCAATGGCGTTAATCGAGGCAGGGGTGGATGCGGTCAAGGTGGGTGTAGGACCGGGATCGATCTGCACCACGCGAGTGGTGGCCGGGGTGGGTGTGCCCCAAATCACGGCGGTGTGGGAAGCGTACCGCGCTGCCCGCCCTCACGGCATTCCGGTGATTGCCGACGGAGGGATCCGATTTTCGGGAGATGTGGCCAAGGCGCTCGCGGCCGGCGCCTCCACCGTCATGATTGGGTCGCTGTTCGCGGGCTGTGAGGAAAGCCCGGGCGAGATGGAGATTTACAAGGGGCGCAGCTTCAAGGTGTATCGCGGCATGGGGTCGCTGGGTGCCATGAAGGACGGGTCGCGCGACCGGTACTTTCAGGACGAGGTGGATGCGGACAAGTTGGTCCCGGAAGGGATTGAGGGGCGGGTGCCGTATCGGGGGTCGCTGTCCGACACGTACTATCAGCTGCTGGGAGGGCTCCGGGCCGGCATGGGGTACTGCGGCGCGGAGACGGTTGAGGACTTAGCCGAGCAGGCGCAGTTTGTGCGCATCACCCATGCGGGCGTGGTGGAAAGCCATCCCCATGACGTTCAAATCACCAAGGAGGCGCCCAATTATAGCTGGGATGTGTGACAGCGTGACACGGCAAGCGTGGAAGAGGGGCCGGCGTGGGCAAATTATGGATTGAAGGACGGGTGCCGCTGTCGGGGACGGTTGCCGCCAGCGGCTCCAAAAACAGTAGCCTTGCGATTGTCACCGCGGCAATGCTTGCCAGCGAGGGCCGGGTGGTGCTGGAGAATGTCAACGCTGGCAGCGATCTGCAGGACTTATGCGAAATTATTTCAGCGCTGGGGGCGGATGTGCGCTGGCTGGATGGCGCGACCCTCGAAATTTTTGCCGGCACACTGACCAGCGCGTCGGCACCTTATGACTTGGCGCGCAAGCTAAGGGGCTCCACCTACATCGTGGGGGCGCTGCTGGCACGAATCGGGGAGGCAGATGTCGCGTTCCCCGGGGGATGTCAAATCGGCTCGCGCCCGGTGGACTTTCACATTCGGGGCTTTCAGGCGCTGGGCGCGGAGGTGGCTCTGGAGCACGGGTCCATTCGGGCTCATGCCCGCCGGCTCAGGGGCGCACGCATCTACGTGGAGCGGGCCTCGGTGGGGACCACCGTCAACCTGATGATTGCCGGCGCGCTGGCTGAGGGCACCACCATTCTGGAGAATGCGGCGATGGAGCCGGAAATCGTCGACCTGGCCAACTTCCTAAACGCGATGGGCGGCCGCGTGCGCGGCGCTGGCACAAATTTTGTGCGGATCGAAGGTGTTCCCCAGCTGCACGGGGTGCGCCATGAAATTATCCCGGACCGCATCGAAGCCTGCACCTATTTGATTGGCGGCGCCATCACGCGCGGCGAGGTGCAAGTTACTCGCGTGATTCCGGAGCATTTTCGAACCGTGCTGCTGAAGCTGGAGCAAACGGGGGCGGAAATTGCGGAAACCGACGACAGCGTCATCTTGCGCGCTCCGCGCCGGTCCGTGTCGGTGGACATTGAAACCATGCCGCATCCGGGATTCCCCACAGATCTCCATCCCCCCATGGTGTCCCTGATGGCCGTCGCTGACGGCGTGTCCGTGGTGCAGGAGACCGTGTTTGACAACCGGTTCGCCTACACGCATGACCTGGCGCGCATGGGAGCCAGCGTCAAAGTGGATCGCGACACTGCCATTGTGCGCGGCGCCGATACACTCACGGGAGCGCCCGTGGAGGCCCAGGATCTGCGGGGCGGCATGGCGCTGGTGCTGGCTGGCTTAGCTGCCGAAGGCACCACCGAACTGGGCGGGCTGGAGCACGTGGAGCGCGGCTATGTGGGGCTGGGTGACAAGCTGCGGGCGCTGGGAGCCCAGGTGCGCGGCGGCGACCGGCTGCCCGCGCTCACGCGAGCGGGAGGAATGGCGTGATGGGTGGAGTACAGGTCCGAGAATCTGGCGCGGCGCAGGAGACTGTGGTGGTGGGGTACAGCCGCACCCCGTTTGGCACGTTGGGCGGCGGACTGAAGTCCATCCCCGCCGCGGATTTGGGCGCACACGCGATTCGCCATGCCTTGGGCCGCGCGCGGGTGGCGCCTGGTGACGTGGACTACGTGTATATGGGCCAAGTGGTGCAAGCTGGCGCCGGCCAAATCCCCTCCCGCCAGGCCACCATGCGCGCGGGCTTGCCGGAGTCGGTGCCCTCCGACACCATCAACAAGGTGTGCGCGTCCAGCCTGCGGGCGGTCAATTTGGCCGATATGGCGATTCGCCTGGGCGAGTCCGCGGTGGTCGTGGCCGGTGGCATGGAAAGCATGTCGCAGGCGCCCTATCTTGTCCCCGGGGCGCGGTGGGGTCTCCGGATGGGCGACGCCCCGCTGGTGGATGCGGTGGTCCACGATGGCCTCTGGTGCAGCTTCGGCGACTGCCACATGGGCGTGTACGGCAGTCAGGTGGCGGCGGAATATGGCATTGGACGGGAAGCGCAGGATGCCTGGGCGTATCGCAGCCACGTGCGGAGCCTGGCCGCCATCGACTCCGGTCGCTTTGCGGAGGAGATTGCCGCCTTCACGGTTCCGGACAAGAAGGGGCCGCGGGTGGTGGAGCATGACGAGGGGCCGCGGCGCGACACGTCCCTGGAGAAGCTGGCGCGCTTGAAGCCCGCCTTCGGAGCCGACGGCACCGTGACGGCCGGCAATGCCCCGGGCCTGAACGACGGCGCCGCGGCCGTGGTGCTGATGAGCCGAGCAGAAGCCATGCGGCGGGAGCTGCCGATTTTGGCCACCATCGTCAGCCATGGCCAAGTGTCAGAGCGGCCGCCCTATCTCCACACCGTGCCGGCACTGGCTGGACAGGCCGCGCTCAAGAAAGCCAGGCGAACCGCCGGCGAGTTGGCACTTTTGGAAATAAACGAGGCATTTGCCGCGGTCACGTTGACCAGCATCCAGCTGTTAGGCGTCGATCCCGAGCGGGTCAATGTCAATGGTGGGGCAGTCGCCCTCGGCCACCCCATTGGGGCGTCGGGCGCCCGCATTCTCATGACGCTGATCCAGGAACTGACGCGCCGCGGCGGGGGGTATGGCCTGGCCGCCATCTGCAGCGGCGGTGGGCAGGGCGAAGCCACGCTGGTGCGCGTTGGCTAGAGGTTTCGCAGAGCTGTGGCCCCCCAGCTGGCCGGGCTCTGGCGGCGAGCATGACGGCGGCGGGGCCCCCTTTCCCCGCAGAGCCGGTAGGGTCAAGCGGCATTCCCGAGTCAAGTGTGGTCCAGCACAGGCTCCCGGGCATCGACACCGAAGGGGCCGACCATGACCGGCCCTCAGCCGCAGCGCCAGCTCGGTGCGCCAGTAGGTCCGGTCCGAGACAGCGGGCCGGAAACCCGGCCAAGCGACGTGGGAGCCTGCGCCAGATCACGGGCGTCGAGCGGCTATCACCAGGTCGGGTCGGTCAGAGGTAATCCCGTCGATGCCCATGTCCACCAGCGCCTGAATCTCTTCCTCCTGATTCGGAGTCCACGCCGTCAGCAAAATACCTTCCTGATGGCAGTGGTCGACGTAGGCCCGGTTCAGCATCCCGTATTGAAGGCTGAGAAACTGGCACGACGCATCGCGGGCAACCGCTCCCGGATGCACGGGCAATCCCGCTAACAAGGCTCCTGTGAGCAAGCCCGGGATGGCTGTGTTCAGATCGCGCATAAGCTGGTGGTTGAATGACGTGGGCGTCATCCGCTCTCTCCAGGCCGGACGCCTCTCCAACAACGCGATCAGCGCGTTCAGGGTCTCAGGGGTCTTGAGTTCCACGCGAAGGCGTGCGTCAACGGCATTCAGAACATCCTCCAAAGCGGGAACCCCGTGGCCATCTCCCACATTCAGTGCCGCCAACTCCTCGCGAGAAAGGCTGTCCACGTTGACATCCAGATTGGCGGTTCGCTTCAGCGATCGGTCGTGCACCACCATTAGGTGGCCATCCGAGCTCAAATGCACATCGCACTCGATGAAGTCAACGCCAAGCGCCGCTACCGACTGAAAGGCGGTGATGCTATTTTCGGGAAATAAGGCGCCTCCGCCGCGATGGGCAACAACCCACATATATTTGCCTGGCTCACGAAGTGTGGTCGAGTCGACGACCCTACCCAGCGGCCTCCCTGTGATCCAGGTATTCGCCTCCTTTCTGAAGCCTTCAGATGGAATATCCTTCTGTTGGGGCGAACCAAGGAACCAAGGAACCAAGGAACCAAGGAACCAAGGAACCAAGGAACGGACAGCACCGGAGCGTCAGACGCGGACGGAACCGCCCCCAAGCTCACTTTCCCATTCTCAGCGAATCGCGCCCCGCCGGCAATGTCGTCGTCATCGACGGCATCTCCGAAGCCAATTCGGCGGACGCGTCCGTGATGAGGCAAAACACGCTGAGGGTGCCGTTGCCGCCAGCCCAAGGCCATGGGCGCGTTCCCCACGCGGCCACCACCAAGCCGGCGCTGCGGAGCATTTCCCTTCGCTCCGCCTCGGGCATCCGTCTGCCCCTCGGGCACCGCCGCTTTCGCCATGGATGGCAGCGCATGCGGCGGGACCGCGCCTGGACCGGACCTTCACTTGATAAAGAGGGGATTCAGCGGCGAGCCAATACCGCCGGTTACCGGCAGGGGCGGCGCGCACAAGAGGCCGTCGTACTGGCCGTCTTCCGCCGAACTTTCGGCAAGGGCTTCTAGGTCCCAAATCTCCCCCAATGTCAGACCCATGTAGGCGATGGCCACGAGGTGAAACGGGATCGGAACATCCTCTACCTCGGATGGCCGGACCTCGACACCCCACGTGTCGGTCGCTACGGCGGAGATTTCATGCTGGGAGAGCCAAGGCAGGCATGCGACGTTGAGCCCGGGAGCTGGCCCGCCGGCATAGTCTCCCCAGCCGTGCCGCTTGGCGCGAGCCATAGCGCCCGTTCGCACCAACAGCACGTCCCCTGGCGAGGTCGTGAGACCCGCCTGCGATAGGAAGGCATCCAAATCCTCCGGCCCTATGCCCGTGCCGGGTTCCAGCCATTCCTGGTGGTGAAGCCGGGCGATGTCCAGCAAAATGCCCCGTGACACAATGCCTTGCGCCTGCTGCTCTATTCCCAGGCGCTCGGCTCCCCAACTGGTGACGGCGGTGATCGGGGTGCCGTTGTACATCACGCCGCGGTGAGCGATGTGAGCCAGGGCATCCCACTGCGTCACAGATTGCAGAGGCAGCACCAGCACGTCATCGAGGCTTCGAACCTCTCCATCGCGGCCGCCGTAGTAGTTTCGCACCATTGCGCCTGTTGCTTCATCTCCGCCCGTGCGGAGCATGTAGTGCAGGGGATTGAAGCGGCCGCTCACGCCCGTGGTCTGGGGTCCGCTGTGCCCGAGAGGGATTCCCAAGTTGAAGACGCGCCCGCGGCGAGCGGCCTGCAGCCCCCGCAACACTGCGGCGGACCCAATGTAGTTGGTGGTTCCCCGTTGGTCGTCTGGGCCCCACTTCCCCCAATTTGACAGGTCACGTGCCATCTTCAGCAAGGTTTCCAAGGTTTCCATGACGCATGGCCCTCCTATGTTCTTCTGCCCACTGTGCCTGGTCACACACCTTCTCGCCGGTCCTCACCCGCCAAGCCGCGGGTGGCGCGGCGGCGCTAGCGGCGCGCGCAGAGATCTGCGCCCGGTGGACAGGCCCGGCCCTGGCTGAAAGGCATCCGCGCGGAACCGGGGCCCACCTCGGGCGTCCACCCGTGTCATCCAGGCAGGCAGTGCCTCCGCGTGCGGATCCGACCTAAAACCGCGTGGACACATACTTGGTTTCCAGGAACTCGAGCACGCCTTCATGACCACCCTCGCGACCGAGCCCGCTGGCCTTAAGCCCTCCGATCGGGGCTTCAACCAGCGAGGGCACGGGATCATTGATGCCCACCATCCCGAACTCTAATGTCTTGGAGGCCCTCATCGCTCGACCGAGGTCTCGGGTGTAGACGTAGGCGGCCAACCCATAGGGCGTCTGGTTGGCCCTCCCAAAAACCTCTTCTTCGGCATCGAAAATCAGCAGCGGCGCCACGGGTCCAAATGTCTCCTCTTGGGCCAACTGCATGGTGTCCTGCACCCCGGCGATCACCGTCGGCATGTAAAAGAACCCCACTCCTTCCCGGACCTCTCCCCCCACGGCAACCGTGGCGCCTCGCTGGACGGCATCGGCCACATGCTGCGCAACCTTCTTCACCGCTTCCCGATTGATCAGCGGACCCATTTGGGCATCGTCGTCCAATCCATTTCCGACGCGAAGGTGCTGAACCGCTTCGCTGAGGCGATCCTGGACGGCGGCCGCCACGCCGCGCTGAACGTAGATTCTATTGGTAGCCACGCAGATTTGCCCGGCGTTGCGAAATTTGCATGCCATGATGCCGTTCACGGCGTCTTCGACCGACGCATCGTCAAAGATAATGAACGGGGCGTTGCCGCCCAACTCCAAGGACACCGAGGTAATGTTCGCGGCGGCTCCGCGCAGGATGAGGCGTCCCACGGATGTGGAGCCGGTAAACGATACCTTTCGAATCCGGCTGTCTCCCACCAGTGCGGGTCCGATAATCTCGGGGTCGCCCGTAATGAGGTTCACGGTGCCCGGGGGGAGGTTGACCTTCTCCAGCACCCGGAACAACTGGGCGGCAATCAGCGGCGTCTGCTCGGCAGGCTTGACCACCACCGTGCATCCCGCGGCCAGCGCTGGAGCCATCTTCCGGCAAATCATGGCAAATGGGTAGTTCCACGGGGTGATGAGCGCGCTGACGCCGATGGGGACCTTGACGGTCCAAATCGACCGGGACCCCGAAGCGGAGGGCATGGTGTCACCAAAAATCCGGACGGACTCCCCCGCGTAGTACTCAAAAAATCGGGCGCCATAGGCAACTTCGGAGCGAGCTTCGCGCAGCGACTTGCCCTCTTCTGTGGTCAACAGGCGCGCCAAGTCCTCTTGATTCTCCATGATGGCTTGGCAGGCCGCTTGCAAGAGACGGCCTCGCCGCTCTGGCGGTGACTCTGCCCACGACGCGCCGGCCCGCACGGCCGACTGGATCACCAGGTCCAAATCCTCCACGCCGGCGGCGACGGCACTGCCAATGGTGGCGTTGGTGGCCGGGTTTTCCACGCTAAACCGCCGGCCCTGGCGCCCTTCATGCCACCGTCCCTCGTAGTAGCACTGTGCGTCGATCATGTATTCCCTGGGCTCAACAACGACTTGACGGATTGCACCCAGCCCGCGCTGTCCGGTTCCACCGCCCAGCATCCTCCGCAGCCCAGGCTCACGCCCCTTTCAGATGAAGATGTCTCCGCGACGCGGAGACGCCGCTCGCGGAGTCTTACGGATGCCGGCCCGAGAACAAGCCGCCCGCAAGGCAGAATCCGCCGCCTTCTGGCCGACAGAGCACCGGCGCTTCGCCGCTGCGTGGGCGCCGCCTGGTGTCTAGACCCTTGCCGCCGCGCTCGGGAGCACATGGAGCGGCCGTGCGGCTGAGTCAGCCGGGAGCGCAAGGCCGGGATGGCCGGGGGTGGGAAAACACCCCCGGCTAAGCCCGTCCTGGAAGGATCAGCGCCGAACGTTGTGCTCCGTTAAGGCAGTTCGCTCAACAAGGTATCCGACTGCTTGGCGGCCGTGTTCATCGCGGAGCTCACTGAGGCACCATTCGCGTAGATCGACGTCATGGCCGTCTGCGCGTATCCGTAGACGCCGATATAGTGCGGGGACTGCGGCGGGGCGTGCTGGTACTTCACCTCGTTCAGCACCACCCGCTCCTGCGGGTTGGCTTTCAGATAAGCCTCGTAGCCCGGGTTGGTCAGCGCGGCTTTCTGAACCGGGAGATACCCCGTCTCCTCAGACCACTTGATGGTTTGCGGCAGTGACGTCATCCACTGCATGAACGTGAACGCCGCCTTGGCTGTGGCCTTCGGGATGCCGTTCATGATGACCATGTTGGCACCACCGGGGGGAACCGCGCGGGTGACGTTCTTGGGCATCATGTCGAGACCCCACTTGAACTTGCTGCCGACGCCCGCCCGGACGGACGCGAGGCTCGCCGGGGAGTCTTCGTCCATGGCGACTTTGCCGGCAATGAACGAGGCGGTGGTGAGACCCCACGCGTGCGGACCCTCCTGAACAATCGCGGTGCCCTGCTTCTGCATGTTGGCGGTGTCCTTCAGCATGCTCTCGGCAGCCGGCGTGTTAAACGTCGCCCTTGTCAGATTCGGCGAGAGGATGTGCTGACCGGAGCTCCAGGTGTAGTACTCCCAGAACCACCACTGGTCGTTGGGGGAGAACCCGTACACTTTGGAAGATCCCGACCCGTGCGTCAGCTTGGCCGCGTCACTCATAAGTTGGCTCCAGGTGTTGGGCGGGCCGCTCAGCCCTGCTTTCGCGAACATGGTTTTGTTGTAGAAAATAACCGGGACACTGCGATTGAACGGCAGTGCGTACGTCGTGCCCTTGTAGGTGGTGCTCACCATCATGCCGGGCAGGAGACTCGACGGGCTGTCAACTGCCGAGTGCTTGATAAACGAGGTGAGGGGCATCAGGGCGCCCACAGACGCAAAGACCGGCAGGGAGTGAACCTCCAACTGCGCCATATCCGGCGGGTTGTGGGCTGCCAGCGATGCCAGCAACTTCTGCTGCTCGGGGCCCCCACCGGTGTATGACCCCTCATAGGTCCGGACTACGTGAATGCCAGGGTGCGTCTTGTTGAACTCGTTGACGAGGTTCTGCAACTTGGTGCCCAGCGATCCGCCCAACCCGGTCCAGAAGGTGACCGTAATCGGAGCGGACTTGCCTTTGGGAGCAGCTGCGGCCGGTCCGCCGCAGCCTGCGAGTACGACCGAACCCATGAGGCCAGCTCCGATCAACCCGCCTAGTCGCTTCGCGGTGCTTGAGTTCATGTTGCGCTTACCTCCTTTGCACCTTTGTCGCTGTCTGGATGCGAGGCGTCCCTGATTTGGGACTCCGGCGCCTGCTCAACCCTTAATGCCAGAGAAAACACCCCCCTTCAAGAGATAGCGCTGGCCCCACAGGAAGACGGCCACGACGGGCGCCACCGACATGACGCTGGCTGCCATAATCACATTCCACGTGATTTGGTGCTCCGCTGCGGCCAGATAGGACAGTCCAATGGGAATCACACGGTACTGCTCAGTGTCAGTGACCAAGAGGGGCCAAAACAAATAACCATAGTGGAATACGCCATTCAAGATGGCAAGAGTGATGAGGGAAGCTTTGGAGTTCGGCAGTACTAGCCGCGTTAAAATTGTCCAGTGGCTCGCCCCATCGACCTTCATCGCCTCCACCAGCGCTGTCGGAATACCCATAAAGGCTTGGCGCAGAAAGAAAATACCAAATCCCGTGCCGATAAATGGTATAATGAGAGCCTGATAACTGTTTATCCAGTGGACGGCCCCTAAAATAACGTAATCCGGAATAAAGATGGCTTGAATCGGAATCATAAGGGATATCATAACCAAAACGAAAGACACGTTACGTCCTCTGGCTTTCGTAAACAAAATACCGTATGCAGCGAATGCGGATGTTACCACTTGACACAGAACGATGCTTCCAGTGGTAAAAAAGCTGTTAAAGAAGTAAAGACCGAAAGGCTGTGCCGCAAACGGTGCTGCATAGTTATGCAGCTCAAATCGATTTGGAATGAGGCGTCCCGACAACAGTTCGCCGATTGGTTCAAGCGATCCCAAAATCATCCAGATTATCGGGATCATCATAATTACGGCTGCCACTGTTAGCAGAACGTAGGTGGACGTAGTCTTCTTCTTCATAGATTAGACCCCACCCATCTCTTGCCGAAGGCAAATTGTGCGAACGTAATGCCACCCAGCAACACCATCATGACGACTGATGCGGAAGCTGCTTTCCCGAAGTTGAAAAACTGAAAACCTTGAAGATATATATAGTATGTCAGGGTGCGGGTGACGCCTCCTGGTCCTCCTGCGGTCATCTCGTAGATTTGGTCGAACGCCTGGAACGACTGAATCACCGAAAACACCAGGGCAAAAAACAGACTCGGTGAGATCGCTGGCAGTGTCACCTTCCAAAACACCGCCCGGCTGTTGGCGCCATCGACGCGGGCGGCTTCTTGCAAGTTCGGGTCCACTCCCTGGAGGCCACTCAGGAAGATGAGCATATAGAACCCCATAAACTCCCACGCCGTTACGATAATGATGCTCAGCATCGCGGTGTGAGGGTTGGTCAGCCAGCTGACGGAGGGGAGCCCCAGGGCTTGCAGCACAACATCGACGGCACCAAATTGTGGCTGCAGCAGCCACATGAACGCCAAACTGGACACGACCAAGGGAAATACATAGGGCAGAAAGAAGATGGTGCGGTAGATGTGGGTGCCGCGGAGTCCTTTGTCGAGCAGCGTCGCCAAGAGGAGGCCAAAGACCACGACCAGGGTGGTCACCCCAACCGCCAGCGCGAGGGTGTGCAGAATGGCGGGTCCAAATAAGGCGGATTGGGCCAGCGCGCGGTAGTTTCCGCCCCCGACATACGCCGCCGCAGGATTGACGATGGTTGACTGAAAGAAGCTCAGGTACACCACGTAGGCCCCTGGAACGAGAAAGAACACTCCCACGGTCAAGAGCCCGGGCAGGAGAAAGAGACTCTCCCACCGGCTGTGCCGGATGCGGACCGGTCGATTGGCGGCAACGCGAGATCGTGGATGTCGGGTCATCAATCAGGCGCCCCTTCCCCAATAGTGCTGTGCCGGGAACCTTGTCTTCGTCTCGTGACGGGAGTCTCGGAAAGACGGGTTCAGTACGACAGGCAACCAGGTGACGCGACCCTAGAAACCGGTGTCCTAAGGGGATGACTTGACCTTCCGGCGGCCGCCACTTCAAATGTGCTCTCCAGACGCCTGCGCGGCCTCGTGGGCGGCGCTCAAAATGATAACGCTTACTTTTTGTATGATACCATAGGCGTGGGCGAGCTGGTTGTCAAGGCTGTTGTGTGAAATCTCTGGCGAAGCGGGAGCCCCGCTTCCCAGAGGAGCGCGTGGTGTCTGGTCCGGCGGGTTGCCTGGGTGAAAGCGAGGGGTCGATGTCTGGGCAGAAGCATAAGACGATCAGGGACGTGGCCAGCCTAGCCCGAGTGTCTACGGCCACGGTGTCTCGGGTGTTGAATGGCACCGGCACGGTGCGCCCGAGGACCGCCGAGCGGGTGCAGCAGGCGCTGACCCAATTGGGGTATGTGCCCAACGGGTGGGCACAGGCGATGGCCGTCGGGAACGGCATCAACCTCATGGGGATGGTTGTGCCCGATATCCAAAATCCATTTTTTGCCGCGATCTATGCCGGCGTCAGTGAGGAAGTCCGGAGTCACGGGATGATTATCTGGATGGCCAACAGCGGGGACGACCCCGCACAGGAGCGCACGGAGCTATATTCCCTGCAGCGCTACCGGCCACACGGAATCGTGCTGACCCCCACTCATCTGACGGAGAATCTGGCGGTGATCGAAAAGATTCCCACTCCGGTTTGTCTGGTTGACCGGCGCCTGGCCGTCGACCAGTGGGACTTGGTGCTCATTGACAACAAGCACGGAGCACGTCAGGCGGCTAAGACGCTCATCGAGGCCGGACACAGAGACGTGGCCATTCTCGCCGGTCCCCAAGACACGACGCCAGGCCGAGAGCGGTTTGAGGGATTTAGGGAGGTGCTTCAGGAGGAGGGGCTGGCGCTGCCGCCCGCGTACGTTGGATTGGGCGACTTTCGGGAGAGCAGCGGGTACCGAATCGGCCGGGAGCTTCTGTCGCTGGATCACCCGCCGACCGCCATCTTCAGCTGCAACAATCTGATGACCATGGGCTTGCTGCAAGCCATTCAGGCGACCCCGGGTGCGAGCCTCGGGGAGAGTGTGTCGGTCATTGGGTTCGACGACATCCCGATCTCGACGTTCACCACCCCGCCTCTCACAGTGGTCTCGCGTCCCATGAAAGAAATGGGCATTCAAGCGGGACGGCTGATTTTGGACCGAATGGACCACCCCACCCGAGCGAAGGAGACCATTATCCTGATGCCCCACTTGGTCATTCGCGGGTCTGAGCGGCTGGCAGCGGCAAAACCCAGGGTATAAGACTGCCCGGCGGCAGGCGGCGATCTGTGGCCAGGCGGGGCGAGTGTGGCAGACTGCCCGCTTTTCAGACGGTGAAGGAGAAGGCAAAAGGGAGGCCGACGCATGAGCGTGAAGACACTGCTGGTGGATGTGGGTGGCGTCCTGTTGAACGAGAACCCCGACTTTTGGGACCTGCTGCGGCGCGATTTCCATGCCCCGGCCAATGTGGAGGCACTGTTTTTCGGCCCGGGCAGTCCGTGGCCGGAGTGCCGGACGGGGGCACTGGACTACAGCGAGTACATGCGCCGCGTCGCCGAACAGCTGGGCATGGACCCGGGTCTGCTGGCCGAGTTGGCGGACCGGCACGAGTGGATGCTCAACCAGCCGATGGCAGAGTGGACTCGCGGAGTGCGCCGGCGTGGCCTCGAGGTGATTTTGGTCAGCAACGCGGATCTGACGCTCGAGGCGCGCCTTCGAAGCTTTGGCCTTGATGATGTGTTTGACGCGGTGGTCAACTCGGCGCGCGTGGGAGCGGCCAAGCCCGATCCGGACATTTATCGCCGGGCGCTCGAGCTGACGGCGAGCAGCCCGAGCGAGTGTCTGTTTGTGGACGATCGGGAGAAAAACTGTGCCGCCGCTCGGGAACTTGGTATGGAGGCTCTCGTCTTTGTCGACACCGAGCAGTTCGTCCAAGAGGTGCGGCGGCGTCACGCGGGTGAGGTCTGGGTGGGCCCTGGAGCCCGCTGAACATCCCCGCACTCGTTGACGCGATGCCGCAAGGAGTCTACGATAGATGTAAGCGCATACAAGGCGAAGCGACTTTTGCGCGACGAGGAGTGGCTGTGAGATGAAGTTGGAGTCGGATCGTCACCGGGTGTTTGTTTGGGGCCACCGGGGCGCCCCGGCCCTGGCGGCGGAAAACACCGTCCCTTCCTTTCTGGCGGCCCTGGCGGAGGGCGTGGACGGCATCGAGTTGGATGTTCAGCTGGCCGCGGACCACACGGTGGTGGTCCTGCACGACGATACGGTGGACCGCACGACCGACGGCCAGGGATGGGTGGGGCGCTTCACGTGGCCAGAGCTTCGCCGACTGCGGGCAAAGAACCCGGACGGCACTTGGTCAGCCGATGGGGTTCCCTGTCTGGACGACGTGCTGGACGCAGTGCCCCTCGACACGAAGGTTTGTGTGGAGTACAAGAATGGGCCGCGCTTTTACCAGGACTTGGTGCCTCGCACGCTCCAGGTGATTCGAGCACACCGAGCCGAGGACCGGGTGATAGTGTCGTCGTTTGACCACTGCGCCTTAAGGGAGTCCGCCGAATTGGCTCCGCAGGTGGATCGGGCAGCAGCTTGGGGGATGGTGCGCCTGCTAGAGCCCTGGAGGGTGGCGGGCGCGGTGGGCGCGAAGTTTGTGCACTTGCACCGAGCCATGGCCCCGGTGCCCGACCTGCGGTCAATGCGAGCTCATGGGCTGGGGATCGCTCTTTGGTCGCTCCGGTCGACTGCTGACGTGGGGGAGTTGGCCGAGGAGTTCATCGACGCGGCGTTTGTGGATGACCCCGCGTGGGCGCAGGGGTTGAAGCGGGCGGGGGCTTGATGCCATAGCCGGGAGGAGCCCACGGCGAATCAGGGGCGGAGGCGAAAATCTGTGCGCATTCTGCTGGTCAACGACGACGGGCTGGGAGCGCCTGGCTTGCAGGCGATGGAGCACGCTGCGGCGCGCGATCATGAAGTGGTGGTGGCGGCACCGGCCAGCGAGCGTTCAGCGGTGAGTCAGGGATTCACGTTTCATCGCAGCTACCGCGTCCAGCGGATGCGGGACGGCGTGTACCGTGTCGACGGCACTCCCGTGGATTGCGTGATGTTCGCGCTGGCGCAGCTGGGGTCCTTTGACGCCGTGTGTTCGGGAATCAATCGGGGGGCCAACCTGGCCTGGGACGTTTGGTATTCAGGGACCGTGGGTGGAGCGCTGGAAGCGGCGCGGCACGGCGTCCCGGCGATGGCGGCATCGCTGGACACCCTGCGCTGGCCAGGCACTCCCCGCTTCGATGTGGCCGCCGAAACCCTGACCGACTACTGGCGAGCGGGGCTGTGGGACGTGGCCAGGGACGGAGCTGTGGTGAATGTGAATTTTCCCAACGAACCGAGTCTGGCTCGACGGATGCCCCGCGTCGCGCTGCTGGGCCAGTATACCTACAACCGGAACGAGTTGGACGTGCGGCCGCTCGGCCCGGCCGAGTGGGAGGCTCGAGTCGTGCAGCCCGAGACCATTTCCGACCCGGGCCCAGACACTGACGGCGGGCTCGTCCGCACCGGGCCGACGCTGAGCCTGCTGACGGCAGCGCAGCATGGGAGGGCCGAAGGCGCGATGGCCAACTTGGCGCGGTGGGCTGACGCGTTTCGGACGCAGCGTGAGCAGGGAGACGCGATCCAAGACTAGGGGGTGAATGGGATGGCCTCAGCGCAGACGGCGGTGGTGACGGGGGCGGGTTCCGGAATCGGGCAGGCGTGTGCGGTCGGGCTGGCGCGCCAAGGATATCGGGTGGCGGTGGCAGACGTTCGTCCGGACGCGTCCGCGACCACGGCGGCTATGATTCACGAACAGGGTGGGGAAGCGCTGTCCCTTGCCGTAGACGTGAGCGACTCGGCTTCGGTCCAACGCGGCTTCGACCGCATCGTCGGTCAGTGGGGCGGCGTGAAGGTGTTGGTCAACAATGCAGGCATCGTTCATCAAAGCCTGCTGGAGCATCTTTCGGATGAAGACTGGCACCGCGTGCTGGATGTGAATCTCACGGGGATGTTCTACATGGCACGGGCGGCGATCCCGCTGCTGCGGGCGGAAGGATCTGGCGGCCGGATCGTGAACATCTCGTCGGTGCTGTCCACCGTCACCCGGCCTTTAAATGGCCCGTATTCGGCCAGCAAGGGCGGGGTCAACGCGATGACGAGAGCTTTGGCCCTGGAGCTGGCCCCCTCGTGCATCACCGTTAACGCGGTGGCCCCGGGGCACATCCTCACCCCGCTGACGGTGCCCATGTTCACCCCGGCCGTGACTCGCGCCTTCGAAGAGCGCATCCCGCTGGGATACCTCGGCCAGGCGGAGTGGATTGCCGATGCGGTGCTGTTCCTGGTAAGTCCCGAAGCCCACTACATCACCGGTCAAGTGCTGTTTGTGGATGGCGGCTACAACATCAACGGAGATCTGCCGAATCTGGAGTTCGGGCGCTGAATGTCTTGGATGCCGGCGAGATCGCGCGGCCTTAAGGGGGAGAGCGCATGGACACCTGGAAGCTGGTTGCGCTGGATACGGGTACGTCACTGATCGAGAAGTCCATTCTGACCTATCTCACGGATGTTGGGCAGACGGTGCGCATCCCGCGGGTGATGTGGTATCTGCAAGGTGCGCAGCGCGTCCTGGTTGACACCAGCGTGGACAGTGAGGAGGTAGCGGCCAACATCATCGGAGAGAACCTTTCGCGGAGTCCCGATCAGGAGCCCGCCAACGCCTTGAGAGCTGTCGGCGTCGACCCGAAGCAAATCGATCTAATTATCTTTACGCACCTCCACTGGGATCATTGCGGTAATTTAGCCCTCTTTCCCAACAGCAGATTGCTGGCTCAGCGAGATGAGGTGCGTTATGCCTACGCGCCGAGCCGATTCTTCGAGCGGGCTTTCCTGTCGCCGCAAGCCGGTTTGGTGCCGCCCTACTTAGGGCGGCGCGTGGAGCTCCTGGGGGGCGACGAGGAGATTTTGCCGGGGCTGCAGGTGCTGCTGAGCCCGGGACACACACCGGGCTCACAGGCGGTGCGGGTCAAGACGGCTCGCGGCTGGTTTACGATTGCCGGCGACGCGATCTTTACCTATGAAAATTTGGAAAAAGATATCCCCCCCGGATTTCACGTGCAGGTGGACCAGGCGCTGGATTCCATGCACCGCATCGCACGGGTTTCGGATGTTGTGCTGCCGTCGCATGACTACAAGGTGTTTGGAGACCAACTGGTCGTGGAGCTGGGCGGATGACAAGGGGGGAGGGGATGGCACGGGCTGGCCTGTTAGAGGAGGAGTGAAGGCGATGAAGCAGAGTACGGCGATCCTGCATGGCCAACTGAGCCGTGTGTTGGCGGAGATGGGCCATACGGATGAGTTGCTGGTCACGGACGCAGGCCTGCCGATCCCGATAGGCGTCGAACGCGTGGATCTGGCGCTGACGGGAAATGTGCCCCGTTTGGCCAGGGTGCTGCGGATGATTCTGGGTGAGCTGACCGTGGAAGAAGCGGTGATGGCGGAGGAGATGGCCACCGCCAGCGGGCAGCTGTTCGACGAAATCAGGCAGCTGCTGCCGGCAAGCGTCCGCATCACGGTGGTGCCGCATGAAGAGCTGAAGCTCAGAACTCGTCGTGTGCGGGCGGCGGTTCGCACCGGCGAGCTGACATGGTATGCCAATATAATCCTGGTTGGTGGGGTCTCGTTTTGATTGTCTCAGCGGGACCGCTGGCTGACCAGCAAGGCAGGTGAGTTTGATGACGCGACTCGAGTTTGTGCCCCCCGAGCGGATTGCGGACGCCATTCCAGACGAGGCTAGTCTGCTGACGGTCGGGATGACTTTAAGCGGTGCATCCGAGACGGTCTTGCGGGCGCTGGAAGCGCGCTTTCTCCGGGAGGGCCATCCAGCGGGACTGACCCTGATTCACGCTTCGGGTCAGAGCAACCGACAGGACGGCATCCAACATCTGGCCCACGAGGGGATGGTTCGGCGCATCATCGGCTCCCACTGGGGTTTGGCTCCTCGTTGGATGGACCTGATTGCGACGAACCGCGTCATCGCGTACTGCCTGCCCCAGGGCCAGATTACCCATTGGCTTCGCTCCATGGCGTCGGGGCTGCCAGGCCATCTCACCCAGATGGGGCTCGAAACCTTCATCGATCCCCGTGTGGAGGGGGGGAAAATGAACGCACGCACTCAGGCCGAGCCCGACTTGGTCCGTGTCGTGCAGGTAGAAGGCCGGGAGTACCTCTGGATTGAAGCGGTGCCGGTCGATTGGGTGTTGGTGCGTGGGACGTGTGCTGATGACCGCGGCAACATCGCGGCTACGGAAGAGGCGATGAAGCTAGAGATTCTGCCGGCCGTGTTTTCCGGGCGCCGGTACCGCGGACGGATTGTGGTTCAGGTTAAAGAAGTGGTGCCGCGGGGCACCTTAAACCCTCGGAGCGTGGAGATCCCGGGAGCGCATGTGCACTTCATCACGGTCGCCCAGGATCCGGAGCGCGATCATCGGCAAACCTCCAGCGTTGCTTTCGAGCCGCGCTTTTCGAGCCGCGGCTTTGACCCGTCGCTGGCCGACGCGGCCGTGCGGCCGCTTGACGTCCGGCGGGCCATCGGCCGCCGAGCGATTGCGGAGCTGGCGGCCGGTGACCTCGTGAACATGGGGACCGGCATCCCCAATGACGTCATCGGCCCAGAAGTCCTCAACGAGCAAGCCGGAGACTTGGTCACGCTGACGGTTGAGTCTGGGGTGTACGGCGGCCGGCCCCTCGGCGGCGTCGACTTCGGCATCGCGGAGTACCCCGATGCGCTGATTGAGCACCCCTATCAGTTTGACTTCTACGATGGTCATGGGGTCGACATCACCTTTATGGGATGGGGCGAGGCCGACCGCGAGGGGAACGTGAACGCCACCAAGCTGGGAGAGCGAGCGACCGGGGCGGGAGGCTTCATCGAGATCACTCAGCAGGCGCGGACGGTGGTTTTCTGTGGAACCTTCACCGCTCACGGCGCAGACGTGGAGGTCGGAGGCGGGCGGGTCAGCGTGCGGCGAGAAGGGGACGTGCGCAAATGGGTAGAGCGTGTGCAACAGCTGTCGTTCAACGGCGCCCGCGCTTTGGCCAACGGCCAGCGAGTCCTGGTGGTGACCGAGCGGGCCGTGCTCCAATTGACGCCGGCTGGATGGACCGTGATCGAGGTAGCACCGGGGGTCGATCTGGTGCGGGACGTGTTGGGCCAAATGGACTTCCGGCCACTTTTGGCCAACCCGATGGGGGAGATTCCGCCGATCGTGTACTCGGAAGCCCGTCTCGGCTTGAAGGCGCGGCTAGCGGGTGAGTAGGGAGAAAAGGGGTGGAGCCATGGCGGACGATGTAGTGCTGGTGGACGGAGTCCGAACCGCCGTTGGCACTTTTGGCGGGAGCCTGAAGGATGTGAAGGTCAGTGAGCTTGGCGCCGCGGTGATTCGGGAGGTGCTGCGGCGGTCGGGGGTGGCGCCGGAGACGGTCGATGAGGTGATTTTGGGCTGTGTTGGCCAGGTATCTCAAGACGCCTTCTTAGCCAGGGTGGCCGCACTCAGCGCGGGACTGCCGACAGATTCCAGCACGGCGCAGACGGTGAACCGACTGTGCGGCTCAGGGTTGCAGGCCATCATTACGGGCTCCCAGTGGCTGAGGCTGGGCGACGCGGATGTGGTGGTCGCGGGGGGCGCGGAGAACATGAGCCGGCTGCCGTACTACGTGTGGAATCGCTGGGGCCGGCGGCTCGGCCACTCCGACTTGGAGGATGGGGTGTTGACGGCGGTGGCAGATCCTTTCCAGCATTACCCGATGGGCATGACCGGCGAGAAGGTTGCCGAGGAGTTTGAGGTGTCTCGCCTGGAGCAGGACATGCTGGCGCTAGACTCCCAGCAGCGAGCGAAGGCCGCCATCGAGGAAGGCCGCTTTGAGGACCAGATCGTGCCGCTCAACGTCCAGGATGGCCGTAAGTCACGAGAGTTCAGCGTCGATGAGCATCCACGGGAAACGTCGCTGGATCAGCTGCAGCGACTCCGTCCCGCCTTCCGAGAGGGCGGCAGCGTTACGGCGGGCAATTCGTCGGGCATCAACGACGGAGCGGCGGCCGTGGTGCTGATGCGGGCAGGGGACGCCGAGCGGCAGGGCCTCTCTCCCCGCGGCCGACTGGTGAGCTATGCGGTCGCGGGCATCCGGCCGGAGATTATGGGGTACGCCCCGGTGCGGGCCATTGCCAAGGCGCTCGACCGGGCCAACCTCACGATCGACGACATCAGCTTAGTGGAGCTGAACGAAGCGTTTGCGGCTCAGGCTCGGGCGGTGGTTCGCGATGCGCACCTCGACTGGTCGCGCACGAACGTCAACGGGGGCGCCATTGCCCTCGGCCACCCGGTGGGCGCCACCGGTGCCATCCTGACGGTAAAGCTCCTCTATGAGTTGGAGCGCCAGCGGGAGCGCTTTGGCTTGGTGACCATGTGCATCGGGGGCGGGCAGGGCATCGCCGCGGTGGTGGAAAACTTGCGCCGCTGAGTGGGCGGAGGACATTGCCGGAGGACGGCTGAGAGGAGGCATCGATGGAGAAGCCAATCGCGGTCGTGACCGGAGCCCAGCAGGGGATCGGGCTGGCCATCGCGCAGGTGCTGAGCACACGGGGATTTTACACGGTGTTGTGTGATTTGGATGAAAGGGCGCTGTCGGTCGCCGCGGAAGCCATCGGGGATAGCTCCGGCTATACCCTGGACGTGAGCGACTTCGCGGCAGTCGAGCGGGTGGCGGCGCAGGTGGAGGACACCTTGGGCCCGATTGCCGTATTGGTGAACAACGCGGGCATCAACCGGGATCGCATGTTGCACCGCATGTCTCGGGAAGAGTGGGACCGGGTGGTGGCGGTTGACCTGACCGGGCCCTTCAATTTCATGCGTCATGTTGTGCCGCGCATGCGCGAGCGACGAGCGGGCCGCATCATCAACATCTCGTCGGCCAGCTGGCAGGGCAATGTGGGGCAAGCCAACTACGCCGCCGCCAAAGCGGGCGTTATCGGGTTGACCAAGACAGCGGCCAAAGAACTCGCCCCATTCCACATCACGGTGAACGCCATTTGTCCGGGGTTCATCGACTCGCCCATGACCCGGCGCATGGCGCCGGAGGCTTTCTCGGCCATGGTGGCCAAGATCCCCGTCGGACGGATCGGCACGCCGCACGATGTGGCCAAAGTGGTGGCCTTTCTGGCTTCCGACGACGCTTCCTACGTGACCGGCGAGGTCATCAACGTGGGGGGGGGGATGGTGCTGTAAGAGAAAGTTTCGGAGCGACACCCAGCGCAGCGGCTCTCGCGATTATGGCGGCAAGCCGCTCACCTGGCCTGCAGTCTCCTCCAGGGTCCCACGGCCAAGCCGGCCATCGTTGCAAGGCATGGCGCTCGGCCGGGTGCCGGTGAGGAGTGGCGTGCGTGGTCCCTTCGCGAGGCGGTGGGAATTCTGACGCAGGCGGCCCGCTACCCGAGACGAAACACGCGCATCATATTGACGGCGGCAAGGCCGAGCGCGAACGCCAGCGGCAAGGTCGTTACCCAGACAATCAGCAGACGGAGCACTGTCGGCCACTCAATTCGCCGCGGGGCGAGCGCGGAACCAAGGCCGAACAGCGATCCGTCGGTCGTTTCGGTGGTGCTGACGGGCAGTCCCAAAAGGGCGGCCGACACCACGGTGACGGCGGCAGAGCCCTGTACGGCCAAGGAGTGCAGCGGTCGGATTCGAAAAATGTGCCCGCCCACGGTTCGAGCAATTCGCAATCCGCCTGCGAGCAGCCCAGCCGTCCAGAACACCAGGGGCAAGCCGATCGCGGCGAGGGTCACGTGATAGTGACTCCCGGCGGCGGTTGTGAAAGCCAGGGCCATAAGGCCGATGGCCTTTTCTTGGTCGTTGGCGCCGTAGGCCAGCCCTTGCACCGTGAGTGTGGCGACCTGCAAGTAGCCCAGCTGCCGCGGGTTCGCCACCGAGACGCCTCGGAGCATGCGCCACAGCAGCCGCGTGACCCAGAACGCCACAATGTAACCCACGAGCACGGACCCGAAAAGCCCTCCCACCACCTTTGCTACCCCGCCCCAATGGATAAGCGCCGCCTGGCCATTTAAGAGGGTGGCGCCCACCATTCCTCCCGCCAAGGCGATGGTCGTGCTGGAGGGGAGGCGAAGGCGCCACGTGATCAGCAGGGTCATGATGGCGGCGATCAGTGCAGCGGTCAGCACCGAGAATCCGGCCCGGTGGAAGTTGATAATCTCGACGGCGATGGTGTGGGAGACGGCCGTACCGAAAAGGAGTGGTCCCACGGCAATGCTGGCAATCAAGAGAGGAATCAGCACACGGGGCGACACGGCTCGAGTCGGCAAGAAGGTGCCTACCAAATTGCCGCCGCCATTGATCCCGGCGATGGCGGCAAACAGGCCGATCAGCACCGGCAGCGTCCAGCCGGTCATCGGGGTGTCGCGCTTCGCCGACGACCATCCCGGACAAAGATCGTCGACGTGCCGAGGGACAAAACTACCGGCCTTCCTTGATGATGATGTCCACGATCACGTTGGCGGCGTTGTCAACCCGGTCGGCGGAATTTGACAGGTGGCGGTAAACTTCACGCAGACGAATCGCGTACGAGAGGTCATCGACGTGGGACAGATCCGCAATGGCTTGGCGATAGAGGGCCTCCATGCGGTTCTCCAGCCGCTTGGCGTCTTGGGCCCGCTTCTGGCCTAAGAGGCGGTTGCTGGGGAGCGCCTGAATTGCTTCGTGAATGGCTTTGCCTGCTTCGGCCAGCGTGGCCACCATCTCTCGGATGGCAGAATCGGGGTTGATGCCGTACAGGTGGATTTCCTTGATCGTGTTTTCCGCGTAGTCAGCGATATCATCCACCGCGCGCGACAGGTGGTTGATGTCCTCTCGGTCAAAGGGGGTAACCAAAGATTGCAGCAAGTCGCCAACGAGCCGCGCGCGGAGCCGATCCCCCTCGTGCTCCCACTCCGAGGCCTGACGAGCCAGCTTCTCTTTCACACGGGAATCGCGTGAGGTCACGAATTGATGCAAAAGCTGCACCACTTGGGCCATGACTGCGGCCTGCTCGGCCAACCCGACGACGAACGGACTGGGGCGGGCGCTGAAAACTTCTCGCCAGCTCACGACGGCCCCCCTCTCCCTCATAACATAATCGTAACATGTTCTTAATCCAACGTCAATCAAAGTCCGGGACTGTGCGAAGGTCCGTGGCCGGGGCAAGACACCCAGGATCGCGACGCGCTCCGAGGCGGCGCGGACGGTCTTTGGCCGGGGGGGAGCTTGGTGCCCAAGTGGGCTGAAGGTGGCGGGTGCAGCGGGCGGCCGCCGCATCAGCAGATGATGCGGCTGCGCGGTGTGGTGCAGAAGCGACACTTTGGGCCCCAGGTGCCGAATCCGAGGCCGCAGGTGTTGGCCTCACCCGACGGCGGCTGGCGGCGAGGGGACCGGCGCAAAAGCCACCTAGTGGTCCTGCCGAAAGCGTTTGTCGACCCGCCGCCGGGCTGGTCGCGGGTCGGGACGCCGCGCGGCAGGGCGCTACTGCGCCGCGGGACGGTCCGGCGCTGGGCGCGCTGACCGTCGCCATCCCTGCTCCAGCACGGTGCCGCTGCAGAGTCAGGACTGCTCGCGGAGCGCGCTGCGCACCGAGCCAGATCCGCGCGAGGTGGGGGCACCACGACGAGCCCCTTGTGGCGGCGTTCGGGCGGGTGGTATATCCGAACCCGCGGAACGTCGGGCCGTCGCAGAGTGGGAGCACCGTTGCCCACTCCACCACCGGTCTAAGTTGCTTCGGTGGCCGTCCGCCGGGCAGCACATCGTTCCCAACGCAGGACGCCAAGACCCGCGAGTTCTCCCAAGCCTCCCTGCGCGGACCAGGCGGGCTTTGACGCGGGTTTAGGCCGTGACACTTGCGAGGACGCGGGGCTGGTGCCAAGATGCCGTCTAGGCGCTTCGCGCCAATCGTGAGTTGGGGAAGGGGAGCGCCGGTGCGGGTGCTGATTGCCCCAGATGCACTCAAGGGCGCCATCAGCCAGCAGCTGTTTGCCGTGGGCATTGCCGCGGGCTTGCGCCGCGCGCTGCCCGATGCGGAGGTGATTGGCTGTCCCCTGGCGGATGGAGGTGAGGGGACTGCCGCCGTCGTGCAGGCGGCGCTCGGGGGCCGCCTTGTCCGCGTGCCGGTGCGCGACGCCTACGGGCGCCCCCGCAGCGCTGGGGTGCTGGTGCTGCCGGACGGCACTTGGGTGATAGAGGCCGCCGAGGGGCCAGGCTTTGTGCCCGAGGCTGAGCGCCCCCAGTCCGCGGCGTCTGCCACCAGCGCCGGCCTCGGCGACATGTTGGCTGCAGCGATTAAGGGGGGAGCCGAGCGCGTGTGGGTCGGCCTCGGCGGGACCGGCAGCACGGATGGCGGCTGGGGCCTGCTGCAGGCCCTGGGTGCTGCCGGCGACGGCGTGGCCCTCCGCCTGCAACCGTTTCCGGTGGCCCTGACTGCTTGGTGTGATGCGATGGTGCCGGCTACGGGTCCGCGCGGCGCGGTCATGCGCTACGGGCCACAAAAGGGCGTGGCGCCGGGCGAATTGGCGGCGCTGGCCGCCACGGTGGACGAGCGGGGCGCCGCCCTGGAAGCGGCAGCGGGCCGGCCGTTGCGGCAGCAGCCCGGTGCGGGAGCGGCTGGCGGTGCGGGCATGGCCCTCGCCGCCCTCGGCGGGCAACTGGTGCCCGGCGCCGAGGCCGTAGCCCGAGTCGTGCACCTGGACGACTGGCTCGACGTCGCGGATGTGGTCGTGACGGGAGAGGGCCGGCTGGACGAATCGTCCCTGGACGGCAAGGTGGTGGGGACGGTGCTGGCTCACGCCAGCACGCGGAGCGTCCCCGCCGTGGCGCTGGTGGGCGAGTTTGGGTCGGCCGCGGCCATGGAGGCGGCTTATGCCGCCGGGTTGGTGGCCGCGTTTCCGTTGGCCTTGGGGCCCCAAACACGAGAAGCGGCGATGGCCCAGAGCGCGTACTGGGCAGAGCAAGCCGCCTACCATGCGGGGCGTTGGCTCACCCGGTGGCCCTGGCAGCCGATAGGAAAGGCTTGAGGCAGGCGCCGCCCTCTACTGAGGGGGTTTCTTGGCCGCGTGTGAAAGTCCGAGAAGCTGTGACGGCGCGCGACGGAGCGCTCACCCGCGGCGCCCTGCCGGGTGGGGAGGGCGTCGGGCCCCGGGAAGAGGCCGCCGTGGGCAAGCTCCCGCAGCGCAGCACCTTCGTATTCATCACCCCGCTGCCGGTGGCTGGCTGTGCTGCTGCGAGCCTGCTGCGGGGCTGGCAGGCGGATGGTGCCGTTCGGCGGAGAAGTGAATGCGGGAGTTGCACATCCGTGCGCAAAGCGGCGCGATCAGTGCTGTGCCATTGCGGTCTTGCCGGCGGGGCTGTCACGCCTCGCACGGTGTAGCCGCGTCTGTGTCGAATTGCCTGTCCGGCTTCTTATCAGCTAAGGTCGCTCGCTGGACGCGACCGTGTCTGTGCGTGCCCACCAGGCCCAACAGCGGTCCGAAGGGCGGGGGCGGGTTTAGGCGGTCGCTGGACGACCAGTGGCGGGGGCGGGCTGCTCGGGGTCGATCCTCTGCCGCGGGAAGTCACGCGGCCGGCCGCTCAGAGAATGCCTTGCGGCTCTCGGCCCAAATAGTGCGAGACGTGCGCCGCGGTAGGTGTCAAGCCCTTCGGGACAAGTCAGCACCAGAAATTGACACCCTCTTTTTGCGAGGGATCCTCGGGGGATTGATCGCCACACGGTCGGGCAAGCGTCACGTCCAAGATTGTGGTGCAAAAGTCGGGCTCCCTTGAGTGCCAATGGAACCAGATCCAGCGTATCCGGGAACGGAACGGCGGCCAAGCGATGGCACCCAGGTGGTGCCCACCGCGTGCTGAGTCTGGCGTGCGTGGTGGCCACCGGGGTCACGGCCCAGGGGGAGCGGGCGGTCTTGGGCTGTGACGTCGGGCCGAGCGAGGCCGAGGCGTTCTGGACGGGGGTTCTAACGGTTGACCTGTTATAGCTACGGGTATCGGCGCGTGTGGTATACGACAGATATGAGCCTGAGTACGTGGGCGAAGGAGCAGGGCATCAGCTGCCAAGCCGCGTGGCGAATGTACCGGGATGGCAAACTGCCCGTGCCGACGGAGCCACGGCCCACGGGGACGATCATCGTGAAGCCGCCGAAGGAGGAGCCCACCGGGGTGGCGGTCTACGCGCGCGGATCCTCATTCGACCCGCGTTCGGATCTTGATGGGCCGGGGGCGCGTGTGGTGGCGTTCGTGACGCACCAAGGCTGGCCGGTGGGGCGCACGGGAATGGCGGGGGGCTCCGGACTCACCGGACCCGTCCGCCGCTCATGCAGGTGCTCGCGGCCCCCTCCGTCGCCAGCGTGGCCGTCGCGCATCGGGATCGGCTGACGTGATTCGGTGCGCCGACGATGTGGAGGCAGCGCGGGCGGCGCAAGGACGACGCCTGGTTGTGGTGGATCCGGGCGAGACCCCGGACGATCTCGCGCCGGACGGGATCGAGGGGTGCACCGCATTCTGCGCTCGGCGGAACGGGCGGCGCTCGGCCCAGCCTCGCGCCGAACGCGCCCTGCGGCGTGCCGCCGAGGACGGGGCGCCATGGCGGTCCCCCAGGCCTTCCGGTACGAGCTGGACCCGACCGGGCGACAGCGGAGGCGCCTGGCCCAGGCGGCGGGCACGGCCCGGTACGCCTACAAGGGGGGCCTGGCCTTGTGCCAGCGCCGGCTCACCGTCGGCCAGCCCGTACCCCCCGCAGCCGAACTGCACCGTCTCTGGAACACGGAGAAGCCCCAGCGGTCGTGGGGGTCCGCCGTCGCCAAGTGCTGCGGCCAGGAGGCGCTGCGCGACCTGGATCGCGCCGTCGGCCACTGCGGGGGGGCGCACGGAGGGTCATCGCGTCGGGTTCCCGCGCGTCCGGCGCCAGCATAGACGGCGGGATTCCTGGCGGCTGACCGGCAGCCTCACGGTACACCCGCGATCGGTGGGACTGCCGCGCCTCGGCGGCGTGCGGGTCAAAGAGCCCACCGCGAAGTTCCGGGGACGGATTCTGTCGGCCACCGTTTGCCGCGAGGCCAACCGCTGGTACGTATCCTGGGCGGTGGAGGTGGAGCGCGATGATCCGCAGCCCGCAGACGGTCCGGTGGGGGGGATCGACCTGGGTCTTCAGTCCTTTGGGGTACTCTCCGATGGAACACGGGTCCAGTCGCTCAAGCCGTTGGCGAACGCACGGCGTCGGTTGCGGCACCGGCAACGGCTCCACAGCCGTAGACAACGGGGGTCGTGTAACCGGCGTAAGTCGGCGGCCGGGCTGTGGCCCGCCTGCACCGGCGCATCCGTTGCCGGCGGAAGGACTTCCTGCACCAACTGACCACGACCCTGGCGAAAACCCAGTCGGTCATCGTGGTCGAGGACCTGTCCGCGCGCGGCACGAATCCGCAACCATCATCTGGCCCGCTCCCTCGCGGACGCCGGGTGGTCGGAGTGCCGGCGGATGCTGGCGTACAAGACCCCGGGGTACGGGTCCCGGTTGGTCATGGCCCCGCGCTTCTACCCGTCCACCAAGGCCTGCTCGGCCTGTGGGCACGTGAAGGGCGAGATGCCGCTGGGGGAGCGTCTCGTCCCGTGTGCCGTGTGTGGGCGAGATCGACCGGGACTGGAACGCGGCGCGG
This sequence comes from Bacillota bacterium, assembly GCA_021846505.1. GTDB lineage: Bacteria > Bacillota > Sulfobacillia > Sulfobacillales > JAIMBI01 > JAJZWV01. The sequence continues at coordinate 42,547 of JAJZWV010000029.1, forward strand.
ACCTCGCGTCGCTCGTCGCCGGGCGTTCCCCGGAGACGCCAAACGCCTGTGGAGCAGACGGCGCTGGCCAGGAGAACGGCCTGGTGAAACTGGCTGCCCCGAAGCCGGACCCTTGGAGTCCGAAACCGGGCGCTGCGGCGTCTGGAAACAAACGACGATGAATAGGGGAACGGTTTCTCCGGGACCTGGTCGCGCGAGGGACACCGGCGTGCAGCTGGTCCTGAGCGACGCGCACAGCGGGCTAGTGGCGGCGCTGCGCCCGATGCTCCACGGGGCGCAGCGGCAGCGGTGTCGCGTGCGTGCCCTGCGGAATCTGCTGCGGCACGTGCCGAAGTCCCAACCGGCGATGGTGGCGGCGGTCACCCGGGCGCTCTTCGTGCAGCCGGACCACGCCGCCGCGCTGACTGAACTGGCCCCGCGTGGCGGAGGCGCTGCCCCCGCGCTTTCCGCGGGTGGCGGACGACCTGCGGGACATGGCGGCGGACCTGTTGGCGTTCCTGCACTTCCCGCCGGCCCATTGGAGGCAGATCTGCGCGACCAATCCCCTGGAGCGGTCGAATCGCGCAATGGGACGGCGGGCCGACGTGGTGAGGATCTTTCCGAACCGCGCGGCGAGCCTGCGCCTCCTGGGCGCGGCCGAGGTGCAGGACCAGGTGGGCACCGACCGCTATGAGCGCACCGCGCGACCCATCGCGACCGGGACTGGGAGACCTGGCTAGGCACCGTGCATCTCCAGATCCCCCAGCGGCCGCGCGGGAGCTACTGTCCCGCCTGTCTCGAGCCGCGCCGACGCAGCGAACAGGCGCTCACGGCGGTGATTCAAGAAGTCATGTACTGGCCGTGAGTACGCGCAAGGTGGACGACCTGGCCCAGGCGCTGGGGATGACCAGGCTGACGAAGTCGGCGGTGTCGGCGCTCTGTGCCCGGCTCGATGAGCGAGCTACGGCCTTTCGGCAGCGGCCGCTCGCCGGGTCCTATCCTTAGATGTGCTTGGACGCCAAGTACGTGAAAGTCGGCGAAGGCGCGCGCTACGAGTGCGCTGCTCGGCCGTCGAGCTATCGGGCATTGAGCCCCCGCCCGGATTCGAACCGGGGAATGCGGATGTTGAGACCCGTGCCTCATCCGCTTGGCGACGCCGGCCATGGAAGAAATGGAGCGTCTCGTTGACGCGATCCTCCACCGGGGACGGCGGCTCCCGGAGGGCAACTACCCGAACGCGGTGGCCATCACCGAATCTGGCAGCGCGCCATGGGCTGTTGTCACCAGCCGTCACACAGCCTGGGCCGCGTAGACATCCCCGCGTCAAAGCTGCCAGCCGATGGCGGGTGGTCCTGGAAAGGAGGAGGGTTTATCCAGACTCAGGCCATGATATGCTGAAGCCAACGTCTCAGCGATGGTGGGGAGCAGCGCCATGCCGCGCAAGATCAAAGAGTTGATGGCGGAGAGCCTTTCATGCGGAGTGACGCCCAGGGAGGTGATGAGGGCCCCGCACCCGCTTTACGCATCTCCCAGCAAGGGCAACGAGGGGTTGATGGTGCCCATGACGGCTCCCCTTGCTGCGCACCTCGATAAGGCCATCTTCCCCATGAACTGCGCGATGTCGGGTGGTGGTCCACTCACTCCCTTTGGCCTACCTTGTGTGCCGGCCCGACTGCGGAGACGATGCCCTCTTTCTTCCCGTAGGCGTCAACCGTGGGAGAGCCGTGGAGGGCAAAGGTGGGGCTGATACCGTCCGTCCGACAGCAGCCATGGCTGACCGATTCCGCCGGCTCAGGTCGCTCGGCGTGCCAGCCAGGACGGCACGATCTCTGTGGCGGGTGCCGTCGGCGACGTCCAGGAGATCGCACCGAGCGACGATATCCTCCAGCACCGCCACCGCCCCGTGCTCGCCGGCCTCGACGTCCGAGCTGTGGTCGACAGCATCGTCGTCCGGGCAGCGCGCTGCCAGGGGGCTCACTGGTTGGGTCCGCACAGGGGTTCACCCTCGTTGTCAAAGGGGCGGAGACAAGTCGAGCGGTCCTGGCAGAGGACTCTGCATCGGCGGAGCCAGACCAGTCGGGCCCCGTGGGAGTGGGTGCACCAGTGTCCCTGGCTCCTTCTGCCGGCGCCCTGCGTGCTCCATCCGGAGGGGCAACGGCGAGAAATCGGGGGCCGGATGCGGGAAATCCGCATGTCCGGCTCGCGTGCCACGAAGACATCGTTGCTTGTGGGTGCAAGTCCCACCCGGGGAATTCCTGGTTCACCCCGGTAGCGAGGGATGCAGGGCCGGGCGAGAGCCCGCGACCCTGAAGCCATCCGACCAAGGC
>JAJZWV010000079.1 GCA_021846505.1 Bacillota bacterium
GCCTTCGATCGCCAGCGTCGCCTGATCCAGCATGGTGGTCGATGAATACTGGACGAAGCCCGAGGGGAACGTCCACGCGATGGTGTGGGGCAGCTGCTGCAGCAAGCCTTTCAGCACGGGGTGCTGCTGATAGTACGGCAGGCTCAGCAAGGCTGGCCGGGTCGGCAGCGCCAGCCCCAAGTTCATCCACTTGGTCATGCCCGACGCGCTGGTGAGGTACTGAATCAGAGTCCAGGCCGCGTGGGGGTGCTGGGAGTCCCGGGTGATGCCGTATCCGACGGGGAACGTGAGGGACATGTTGTTCTGGGGGCCTGCAGGCAGCGGCGCGATGCCGTACTTGGTGTGGGGATACGTTTGGTTCAGGAACGGCACCAGCCAGTTGCCCGACAGCACCATCCCCGCATGGCCCATCCCAAAGGCTTGGCCGCCCCACGTGGCGCCGACGGTGGTTGGCACGGTGGCGTACCCCTGGCGGTACAGATTCACAAAAAACTGGAATCCGCGCACCGAAGCCGGAGACGTGAGGTTGAAGCGGGTCATGCTCCGGTTCATGACACTGCCGCCCGCCTGATACAGGAATTCGGCCCAGCGGGGCTCCTGCACCGAGTTGATGAGCCCATACTGATGCTTGGAGGCATGGGTCAGGAGTTTCGCGTCTTGGGCGAGCTGCGCCCACGTCGTGGGCGGGCTGGAGATCCCCGCCTGCTGAAAGAGCGTCCGGTTGTAGAAGAGGGCCAGCGGAGATTGGTCCTTCGGAATGGCGTAGGTTTTGCCGCCGGCCTGAAACAGGGCCAGCGCGCTGGGATAAAACTGAGACAGCTTGAACCCACTGGCCTTGATGTACGGATTGAGCGAGATAAGATCCTTGTTCTGGATGAACGTGCTGGACTCACCGCCGTTGTTGACGTAAATCACATCCGGTGCGTCGCCGGCCACGAACCGCGTCTTCAGCACGGACTCGTAGCTGCCGGAGCTGCCGGGGATGGGGCGGTACTTGACGTGAATCAAGGGGTGGAGCTTGGAGAATCCTTTGAGGTCCTTCTGCAGGAGCTGTGCCTCCACGGGGGACGACGTCCACCCCGACAGGGTAATGGTGACCGAATGTCCGCTGGCGGTAGATGGCCCACCGCAGGCGGCCAGCGTTGTAGCCAGCAGCAGCCCGCCGAGAGCCAGCGACAGGCGCGGCGTGGGCCGCGTCCGACGCCTGACCTCTTTGACACGTGTCGAGTGCGCCATGGGGAATCCTCCTTCATCTTTCAGCCTGTTTCACTCTGTTTCAGCTTGGCGCCGGCCCGAACGGGGCCCCGACCGAGCCGGCTGCCGCCAGGGTCCACCCAAAACAGTGAACCCAGAATTGGGAACCCAACCTCCTGCACTTGGTGCAAAGCAAGTAAAAATCCGCCGCGATTATGGCGCGCCCAGCGGGCGGGCGGGCAGGCATTCACTTCTCCACCCGGCGGGCAGACCTTGGACCTCCACGAGCGCGGGCGAGCACACCAGCCGAACCGGGTGGCCGTCCACCTCGACCCCCTCTGCCGAAAGATCCGGAGCGGTGGGTGTCAGCACCGGAGCCAGCCGCACCACCCGCTGGCGGGCATCGACCTCGAGGCCGCAGAGCGCCTGCAGCGCCAAGTACGGGGCGGCACTGGCCCAAGCCTGCGGGGCGCACGCGGTGGGGTAGGGAAACGGCCCCCCGCGCTCGCGGGCTTCACCGGCAAACAACTCCGGCAGCTGGTGCTTGGGGAATCGCGCTGCGGCTTCCAGCAAGCCCTGGGCCACGCGTGCGGCGGCCTCGGCCTGGCCGGCCTGGCGAAGGCCGGCCGCAATCAGGCTGGTGTCGTGCGGCCACACGCTGCCCCGGTGATAGCTGTAGGGGTCATAAGCCGCCTCCTTGGCCCCCAGGGTGCGTATGCCCCACCCCGTCCACAGCTCAGCGGAAGTTAATCGTTTCACCACCGCTGCCAAAGCCTTGTCCGGGACCACACCGGACCACAGGCACTGGCCCGGGTCGGAGGCGAGGCCGTCCACGGCGGCTCCGCGCCCGTCCACCGCAAGCGCGTAAAATTGGCGCTCGGGCAGCCAGAAGTGCCGATGAAAGGCTTGGCGCACCGCTGCAGCTCGCTCGCGCAGGCGGGACGCCCGCGGCGCCCCGCCGCGCTGCTCCAGGAAGTGCGCCATCAGGGCGAGCGCCGCGTAGGCGTAGCCCTGCACCTCGGCCACGGCCAGCGGTGGGTGCCCGTGCTGCCCATCGGCAAACACCATCGAGTCGGCCGAGTCCTTCCAGGACTGCACAGCCAGCCCCCGCTTGGACTGCGGCTCGAATCGACACAGGCCGTCGGCATCAATGTGCTCCCACAGCCAGTCCAGCGCCGCCTCCACCGATGGCCACAGCCGCTCGATGGCAGGGTCGTCGCCCAGCCGCTGCCAGGTGGCGCCAAACAGCGCCACGAAGAGGGGCGTGGCATCGACGGATCCGTAGTAGCGGCCGAAGGGAACCTCGCCCGTGCGCGCCATCTCGCCCATCCGCACTTCGTGGACGATCTTTCCGGGCTCCTCCTCGGTGTCCGGGTTGATCCTTGTCCCCTGATAGCGCGCCAGCGTGGCCAGCACCCGCACGGCCAGCTGGGGCCGCCACGCCAATGTCTGCCAGCCGACCGTCAGGGCATCGCGGCCAAACAGGGTGCCGAACCAGGGCAGGCCAGCCATCGGAACGGGGCCGCAGCCAAAGTCGGTGGCCAGCAAATCGAGGTCGCGCCCGGCCTGCGCCATCACCGCGTCCGTATCGAAGTTCCCCGTGCGGATGGCGGGCCAGGCGTCCTGGGCCGGGCGGACCGGGACTGGGTCCCACGCCGGCTGCTGCCATGCAAGCTCGATGTTCACAGTGCCCGACGCGTCCTCCGGGGCCAGCTCCCACTGATATGAGTCATCAGGCAGGACCGTGGGGGGCGGCGCGGTGCGGATGGTAACCACGCGCGCGAGGCCGTCCCGGCCCTGGTACTCCATGCGGCGGCCCGCCGGCTCTGGGGCGTCGCGGCGCTCGCCGTGCGCCCGGCGCGCTGTCCCGCGAATCTCAAAGACGTCGGCGAAGTCGCTCCCCACCTGCAGCCGCAGCGCAGCGGTGTGCGGCTCTCCCCACCGCTGCCAGACCCAGCGCTCGCAGAGGCCGCTCTCCGAGAGCGTGGCCTGCCGCTCCAAGCGCAAGGTGCTGGCCGGCGCCTGCCACAGATACAGCGCTTCCAGCGTGCGCCCCTCGCCGCTCACCTTCAGTGCCAGCGGCTCGGCGGGCTGGCCCTCAATCCAGAGCTGGTAGGCGGAAACCAGCCGGGTATCGGCGAGATAAATGCCGTGGCGGCCCGCCGACACCTCAAAAGTACCTTGCTGGGACCACAGGGCAAACGTGGGGCCCACTTTCAGGACCGGCTCGGCGTGGTTCGTCGAGGGGGTGCCGACAAAGCCACTGGGCCCGGCGCTGGCTCTGGGCACCAAGCGAGGCCGGAGCGCCCACGAGCTGGGCCGCCCCCCCTCCAGCAGGTCCAGCAGGCGCTCGGCGGCCGCCTGCCCCAATGCCTCCAGGTCGTAGGTGACTGATGTCAGGGCCGGCTCGGCATGGCGAGCGCTCCAGGTGTCGCCGAACCCCACCACCGAAAGCTGGCGGGGAATGTCTACCCCCAGGTCGCTGGCGCTTTTCATAGCGCCCAGCGCCAGGGTGTCGGACGCCGCCACAATGCCCGTGCACCGGGCGGCCAGCCCGAGGAGGAGGGCGGTGGCTCGGTACCCCCCTTCAAAAGTGCCGTCGCTGGCGGCCACGATCGGGTCGAGGCCCAGGCCGGCCCCTGCCAGCGCGCGCTCATATCCCAGCCGGCGGAGGCGGCCGACGGCCGATGCGGCTGGCAGGGCTACGTGGGCGATGCGCTGATGTCCGAAGTCCAGCAGGTGGCGCGTGGCCAGCTCCGTCCCCACCGTGTGGTCGACATCCACCCACGGCTTGTCCGACTGCCCTCCGTAAACCACGTAGGGCAACTCCACGGCATCCAGCGCCTCCAGCGAGGCCGGGTCTTGGGCGCCCATGACAATCGCGCCGTCAATTAGGCCGGACTGCGCGATGCTGGCCAGATCGTGGCCGTCCGGAGCCGCTGTGGTGGGGGCAATCAGCATCACGTGGTACTCCCGCAGGCGGCACGCTTCGGCCACACCGGCCAGGAACAGGGCGAACGAGGGGTCAGACGGCAGCAGCGCGGCCGGCTCCATCACGCCCACCGTGCGAGTGCGCCGAAGAACCAGCGAGCGGGCGCGGGCGGACGGATGGTATCCCAACGCCGCGACAGCCTCGTACACGCGCTCGCGCGTGGCCGGCGAGACGCGGCCCCGGTCGTTCAGAACATAGGAAACCGTCGCGATAGATACACCCGCCATCCGCGCCACATCCGTAATCCGCGCCGTCCGCTTCAAGACTCGCCTCCTGATGAAACGCTTAACCAGTTATATTCGACACCGAGCCGCAAGTTCCTGCTCCAATAGCGGGGTCCTCGGAATTTTTTTGGGCCGATTCTCCAGAGGCCGCCGCTGCGCGCTGATGAGGTCCCCGGGAGTCGCAGCGAATCCCGTGGCTGCGCGCGCAATTAGGGGCTGCCCGTCCGCGCTCCGGTGACCAGCGCCTCGCGGCCCATGGGCTCCACCGCCTCGATGCGGCAGCGCAGGGGAGCGGTGTCCCCGGACAGCACAGCACGTGCTCCGAGCGGATGCCCACCGTGGCGCCGGGGGCGAGGAGCGATTCGACGGCCCGCCGGTCGGCTGGCGGCACGGGCACGGTGCGGCTTGAACCCAGCCGCAGGGCAGCTGGTCCTGGTGCCGCTCGAGGGTGCCGGATAGCACGTTCATCGGCGGGGTGCCCACGAACGCCGCCACGAATCTGTTCGCCGGGCGGCCGTACAGCCCGTCGGGTGTTGCCTGGCGCCGGGGGGCGGCGGCTCGTCTCCCAGGGATTGGCGGGGAGCTTTTTGGACTCCCCCGTAGGGAGCGGCCGGCGGCGGGCACCACTGGGGCCGCTGCAAACCTCACACGCGCCGCCGGATCAGGTGCCAGTGTTCGCGGGCGCCACTGCCGTGGCCTTCGGCCCGACGGGCGTTGGCGGCGCCAGCTCGGCGGCCACCCAGTTGCCCTTGCTCGCCTACGCAAGCCAAACCCCGGCGCCTCAGCCTCTCCGCCGCCGGCCCGGCCTGGCCGCCGCGCGCTGGCACACGGCAGGCGCATCGATCCGCCGCCCAAATTGGCGGCCGCGGTCGCGCCTGGCGAAATGGGGGCGTGGTGCCAGTGCTGTCCCCCGTCGGTCGCTTCGCAAACAGGCACGGCCGCGCCGCCGGGCTTGTTGGTGGCCACCGCCGCCTCTTGGGGAGACGGGAAGGATTCCACGGTGAGCAGGCCCGAGGCGCCTGAGGATGCGGAGCTCCCGTCCCCGAGCGAGACGCTCGGCAGCCCCAGCCTCACCCAGTCCGCTCTGCCAGTTTGGGTGGGCAAGGTGACGGCCACCGGCCTGGACCAGCCGCCTTCGGCCGACCCCATCGCCCTGCGCGAGAGCGAGAGGCGCAGCGCCGTGCGCTGGGGGTGGGTGGGCCGCACCGCGTGGGCACCAGAGGCATGGGACCTCACGGCGGAGGCACCCCAGCTGGCCAACATCGCAGCCGTGGCCTGCGCACCAGCCAGGAGGGTGAAGCCCATACCCACCGATAGCTCCGCCAATTCATCGCCGTTTCGGGCGCCGCCGAGCCCCTCGCAGCGCCTCAGATGCCTCAGGCCCCTTTTTAGGAGGCGCCTCAGCGTTAAGGCAAGAAAATCTTGCCGGGGTTTAGCAGATCCAGTGGGTCAAAGGCCGCTTTGACCGCACGCTGGAACGCCATCTCGCTCTCCGTCAGCTGATGCGCCAAGTCCTCTCGCTTCTCCACCCCAATGCCGTGCTCGCCGGTCACGCTGCCGCCCAGCGCGAGGCACACATCCAGCACTTCGTGGCCTGCCGCCTGCACGCGCTGCACGTCCTTGGGATCGCGGCCGTCGTACAGCAGGAGCGGATGCAGATTGCCGTCCCCGGCATGAAACACGTTCGCGATGCGGATGTCGCGCTGTCGGCCCACTTGCCCGATGGCGTCCAGCGCCTCGGGCAGCCGGGATCGGGGAATGACGCCATCCTGCACGTAGTAATCCGGCGAAATAAGCCCCATCGCGCCAAACGCCGTCTTCCGATTGGCCCACCAGAGCGTGCGCTCCGCCGGGGATGCCGCGCGGCGCACAGAGCGGACCCGGTGCCGGGCCGCAATGGCCTGCACCTCGGCGGCTTCGTCGGCCACCTGCTCGGCCAGCCCGTCCACCTCCACCAGCAGCACGGCGCCCAGGTCGGCTGGATAGCCCACGCGGAACTGGCCCCGCTCCACCGCCGAGACCGCCAGCTGGTCCATCATCTCGAGCGCGGCCGGCACGATGCCCGCCGCCATGACATCGGACACGGTGCGGCTGGCGTCCTCCACGGTGTCAAACACCGCCTGCACGGTGGCATCGGCCTCCGCGAGGGGCAAGAGCCGCACCCAGGCGCGCGTGACCAGGCCCAGCGTGCCTTCCGATCCCACCAGCAGTGCCAGCGCGTCCACCCCCTCGCCATCCCCCGAGAGAGAGCCCACGCGGCTTTCGTGCCCGTCGGCCCACACCACGTCGGCCATCAGGACGTGGTTTAAGGTGACGCCGTATTTCAGGCAGTGGGGCCCGCCCGCGTTTTCCCCGATATTGCCCCCGATGGTGCACGCCTGCTGGGACGACGGATCCGGCCGATAGGCGTAGCCGCGCCGGGCAGCCGCTTGGCTCACCCACGCGTTTACGACGCCGGGCTCCACTTCCGCAATCGCCGCGTCCGTGTCGACGCCCAAGATGTGGTTCAGCCGCGACAGGTGGACCACCACCCCTCCGCCCACGGGAGTGGCCCCGCCCGAGAGGCTGGTGCCGCCGCCGCGGGCGACGAGCGGCACCCGGTGGCGAGCCAGCACGCGCACCACCGCCGCCACTTCGGCGGCCGAGGCGGGCCACACGACGGCCCGGGGCTCGACGGCCGCCAGCGTATAGCCGTCCTGGGCATACGCGCGCAGCAGCGCCGGCTCGCTGCGCACTTGGCCCCGGGGCGCGGCCCGGCGCAAGTCGTCAATCAAGGCCATGGATCTCCACCCCCGATGCTTCCGGCACGGGTGGCGCCGGCAGGGCGCCGGCTTGAGCGGCCGCCTGCCACACTAAGTCCACCCAATGAGCGGCCGGAGTCGGCCGGCCGGCCTGCCGCAGGCCCGCCTGAATCTGCAGCAGGCACCCGGGATTGCTGGTTGCCACCACGTCGGCTCCGAGGGGCACGCTGGCGGCCTTGCGCTGCTGCAGCGCCGCCGCCATCCGGGGGTGGGTGAGGTTGTATATCCCTGCGGACCCGCAGCACACATCGGCCTCCGGCAAGTCCACCAGGCGGTAGCCCGCCCGAGCCAGGAGCGCCCGCACCTCCTGGCGGATCCCCTGGGCGTGAGCCAAGTGGCAGGCATCGTGGACCGCGACCGTCTCAGGGCGCGGCGGCAGGGGTGGGATCCGCTCGGGGTCCATGAGCTCGGCGGCGTCGCGCACCGCCGCCTGAAAAGCATGGGCCTCGGGGTCCTCGGGCAGCAGGTGGCTGTACTCCTTCAGGGCGGCGCCGCACCCGGCGGCGGTGGCGGCCACGTACTGAACGTCGGCTTGGGAAAACGCCCACACATTTTGCCGCGCCCACTGCCGAGCCTGGCCGGGGTCCCCCGCATGAGTGTGGAGAGCTCCGCAGCACACCTGGCCCGGGGCGGACACCACCTCGTGCCCGGTGAGCCGGAGCAAATCCGCCGTGTGGCGGGCGGTGTCCCCATACACGGTGTCCATGACGCACCCGTCCAGCAGCGCCACGCGAGGCCCTTGGCCGCCCGTGTGCACCTTGGTGTGGGCCAGCCCGGCGCCGATGGGCGCGGGCAGGCCCTGAGCCAAGCGGGCGGCCGCGCCCGCAGTGCCCCCGAAGTGCCGCGACCACCGAATCACGGTCCGCCCTGCGGGGCGGTTGGCCCAGCGCACCAGGCGCTGAAACCGCTCGAGCCCCCGCTCGGACCCGAAGTAGCGCGCCAGCCCGCGCGCGGCCAGCGGGCGGGGGCGGCGGCCGCTGGACACCGCCCAAGCGCGAAACGCCTCCACCGCATGGCCCACGGGCACGTGCCCGGGGCACACCTCCTCGCAGGCGCGGCAGTCGAGGCAGCTGTCCACCGCGCGGGCCGCATCCCGGTCAAGCCCTTGGCCATTCGCGATGGCGTCCCACAGCTGGTTCAGCAGCACCACGCGCCCGCGCGGCGACTCGCTCTCGTCGCCGGTCACCAGATAGGTGGGACAGGTCGGCAGGCACAGCCCGCAGTGGACGCACGCGCTGGTGTCGACCGGGCTCATCGCTTTCCCTCCGCGTCGCCGCCCAGGGCGGGCAGCACGCCTTGGGGGTCGACCGACGCCTTGAGCCGCCGCCACATGTCTCCTTCGGCGGCGGGAACGCTGGGCGCCGGCCATGGTTCGCTGAGTGAGCGGAAGCTGCCGCCGTGCTGCCGGGCCAAGGCCGCCACCTCGTCCAGTCGCTGCGGGTCTGGAGAATCGCGAAACCCCCACACGACCCCGCTCTGCAGTTCGGCCAGGCCATGAGCGCCCGAGCGCGCGATCCACTCCAAAAACGGCGGCAGTCCTGCAAGAGGCAAGCGCGCCTGCCAGGCCACGGGGCAGCCCTGGGCTCTCGCCGCCCCAAGGTCTCCCTGGGGCTGGACGGTGGCTCCCAGCTCGCGGCGCAGGCGTTCCACGTGCGCGTCCCCGCCGTGTGCCACCCCCGCGAGCGTCCACCGCGGGCCGCGAAGGTTCAGGAGCAGCGCGGCCCAGGCATTGGCCGCGGACCGCCAGCGCCGGGCTTCGGCGAAGGCGGCGGCGAGCCCCGGCCCGTCCCCCGCGCATTCGAGGGTGGCCGCCGCGCGGGGCAGCGGTGCTAATTTCCACGTAATGGTCAGGATGAGGCCGAAGGCGCCATGGGTGGCCCAGTAGAGGCGCCAGAGGTTATACCCGGCCACGTTTTTCACCACCGGCGCCCCCAGGCGCACCACGCCGAATGCCGGCGTGGCGACGGTCATGGCCAAGATGCGGTCGCGGATGAGGCCATATCCACCCGCCCACACGCCGCTGAGCCCGGCCGACACGAGGCCGCCCAGCGTGTCGGCGCCTCCATCCGGCGTGCCCGCGGGGAGCCACTGGCCGCGCCCCGCGAGTTCGGCATTTAAGGAAGCCATCGTCAGGCCGGCGTCGGCTTCCACCGAGAAATCCGGGACGGCCCACCGTCGGATCGATTGAAACTTCGTGGAGATCCATGGGATGCCATCCCACGCACCCTCAGGGCGGCGATGGCGCACCCCCGCCCCGACGGGGAGGACGGCCACCCGATCGTGGCCGGCCTCAGCGAGGAGCGCCTCCGCGGCCACGCCCGCTTCGCTGCTGTCTCTGTCGTGCTGCCGCATCTTGCACGCACACCCCCAAAGAGCAACTCCCGACCACTAGCTCCCCGGACGGCCCTCCGACAGAAAAATCATACCGCAGCCGGTGAAGCCCCACGCCAATAGTCCATGGGAGGCAGAGACTGCGCGCGAGCCCGCTTACCCCCTGAGCGTGGCGACCAAGCGAGAGGGGCTCAGCAGCAGCTCCATCGCGTACAGGGCGCTGGGGGCAACCAGATGCGCCGCCTGGAGCGCCGCGGAGGCCGCGCCCTCGGGCCCCAGCACGGCAATGGCCAGCGCCGCAGCTCGAAACATGGCAGCGTCGTTTTGGCCATTGCCCACGGCGACGACGGCGTCCGCGCCCAGCTCACGAACCACCTGTTGCTTCTCGTCCCCATTCGTGACCCGCTGATAGGCGAATCCCAGCTCGTGCGCCATGGCCGCCCCCGTGCCAAACGTGTCCGCCGTCAGCAGCAGACACGGCAGCACCGCGGCCACCGCCCGGGCCGCCTCCCGGATGCCCGGCAGCAGGGCGCCATCCAGCGCCAGCGTGCCGTTCAAGTCAAAGACCGCATGCTCAAGGCGCAGCGCGCCCCGGTGCGGAATGTCGAGCTCCAGCACCAAAACCCCTCCCTTTGCCCAACTCACCCGGCCGACCTTCGGGGCGATGCGGACGGCCGGCGCCACCGCGCCCGACGCCGGCCACCACACAGCTCATCCTGATACACCTCCGCCACTGGCGCCAGTCACCCAAGCAACCCAGGCGTGCGGCGATGCCGGCTGGCGCCTCGCGGCCACGTGCCCAGGTCTTTGCCTCACGCGCCGCCGACAGCCAGCGGCGGCCGGGCGCAAACCAAACCGCCTAGCCAGTCGTTATTAGCTAGATCGTGCTGAAAAAGGGCAGACGGCCAGGGGCGCGATGGGGGCAGGCTATCGGAAGTGGACGAGGACGATCCGCCGGTTGGGTCCCCCGGTCGGAGCGGGGTGGTCCCGGATTACCTGGCCATCCG
>JAJZWV010000030.1 GCA_021846505.1 Bacillota bacterium
CGGGGTGTGCCACAAGAGGGCGCGCGCCATAATGACCCGCTGCCGCATGCCGTTCGACAGCTCGCCCGAAAGCTTTCTCGCATCTGCGGTGAGGTCCATGGCCGCGAGCGCTTCCTGGGCTCGCACCCGCGCCAGCCGCGAGGGCATGCCAGACAGCTCGGCATAAAACCGAAGGTTTTCCTCGGCCGTGAGAGCCCACTCCAGCCCCATCCACCCGGTGGTGGAAACGTAGGCCACGTGGCGGCGCAGGCCGGCGGGCTGAGACAGCGGCCAGCCCGCGACGGACCCTGACCCCGCCGTCGGCTGAATGAGGCCGGCCATAATCTTGATGAGCGTCGTCTTGCCCGATCCGTTGGGGCCAAGGACGCCCAGCACTTCCTCCCGGCCAACGGTGACGCTCACGTCATGCAGCGCGCGCTCGGGGGGCACCACCTCCCCCGTAAGCCCCGCCGCCTTCAGCGCGTTGCGGACCCACAGCACCGGGCCGGTGGCTTCCAGCTTCGTGCCGCGCAGGGACAGCTCGACCCCGGGGTATGTCTTTCCCACCGCCCGAAGGTCAATGGCCGTGGTGTCGGTCACAGTCCCCATGTGCGCGCGGTCGCCAGCAAGTCCTGCCGGGCCGCCTCCCGATGAGCCTCGCTGCGGTACATGGCCAGCAAGTCGGCCAAAATCCCCGCCACGGGCAGGAAGGCGAAGAAGCCGGGACCGGGATCGCCCACCTCCCGATACCCCCGCAGCACGGCGGCCCGGTCCTGGGGCACGGGCCAGCGCCCAAGGTCGTGGGCCGGGTGCCCGATGTACGCGTCGCCAAAGTCGATGAGGCCCACAAAGCGGCCGGTGGCCGGGTCGACGAATGTGTGCGTCGGGCCGGGGTTGGTGTGCAGGGCCACGGCCGGCGGGTCCGATGGCACCAGATCCTGCGCGCGCTCGATGAGGGCCGCCGGGGTGAACGGGAGCGGCCACCCCAAGTTCTTCGCCGCCAACAGCTCGGCCCACTCGCCAATATCCTCGGCCACCCCGGCCCGCAAATCGTCCGCGGTATATTCTTCCGGGAACAGGCCCGACGCGCCGAGCGGCTCTTGCTGAATGGCGTGGACGCGCCGGATGACTCGGCCCAGCTCCTCCAGCATCACCGGGCGCGCCTCGGCGGAAATCGGGGTCCGCACGGCGGCCTCGCCCCCAATCCGCGTCATGAGCGTGTACTCGACGGCGCCCTCGCGGCCATGGCCAGCGACGCGCGGCACCGGCAGGCTCGGGTCGTCGATGGCAATCTGCTCGAGAAACCGCACCTCTTTTTCCAGGCTCGTCCACGAGCGAAGCTGCTGGGGGCGCTGGACCTTAAACACCCAGCCGCCGTCCAGGCAGTACACCCGCGCCTCGCCCCCGGTCTCGTCGATGGCCGTCACCGCCTGGATCGACGGCTCGTGGCGCCGAGCCAGGGCCAGCACCAACTCATCAGGCAGAATCGGGTCAGGGGCCTCGCGCTGGTAGTACTCACGAACAATCACGCATCGTCCTCCTCATGGACTGTCCGACTTGTCATGCGCCGCGCCATGGGCGCATCGTGGTGTGCCCGAGGGGCGCTGAACCAGGGTTCGCCATGGCACCGTCGGCCGCCATCAGCCAACAGCCCCCAGCGCCAGCAAGACTATCAGCCACGCCAGCTGCAGAAACGGGGCAGGGGAGAAAAGCTATCCCCGCCACAATAGCACAGCGAGCGGCGCCGACGCGCCCGCGCGCCTGTGCGTCGGAATAGATTGGCCCCCTCCCCTTTAGCGCGGGATGGCCCGCACCCGTATTTGAATATTGAGCCACTGCGCGCGCGGGATGTATCGGCAGCGAATGGTCGCCTGGCTGGCCAGGCGCTCCGTCATGTTGGTGCGGCCCTGGGCGTTCCAGATGACGAAGTCGCCGCGGTCGAGGTCAAAGTTCCACTGGTGCAGTCCGCGATACCGCTCGTTTTCACCTTCGTTGCGCCGGTGCTCCAGCACCACGTAGTGGCCGGGCAGGGCCAGCGCCACCATCTGCTCAATGATTGCCACCGGATCGTAGCTGTGGTCCAGCGCGTTTTGGGAGTACACCAAGTGGAAGCTCTCCGGCTGAAAGCGCTCCCGCAGCAGCTCGCCCTGGCACCAGGTGGTGTGCACGGGCGGCTCGATGCCGGCTTCGCGCAGCAGCTCATCGTAAAGGTCCGCCAGCGGGTCCACGGCAGTGATGCGGAGCGGGCGCCGCCGATACCGCTTGCCCAAAGCCGTCAGCGGCCCCGCGCCCACATCCAGCGCACGAATCTCCGGCGCCTCGACGCCGTGGAGCACCCGATGCAGGTGCCGCGCGACGGGCAAGGTGGGATTCATGCGGTTGGCAAAGTCCTCGGCAAACTCACCACCGCGGCCGCTCAGCCACGTGCGCCAAAACTCCACCTCGTGACCAATCCCGGCTCGCCAGATGGCTTTGGTGTTGGCATCCTCCATGGGCATTGGCGTCCCTCGCTTTGCTGGCGCTCGCTGAGGGTGGTGGCTGGCACCCCCTCGGTGGCTAGCATGTGCCGCCGCCGCCAAGGCTGCCTCAGCTCCTCCAGGCTACTATACCAATCCGCCGGCGGAAGCCCGCGGACGTCGCGGCGGCGCCCCTATGGGGGCGTCCGGCCCGGATGCGTTTCTGGGAGCCGCCACGCAATGAACAGCGCGGCGGCGATGACCAAGCCACTCACGAGGACGAGGCTCGCGTGCATGCCGATGGCAGCCAGCAGGAGCCCGAGGCCCAATCCGCCGACGGCGTAGCCGCCGTCGCGCCAGAGCCGGTAGACGCCCAGCACGGCCCCCCGCTCGTGCGGGGCGGCCACGTCGGCCACGGCCGCATTCAGCACGGGGTACGCCATGGCCATGCCGAATCCCATGGCGGCGGCCGCCCCCGCCCAGCTGGCGGTGCCGGTCGCGGCTACCATGACCGCCAGCCCCGCCCCGAGGAGCAGCAGGCCCGCCACAATTAAGGGCTTGCGGCCGGTGCGATCGGACCAGAGCCCGGTGCCAAACTGGCCCAATCCCCATACGCCGGCATAAATGGCGGCCAAAAGGCTAATGGTGGCGACCGACGCATGCGCCCGCGCAAAGTACAGCGGCAAAAGCCCCCACGCGGCCGTATCGGCCACCTTGTTGATAAAGCCTCCCAGCGTGATCGACGACAGAGCCGGGTGGTCCCAGGTGGCCTCCCGGAAGATCAGGCCAAAGGGCCGTGCACCCTGGCTCGGCGCCGCAGCCACGTGGCCCCGCGTCTCGCGAATGACGGCCGCACTCTCAAGGCAGCCCACCAGGGCAATCGCCCCAGCGAGATAGAAAGGCCGCGTTGCCAGGTGGCCGTGTGCGGCCAACAGCCCCGCGGCGGCAGTGGCCAGCGCCACCCCCAGATATCCCATCGCTTCGTTAACTCCCATCGACAGTCCCCGCTCCTGGGGGATGACCAGGTCCAGCTGGGCGGTGACGGTCATGGTCCACGCCAGGCCCTGGTTGGCCCCCAGCAAGACGTTGGCCGCGATGACGGCCCACCAGGCGTGGGCCAGCAGCAGCAGGAGCACCACGGGAATGGCCAGCAGCCACCCGGCCACCAGCAGGGGCCGGCGGCCAAGCGAGTCGGACCACCGGCCGGCCCCCATGTTCACGAGCGCTTTGGTGAGGCCGAACGAGGCAATAAACGAAAGGGCCAGGGCGGCGGCCACATGATACACGTCGCGCCCCAGCAGCGGCACGATGGTGCGCTCGGTGCCCAGCATTCCCCCGACCAGCAGCACGTTCACGGCGAGCCAGGAAAACTGCGCGCGGTTTTTGGCCAAGCCCGGCTGAGGGGACAGCGCGGTCATGCCTCCTGCTCGCTGTTAGCGGCCACGATGGCTTGGAAGTTGGCGGCCTTCTCCGGCAGCGTCGACACGATGAACTCCACAAACTGGCTCGGGGAGCGAGGAGCCAGCGCGGGATTGAACCGGCGCTCGAATCCAATCGTGGAAACGACCTTTCCACTGAGGTCCCGCCCTCAGGTGGATCCGCTGAAGGCGCCCGGATACACCTCGACAGAGTCCGGCAGAGCCATGAGCTTGGCGAGGCTTTCCTGCAAGGCCGCCGCGCCCACCGTGGGAGCCAGGTCGGGCCGGCCGGCATCGCCAATCATCAGGGCGTGCCCGGTGAGCACAAACCAGGGGTCCGGCCCGCCGCGCCGATCGGTGACGACCAGGCTGATGTGGTCCGGGGTGTGGCCGGGGGTGTGCCAGACGACGGCGCTCACGTTGCCCAACTCGAGGCGATCGCCATCGCGCACGCGCCGCACCGGGTCTTTGACGGGTGCGGCGGCGCCGCGCACGTCGGTGGCGCCAGTGGCCGCCGCCAGCGCGCGCGCCCCCGACAGGTGGTCGGCATGCGTGTGGGTATCCACGACAAACGTGAGAGACAGGTCGAGCCGGGACAAGTCGTCCAGGTACGGGTCCAAATGAGGGAGTGGATCCACCACTGCCGCGAGGCCCTGGCCGCCTCACCCCAAAAGATACGAAGCGGCCACCACGGGGTCGGTGTGCAGATGCTGGCGAAAAATCATGGGAGCCCTCCCTGCTTCTCGGCGGATCGGCGCGTGGGGAGACGGACACCAGATGCGTCAGCCGGTGGCAGATTCCTCCCAGGGCCAGTCCCGCACACTGGCTTCCGTGCGCCGGGCGCGGATGCCCTGCTGGTGCAGGAAGCGCACCGCGTCCCGCGCGTACAGGCAGTACCGGCCCCGGCAGTAGGCCACCACCGGCATGGGGCTGGACCACCCGCGAAAATGCTCCGCCAGCATCGGCAGCGGCACCGAGACGGCCCCCGGCAGATGGCGCGCGGCATATTCAGCCGCCGGCCGCACGTCAATCAGGTAGACGGCCTGGCAGGCCACCAGGGCGTGGAGCTGGTCCAGCGGCAGCGGATCCGCATCGGTGGGGTCGCCAAACCCACGCTGGCGCAGCGCCACCAGCTCCAGCAGCAGCGCCTCGCTGGCGTCCTCGACCGACGCGGTGAGCGCGGCCACGGCTGGGCTGGCCAGCTCGTAAATGACGTAGGTGCCTCGCTTGTGGGACCGCACCAGCCGCGCCGTGGACAGCTGGCGCAGATGCTGCGACGTGTTGGCCACACTGGCGCCCAGCTCGCGCGCCAGCTCCTCGACACTCTTGGGCTCCTGGCCGAGCAAATCTAAAATCTCCAGCCGCCGGGGGCTGGCCAGGGCTTTGCCCACGCGCGCGACCTGTCCGTACACCTCGTCTTTCCACCCCCGGTGGCTGTCGCTCATAGGATCGCTCCTCAAGTATTCAAGTGAGTGCTATAATATTGCGCGCACGGAGATTCGTCAACCCCCTGAGCCTCTTCTGTGACGCTTCCGGTGCGGCCGCGCCGCGAGCCCAGGAGCTCCGGCCCCCTACGGGTCCAGCGGCCAGCGCGGCGCCTGGCCCAAGGGTTCCAGCCCAGGGCCGGGGCCCGCGAGGGCCGCCCACGCCGCCTGGCAGCGGGCGACGATGTCGGCGGGCTCGTGCGCCCGAAGGCAAGCGGCGATCCAGGCGTGGGCGTCGGGATCGTGATCGGCCACCGCGCGGAGCTGTCGGCGCAGCATGGGCGCCCACAGGCCGCGCTGCCGCAGCCGGTACGCGATCAGGTCCGCGACAAACTGCCCGCGGAGCAGCACTAAGGTGTCGGGGCCGCGGGAGGCGACCCACTCCAGGATGCGCAGGGTCTGCGTCAGCTCGAAGCGGCCGTAAGCCAACTCGGTGGCCCACGTGGGCGGATGCGCCAGCCGCTCGGCGATCGAGGCCAGCCATTCGCCGGCAAGGCCGTCGGGATCGTAGAGGGGACGGGCGCCGGCCATGGTGGCGCGCGTGACCGGCCAGCGGGACAGCTGGCTCGCCGCCAGGTACAGCACCTCCACCCGATGGCTGTCGAACCAGCGACCTGCAGGGCGCGGCCCGGCCCATCCCCCAGCACGACGACATCGACGTCGCTGGACGCATCGGCCTGCTGCCGGGCCCAGGAGCCGGTGAGCACTGCGGCCCGGATCCCAGCGCTGGCCGCCAGCCGCGCCGCCGCCAAGCTGGCTTCGCCCAGCCGGGGCGGGGCTTTCGGGCGCTGGTCGAATTCGCCGGCGCGCATAGGACACCCCTCTCCGTGGACGGCCGCCGTCGCGGCGGCCTGTTGGCGGACCCATGCAAACACGTACAATGAGTGGAGCCGGGGCGCGAACGCGATGAGCGCAGCAAAGGAGGGGGCAGGCGATGGGTGAGGCCGGGGCCGAGCGCGAGGAGTCCTGGGCGGTGGCCACGTTGGCAGGGGGATGCTTCTGGTGCATGGTGCATCCCTTCGACCAGTGGCCGGGCGTGAAGCAGGTGGTGTCGGGGTACACGGGCGGCACGACCGTGAACCCGACCTACGCCGAGGTGTGCAGTGAGACCACGGGCCACCGCGAAGCCGTGCAAATCACGTTTGACCCGCGCGAGATCAGCTATGCGCGGCTGTTGGAGCTGTATTGGCAGCAGATTGACCCCACCGACAGTGGGGGGCAGTTCGTGGATCGCGGGTCGTCGTACCGCCCCGCGATCTTTTGCCACACGGAGGAGCAGCGGCAGCAGGCCGAGGCATCCAAGGTGGCGCTGGAGCAAAGCCGCCGGTTCAGCGGCCCCATCGTGACGGATATCCTGCCGGCCGGCCCGTTCTACCCGGCCGAGGAGTACCACCAGGACTACTACCGCAAGAATCCGGGCCACTACGGGCGGTACCGCCAGGGATCGGGGCGGGCGCTGTTTTTGGAGCGCCACTGGTCCTGAGCCCAGGGAGGCGCGGCATGGATCAGCCCCTGTCGCCCGCCCACCTGGCGGTGCGCGCCGCGGCGCCGGCGGACGCCCCGGCGTTGGCGGACCTCGCTGACGCGCGGCGGCGGGCCTATGAAGCGTTTTCTCCGGTGTTTTGGCGCCCCGCGCCGAGGGCGCGGGCCAAGCACCTGCCCTACTTGGCGGCCTGCCTGGCCGGCACGGCCCACACGGCGCTGATCGCCGAGTGGCGCCACCAGGTGGCCGGCGCGGCGATGGCCGGCCATCGCGCCGGCATGCCGCCGTTTGTGCACGATCCGGCGCGATCCTGGCTGCTCGACGACTTTTATGTGGCCGCGCCGGACCTGTGGGTCACCGTGGGGCGCGCCCTCGTGGAGGCCGTGGCCGATTTGGCGCGGGCCGCGGGCCAGGACCGCCTGATTGTGGTGTCGGCGGCCCAAGACGCCGCCAAAACCGCGATGCTGGCCCAGGCCGGCTTTGGCCACAAAGCCAGCTGGTGGGTGCGTCCGGCAAAGCCGGCGCGCCCTGCCCTGGCAGCGAGCTCCCCCGCGATGCGTGTGGGTCCGGCGCCGCCGGTCTATGACCCCGGCGGCCCCGTGGCGCTGGCCTGGGGTCCGCATGTGCCACGCCGCCCCGACACGTTTTGCCAAGAAGCAGCGGCGGCCGGCGCCGTGCTGGCCGTGGTGCCTGTGCGCACGGCCGATCAGGAGGGCACCCGCGCGCTGGTGCGCGCTGGCTATACGGAGGCATCGCAGTGGCATGCGCGCCCCCTGGGCACTGCGCGCCCCTGACCCGGCCCGAGCCCCCCATTTCCTCGCGCACGCGCACGTGGCACTCCCATCAGCCCCCAAGAGGTCGGGGACCCGGTGCGGAGCGATGCGCGGGCTCGCGGCGCACAGCGTCAGCCGACATAGGCTGGCAGGGCCGCAGCGTTCCCGAGAATCTGTCGGGCGATTGGCGAGCCAGCCGCCACAGCCCGTCAGGTTTCCGCGTGGGCGGCTGGTACCGTGGCCGTGGCGGCCGTCGGGGTGAAGGCCTGCCGCCTCCGGGAGGGATCGCCGTGGCGGTCAACGTGCCGAAGCCCGTGATGAGCATCCGCTGGACCTGGCCCCGCTGGCCCCTGGCGCTGGGCATGGCGCTCCTGGCGTTCATTTTGGGACAAGCCACCTTGTACGCCCATGCCGCGCCGTTTGCGTGGGCGCTGTTGGTGGTGGTGTGCCAAACGGACCGGAGCGCCCTGGCGCCAGCCCTGCTGGGGGCCGCGGGGGGCACCGCCTGGGCCGTGGGCTGGCATCCGGCGCTCCTCATCCTCCTGATGGGCCTCGCCCTGGGGCTGCTGCCGCGTGCCCGCTGGCCCGGGTGGGCGGGGCCGGCCCTAGGCGGCGGGGGAGCCGTGCCGCTAGTGGTGCTGGGGTGGGCCCTGGCACCGGCCGACGCGCCCATGGCAGGGCTGGCGGCGGCCATGGGGGTGTCGGCGGTCCTCAGCTTGTCGGCGGCGGTGTCCTGGGTGGCGGCGGGCGCGCACCGCGGCCGGGGGTCCGTGCCCCTGGCCGTGGTGCTGTACTGCGCCGCTGCGATGGTTTCGGGCCTGGAAGGGTTCCACTGGGGATGGTTCCTGCCGGGATTTGCCGTGGGCACGGGGGCCGTGCTGCTGGCGGCCAGTGTCGGGGGGCCAGCCGGGGGGGCGCTGGCGGGCGCCACGCTGGGCGTGGTGTCCGTGCTTCGGTCCACCGGCGTCCTGGGCAGCGTAGGCATGCTGGCGGTGGCGGGATTTGCGGCGGGGCTGGCCCGCGCGCGATGGGAACGGGCCGCCGGCGTGCTGCTGGTAGGAGCGACGGTGGCGTACGCCGTGTTTTTGTCCTCGCCGCGGCTGTTTTTCCCCGAGCTGATGTCGATGGCGGTGGGCGCGGCCGCGTTTACCGCTCTGCCGTCGGCGGCTGTCGGCTGGCTGAAGGCGCGCGCGAATCAGCTGGCGCCCCGCGACACCCCGGGGGTCCAGGAGCGCATCGGGGATTTAGCGCGCGTCCTGGGTGAAATGGCGCGGCTGTTTCAAACGGCCGAGGCCATGACGGAAGACAGCCCGCCCGACGCGGTCCCGGCGGTCGTCAGCGCGGTGTGCCGCCGGTGCTCGCTGTATGGCCACTGCTGGGAGATGCGGCGCGATGCCAGCGCGGCCGGCATGGCGCGGCTGTTGGAGCGCGCCCGGCGGCAGTCGGTGGGGCCGGCCCTGGTGGCGGCCGAGTTGGACGGGCGATGCATCAAGCCGGAGCGGGTGGCGGAGGCGGTGAATCGCGTGGCGGTGGAGCAAGGCCGGCTGGCCCGCCGCGACCGCCTGCTGATGGACACGCGGCAGCTGGTGCGGCGGCAGCTGAATGCCATGGCCGAGCTGGTGTCGGACATGGCCCACGAGGCGGCCCAGCTGAAGCGGCCCCTGCCTGGGCAGCGCCGCCTCGCCTTCTCCGTGGGGGTGGCCAAGCGGGCCCGCGGCGGCGCCGTGGTGAGCGGCGACACGCACTTGGTGCAGGAGGTGATGCCGGGACGCGTGGCCATCGGCTTGTCGGACGGGATGGGTGTGGGCCAAGACGCCGCGTGGGAGTCCGCCGCGGCCCTGGCTCTGCTGGAGGAGATGCTGAAGGCCGGCTTCTCGGAAACCCTGGCCGTGCGCGCGGTCAACACCGCGCTGTTGGTGCGCGATCCCGCGGAGCGCTTCGCCACCCTGGATGTGATGGTGGTGGATTTGGACCAGCATGAGGCGCAGCTGCTGAAAGTGGCGGCGGCGCCCACGTTTTTGGTGCGCGGCGGCCAGGTCGAAATTATTCGGGCGGAAAGCCTCCCCGTTGGCATCTTGGACTCCGTGCAGGTGACGCCGCTCTGTCGTAAATTAGAAGCCGGCGACTTGGTGGTGATGGTGTCGGATGGCGCGCTGGCGGTGCCCGACGGCAGCGGCGAAGTTAAGCTGGCGGGGTATTTGGATACGGTCGCGCTGGAGCGGCCCGACGTGATGGCGGAGATGCTGTTGGCCCTGATGCTGGACCTGGAGGAGGGGCGCGCGGCGCGCGATGACGCGCTGGTGATGGCGATTCGGGTCAGCGGGGCGCCGGTGGCGGTGCCGGAGCGGGTAGGCGGCCAAATCATGGGAGAGTGGCGGCGCATCACCTCCCGGCGCGGGGCACGGGTGCGGTAGCGCCGGCATCGGAGCGGAGGTGGGTGGCGCGGGCGTGTGGGAGGAGTTTCATGCCACCCTGGAGCAGGCCGGGTGGCTGCCTCGCCGCGCTCGGCTGGTGGCGGGGGTGTCTGGCGGGTCGGACTCCATGGCGCTCTTGGGCCTGCTAGCCCGGTCCGCGCCGCTGTTTGACTGGGATGTGGCGGTGGTGCACGTCCATCACGGGCACCGCGGCGCTGAGGCCGACGCGGACGCGCGGCTGGTGCAGGAGTGGAGCGCCGCCTTGGGACTGCCGTGCGCGGTCCGGCGCGTCGCCGTCGCCAGCGGCGGCGGCCGGTCGTGGGAAATGGCAGCGCGCGATGAGCGGCGGGCCGCGCTGCGGCAGGCGGCGGGCCCGGACGGCTGGGTGGTGCTGGCGCACCACCGCGACGACCAAGCGGAAACGGTGCTGTATCGCATTCTGCGCGGCACCGGGGTCGACGGGGCGGCGGGCATGAGGCCAGTGGCCGGGAGGGTGGTGCGCCCCCTGCTGGACTTTTCGCGGGGGGCGCTGGCCGCATGGCGGGAGGAGCAAGCGATACCGGCTCGGGAAGACACCACCAACCAGCGGCGGGACGCGGTGCGGAACCGGATCCGCCTGGACTTGCTCCCTCAGCTGGCCGACGAATACAACCCCCGCGTGGCCGAGGCGCTGGTCCGGCTGGCCCAGTCCGCCGGGGACCTGTCGGCGTGGGCCAGCCAGCAGGCGGCTCGGTGGCTGGCCACCCATGCGGACCCTGGCCCCGGGCCGGACCGCCAGCGGCTTCGGGACTTCGGGAGCCTCGATCCCGCGCTGATGGACCGCGTGCTGCGCCAAGTGGCGGCATCGCTGGGCTTTGGGCTGACGGAGGAGCAGGTGCGCGCGACGCGCCGCGGCGCCGCCGGATGGCCGCGGCGCTATCAGGCAGCGTGGGATGGGAGCGATTTGTGGATTGCCGCTCCCACTGCCGGCGCGGGCCACTTCGAGGAAACGCCGATTGACGGGCCCGGGGCGACGCCACTGCCGGATGGCTGGCTGTGGGTCGGAGACGCCTCCCAGGATCCGCCCCCGTGCCGCCACCACGGCGTTACGCGGGTGCGAGCGGCGGGGGGATGGTCGGTGCGCGGCTGGCAGCCCGGCGACCGCATTCAGCTGGCCGCGGGCACCAAGAAGCTGCAGGATTTGTTTCAGGACCTCGGCGTCCCGCGCCCACTGAGGGGCTGGTGGCCGGTCGTCGTGGACGGCGACGGTGTGGCGGCGGTGCCGGGGCTGGCGGCGGCGGCACGCTGCCAGGCGGAGCCGGCGGAGGCTGCCTGGGCGATGGCTTGGGTCCGCGATGCGGCGTGGCCCGGGACGTGTCAAGACGCCTGAGCGCGCACGCCCGGCCCATGCGGCCATGGCGCTGCGGGCGGCATGGGCGCGGCGCGATGAAAGTTTGACGAAGCCGCCAGCGGGTCTGCTTTCCAGCCCGAGCCCACGGCGAGATTCCGAGGCGCACGAGCCCTGCGCAGGCGTTGTGCGCGCGGCGGGGCGTTCTTTCGGTCAGCATAGGTATGCTATAATCCCGGTGCCGACGACTCGTCGGCCAGTTTTCTTGTGCGCGGGCGCGTGGCGGTTCTTGAACGGAGGTGCGGCATGGCAGGCGGCCGTTGGCTGCGGGGCATCGTGACCATTGTCCTGGTGGTGCTGTTTGTGGCGACCCTGATGGAGCTGTTTAGCTCCCAGACGCCCACCATTCCCACCCGGCCCATCAGCCAAATGATGACGATGGCAAAGGCGGGAGAGATTCACGCGGTGCAGATGAATCCGTCCAGCAGCACCATCAAGGTCACGGAGCAAAACGGCTCCAAATACCAGTCCGTATACGACGCCGGCGGCACCACGGCCATCTCGGAGACGCTGATGGCCGAGGGCATTACCGTGACGATTATGCGGCCGGCCACCACGTCGTTCTGGCTGTCCCTGGCCAGCAACTTCCTGCCGCTGCTGTTTGTGGCGGGCATCCTGTACCTGCTGTTCAGCCAGACCCAGGGCGGCGGCAACCGCGTCATGCAGTTTGGCAAAAGTCGGGCCCGCATGCATACCGAAGAGCGCCGGCGCGTCACCTTTGACGACGTGGCCGGCGTCGAAGAGGAGAAGCAGGAGCTGGCCGAGATTGTCGACTTCCTGCGCTATCCGAAAAAATATCTCGAGCTGGGTGCGCGCATCCCCAAGGGCGTCTTGCTGTTTGGGGAGCCTGGCACCGGCAAGACCCTCTTGGCGCGCGCGGTCGCGGGCGAGGCGGGCGTGCCATTTTTCTCGGACAGCGGCTCCGACTTCGTGGAGATGTTTGTGGGGGTGGGCGCGTCGCGGGTGCGCGACCTGTTTGATCAAGCGAAGAAAAACTCCCCCTGCATCGTGTTCATCGACGAGATTGACGCGGTCGGGCGGATGCGCGGCGCCGGGTACGGCGGCGGCCACGACGAGCGCGAGCAAACCCTGAATCAGCTGCTGGTGGAGATGGACGGGTTCGGCATCAACGAAGGCATTATCGTGATTGCCGCCACCAACCGCCCCGACGTCTTGGACCCTGCGCTGCTGCGGCCGGGCCGGTTTGACCGCCAGGTCGTGGTGCACCGCCCCGACGTGAAGGGGCGGGTAGCCATCCTGGAAGTGCACACCCGCGGCAAGCCCTTGGACCAGGACGTGAGCTTGGAGACCATTGCCAAGCGCACGCCCGGCTTCACCGGCGCCGACCTGGCCAACTTGGCCAACGAGGCGGCGCTGCTCGCGGCCCGCAAGCGCTCCAAGCGGATTCACATGGAGCACTTCGAAGAGGCGGCCGAGCGCGTGATGGGCGGCCCCGAAAAGAAGTCCCGGGTGATCAGCGAGAAGGAAAAGCGCGCGGTGGCCTTCCACGAATCGGGCCACACGCTGGTGGGGATGCTGGTCACGCACGGCGACCCCATTCACAAGGTGAGCATCATCCCGCGCGGGATGGCCATGGGGTACACGCTGCCGCTCCCGGAGGAAGACCGCTACCTCCTGACGCGGGATCAGATTTTGGACCAGATGGCGATGGCGCTGGGCGGCCGGGCGGCCGAGGAGCTGGTGTTTGGCGAGATTTCCACCGGCGCGTCGGACGACTTGGAGAAGGTGTCGAAACTGGTGCGCCGCATGATCACCGAATACGGCATGTCGGACGAGCTGGGCCCGATGACCTACGGCACCCGGCATGACCAGGTGTTTTTGGGCCGCGACCTGATGCGGGACCGCGACTACGGCGAGGAAGTGGCGGCGGCCATTGACCGGGAGGCGCGCCGGATCGTGATGCAGCAGTTTGAGCGGGCGAAGCGCATCCTGGAGAAGCATCGCGAAGTGCTGAACCGGATTGCGCAGCAGCTCATTGAGAAGGAGACCCTCGAGGCCGAGGAGCTTCTGGACTTGGTGGGCCCGATCGAACGCGCGAGTTGATACGCAAGGAAGTGCGCGGACTGGGACAGGCGAAGCCGAATCAGGACCCCAATGCATTTGTGGGACGGACCGAGGATGGCATCGGGGTGTACACCCATGCGACGGAGCGGTTCAAAACCATTTCGCTGCATGCGGTGTGGATAGCGCCGCTGACGGAAGCCACCGCCAGCGTCACCGCCCTGGTCCCCTCGGTGCTGCGGCGGGGCTCCCGCCGGTGGCCGGATTGGCGATCTATGGAAATGCGCCTCGATGAGCTGTACGGGGCAGCGTTTCGGGCCGGCGTGGAGAAGGTGGGCGACCAGCAGATGCTGTCCGGGCACCTGGACATTCCCGATGGCCGCTTTTTGCCCGGCCATCCCGACACGCTGTCGGCAGGCATCGAGTTTTTGAACCATGTGATGGCCGACCCTCACTTGGTTGGCGGCACGTTTTCGGCCGACGCCGTCGCGCAGGAGAAGGAAACCCTCACGCGGCGCATTCAGGGCGTCATCAACGACAAGGCCCAGTTTGCGACCTTGCGCCTGATGCAGGTGATGGCCGAGGGGCGGCCGTTTGGCTTAAGCCGCCTAGGCACGGTGGAAGAGGTGGCGGCCATTACGCCCGAGGCGGTGACGGAGCGGTACCGCGAAGTGTCGCGCAAGGCGCCGCTCCTGTTTTTTGGCGTGGGAGCGCTGGACGAGGCGGCGCTGGATAAGGCCGTGCGGCAAACCTGGCAGCCGCGCCCGGCCGACGCGCGGATCCCGGTGATTGAGGCGGTGCAGGGCTTGCATCAGCGCAAACTGGTGACGGAGGAGCAAGAGGTCAACCAGGGCAAGCTGAATCTGGGCTACACGGTGGGGCCGCGGCTGGCGGACCGCGACTACCCGGCCTTGATGATGTACGCGGGCGTGCTGGGCGGCTTCAGCCACAGCAAGCTGTTTGTCAACGTGCGCGAGCGGGCCAGCCTGGCGTACTACGCCTATGCGCGGGTGGACGGGGTGCTGGGGCTGATGCACGTTGGCGCGGGCATTGAGTTCAAAGACTTTGAGGCGGCCATGCGCATCATCGAAGAGCAAGGGGCCGACATGGCGGCCGGGCACATTACCGAGCAGGAGATGGACTACACCCGGCGCGGCTATGTAAACAGCCTCAAAACCACGGAGGATGCCCCCGGCTCCTTGATGAGCATCCAGCTGCAGCGCCTGCTGATGGAGGGCGGCCTCCTGCCGGCCGACTTGATCGCCGCGCTGGAGCGCGTGACGGTGGCCGACATTGTGCGGGTGGCCCAGACGGTGTCGCTGGACACCGTGTACTTTTTGACCGCGAAAGGGGAGGGTCATGATGTCCGTCTCCCGCTATCATGACCCGCTAGTCGACGAGACGGTGGTGCGGAGCACTCTACCGTCGGGCCTGAAGGTGGTGGTCATTCCCCGCCCCGGCCAGCGGCGCACCTACGCCACGTTTGCCACGTACTACGGGTCCATTGACAGCCACTTTCGGGTGCCCACGACCGGCGAGCCCCTTGAGGTGCCCGATGGCATCGCACACTTCCTGGAGCACAAAATGTTTGCCAAGCCGGAAGGCGACGTCATGGATCAGTTTGCCGCGCTGGGCGCGTCCACCAATGCCTACACCGAGTACCTGACCACCAGCTACCTGTTTTCCACCACCGACCAGGTGGCGGAGTGCCTCGCGATTTTGATGGATCTGGTGCAGCGGCCGCACTTCACCGAGGAGAACGTCCAAAAGGAGCAGGGCATCATTGAGCAGGAGCTGCGCATGTACCTCGACATGCCGGGAGACCGCGTGCACTCCAACTTGATGCGGGCGCTGTATCAAAAGCATCCCGTGCGGCTGGACATCGGCGGCAGCGTGGACTCCATCCGCACGATTACGCCCGATGTCCTGTATCGCTGCTACGAGACGTTCTATCATCCCAGCAACATGCAGCTCCTGGTGGTGGGGGATTTGGACGCCAACCAGGTCATGGCGCAAATTGCCGACGCCCAGCGGGAGAAAGGCCTCACGGCGAGCCAAGGGGAAATCGTGCGATATTTGCCGGACGAGCCGGCCGCCGTGGCCCAAGACTGGGTCGAGCAGGTGATGCCGGTGTCGCTGCCGCTCGTGGCGATTGGCTACAAAGACCCGATTCAGCGCCTGGAAGGCATGGACCTGCTGAGGCGGGAAGTGGTCAGCGACATCATGTGGGGCCTGCTGCTGGGTAAGGCCTCGCATCTGTGGAGCCGGCTCTACGCGGAGGGGCTCATCAACGATCGCTTTGGCGCGCACTACAGTGCTGCCCCTACCTACGCGTACTCGTCGATGGGCGGGGAGACGCCGGATCCCGAGCGCTTGGCGGAGGTGCTGGCCGACGAGCTGCCGCGCCTGGAAATCACCGCGGACGACGTGGAGCGCCAAAAGAAAAGTGAGTGGGGCGGCTTTGCCACCCTGTTCAACAGCCCGGGCGACTTGGCTTATCAGTACAACGCCTGGCACTTTCGCGGGGTGGACCTGTTCGACTACCCCCAGGCGCTGGAGGCCGTGTCACTGAAAGACGTGCAGGCGCGGCGGGACGAGCATGTCCAGTCGGCCCACCGGTCTGTCTCGGTGATCCGCCCTGAGGCCCCATGAGCATTCCCACCCCGGAGCTGTCGGCGCTGGACGGGTCGCATCTCACGATCGCGGACGTGGCCCGCGTGGCCCGCGAGCCGGGCTTGGCTCCCACGCTGCACCCGTCCGCCCGCGCGCGCATGGCGGCGGGCCGCGCGGTCGTGGAGCAGGCCGTGGCCAGCGGCCGCGTGGTTTACGGCCTGACCACGGGCTTTGGACGCTTCAGCGATGTGGCGATTCCGGAGGCGGACCGCGGCCGGCTGCAAGTCAACTTGATTCAGAGCCACAGTGCCGGCGTGGGAGATCCGGTGCCACCCCCAGTGGCGCGCGCCATGGTGCTGCTGCGCGCCAACGCGCTGGCCAAAGGCTTTTCGGGTGCGCGCCCGGTGCTGGTGGAGCGCCTCTTGGACCTTTTGGCACACGACATCGTGCCGGAGATCCCGCGCTTTGGGTCGGTGGGCGCCAGCGGCGACTTAGCGCCCCTCGCCCACTTGGCGCTGGTGCTGACCGGCCGCGGCTTTGCCACCTGGCGCGGCGAGCGGCTGCCGGGCGGCGAGGCGCTCCGGCGCGCCGGGCTGGCGCCGGTCGAGCTTGAGGCCAAAGAGGGCCTGGCACTCATCAACGGGACGCAGATGATGACTGGGTATGCCGCCCTGATGGTGGACCAGGCCCAGCAGCTGGCCGACTGGGCGGATTTGGCCGCGGCTCTGACCGTGGACGTGCTGCGGGGCATCCCCGACCCATTCGACGAGCGCATTGCGGCCGTCCGTCCCCATCCCGGCCATGCCATCACGGCCCGGCATCTCCGAGAGGCGCTGGAGGGCAGCCGGCTCACGACGCATCCGGGGGAGCTCCGGGTGCAGGACGCCTATTCACTCCGGTGCACCCCGCAAATTCACGGGGCCTCGCGGGATGCCTTGGCCCACATCGCCGAAGTGGTGGAGCGCGAAATCAACGCGGCCACCGACAACCCGCTGATTTTTGCGGACGACGACTGGGTGGTGTCGGCGGGCAATTTTCATGGGCAGCCGGTCGCCTTGGCGCTGGATTATCTGGCGGTGGCGCTGGCCGAGCTGGCGGATGTCAGCGAGCGGCGGATCGAGCGAATGGTCAACCCCGCCCTGTCGGGCTTGCCGCCGTTTTTGGTGCGCGAGGGCGGACTCAATTCCGGCCTGATGCTGGCTCAGTATACGGCCGCAGCCCTCGTGTCGCAGAACAAGGTGCTGGCCCACCCGGCGAGCGTGGATTCCATCCCCACCTCCGCCAACCAGGAGGACCACGTGTCGATGGGCTCGGTGTCGGCCGTCAAAGCGCACGACGTGCTGCGCAATCTCGCCTGGGTCATTGGCGCCGAGCTCATCTGCGGGGCGCAGGCAGCCGAGCTGGTGGGGCCTGACCGCCTGGGCCAGGGCACCCGCGCCGCCTATGAGTGGGTGCGCCAGCGCGTGGCGCCTTGGGATCAGGATCGGGTGCTGTCCCCGGACTTGGAGCGCGTCGGCGCCGATTTGCTGGCGTCCGCCGAGGGCCCGCGCTAGCCGGCGAGGGAGTCGGACTTGGTTTCCGACTGCTGTCACGATGTTTCGAAATACCCCATGCGAAAGCGCTTTACCGCAAATCGCGGTCTTTTTAGACGGGAAGCGTGGGGGCTTGAGCCGCGAGTCCTCTCGTCAAGCCGTGGGGCAGCCGAGCCGGAGGGGGGTGGCGCCATGCGTGTGGTTGTGGAGATGTTCTTCAATGTGCTTCATCCCTGTCTCATGGACCTGGGCCATCCGGTGGAAGAAGCGAAAGCAGCCCCCCTGCAAGAGCGGGCCGCCAACGAATCTTGGCTCGGCAGGGATCCCTTCCAGACTCAACGGAAGGCTGCCCACACCCGGTGCCCTCCAGGGCGGCGGGCTTCTTGCATGTTATAGCCAGCCGGGCGGGCATCGTCTGCCGGCATGCCGCAGGCACCCACGCTCCGCTAGCCCACGGGCTCGGGCATCTCCCAAGGGGGCTCCAGCCCAAATCGTGCCCACGCCCAGCGAATCGCGTCCAAGACGGGGTCGGCCATGTCGGGCTTGGTGACATAGTCGGCGACGCGCTTGGCGGAGTCGAGCCCCGTGCCCATCGCGGCAGCCATGCCCGCCCACCGCATCAGGGACACATCGTTCAAGCCATCCCCAATCGCGAGCACCTCATCGGCTTGAATGCCGAGCCGCTGGCATGCGGCGCGCACGCCGTCCACCTTGTCGACACCCGGCGCACACACGTTGATTTCACGCACCCCGCGATCTGGGTGGGGAAACACCAGCGTTTCATAGCCGTAGCCCTTGGGGCCGAAGCGCTTCAGAAAGGCATCCACGTCGTCGGTGCCAAACAGAAATAGCTCGAGAGGGTTTTTCTCCAGCTTTCGGGCGAGGTGGTCCACGACCCGGTCCTCGGGGCGTCGGAAGTGCTGGCGGTGCTCGGCCGTGAACAGGTTGAACAGCACCGGCTCGCCCACTCCCAGGTAGCAGCGCATCATGATATCGCGCGTGGTGGCCCACGCGAGCATGCGGCGAGCCTCACCCACCGGGACCCGGTTGGAATACCACTGGTTGCGGCCACGGGTGTCGTACACGTAGGCGCCGTTGTGAGCGATGAAAGGTCCCCGCACCCCTAGCTCGCGCTGAACCCGCAGCGCGGTGCGCCAGCTCCGCCCCGTGGCAATCGCCACCAGCACGCCGCGGCGAGACATCGCGGACAGACAGGCGCCGGTTTCGGCCGTCATGGTTCCATCGGGTTTTAGCAGTGTGCCGTCAAGATCGGTTACCACCATGCGAATCCGCCGCATCGGCTGCCCCCTTGCTGTTCATCCACACGGACTGGTCATTGCGCGTGGCCAGAGCCATCGCCCTCGGTTTCCCTGGATCCCCCCTATCCATGATACATGCCCCCGGACCAGCGCGGCGGCTGCGGGCGGGGTTGGAATGTCACGGTATGCGGCCGGGGTGAAGGCGTGCGGGGACATGCGCCGACTCGGATGTGGCTGGCCGTACGGGTCGGGAGCCCCCAGGGGTCCGTGCTCCACCCACCTCGCCAGCCGACCCGGCTCGATCACCCATACCCCGTCGATGATTTGGCCGGTGGGAAAGCCATGGCCCCAAGTTGCAAGACTATGGCATTTGGCGCGGATGGCAGAGGCCCGATGCACGGCATCCGCACCGCGCAGCCCGTATTCACGCGACAGGATGGGCGCCGACGAGCAAGCGGGAGGTCCACGTCCACCCACTTGATAAATGGGCTGCCGATAAAGTCCGCGGCCAGTGAATCGGTCTTGGCAGCCTCTGCGGCCGCGCGGACAGCACCATGGCCGCAGACTTCCGCCGGCGTGCTGGCATGAGTCTTATGCAAACCGGCCTCGGCGCCCTCGAGGAGGCGACGCGAAATATCGATCCGGCCCGGCTCGCCCTCGATGACGGCCAGATAGATGCTGCAATCCAGGTAGACAAGCCCCTCGGGTCACTCATGCCGGGTCCATCGGAGGTGCTCATCCGTCGAGCGCTCGCCGGTTTACCAAGGCGCCACCCCGCGAGATCCGCGGCGGGCGGCATCGCCTACGCGCTCGAGCTCCTCAGCGGCCACCCGAAAAACTTGGCCGCGCCCATTGCGTGTGACGGGGCCAATCGCTCGCCCGCGGCGCCCTAACACGCTGCGGACTTCTTCCTGGCTCTCGGCCGGAATCCGGCCCTGGACCGCGCGGCGCGACTCTTTGTCGAACAAACTGACGCGGTGCCCGTGGCGGATGTTGACAATATCCAGCAAGCCTACGGCACAACCCAGGGCCTGCTCCACCGCCTGGGCACAGGCGCGGGCGTGAGCAATCGCCTCGGATGCAGTGGCCTTCGACAGAGTCGGGGCGCCCGGAGACAGGACGCAGCAGCTGATGCCGCTCACGCCCACGTGGCCGATATACCCTCCCATCCGGGTCACCTCGGTGGCCAGCTTGGGGGAGAAGCACTGCGGCAGCTTTTCCGCCTCGCGCAGCTGGCGCCGTCCACCCACCAGCCGCTCCGGGGCCCGGGACTTTCCGCACCGTCCTGCCTGAGTGCGGCCTCCACGCTTCCGATGCGAAGGTCTTCCAGGAGCCAGACACCGGTCCTCCCGCCGCCTATGCGATCCACCCGATCCAATTCTGGCAGCAAGCCTGCGCGGACATCGCTCTCGCGGCGCCTTCAAGTCGAACGGCTAAATTCCTAGCTGCTCCACAGTCGCGGCCGAGAAACCGACGGTGGCGGCGCCGGCTCGGTCAGTCGCGCGCCGCCCGGCCTAGGGCGGCGCGCTGGCTGCTTGGACCGCGCGCCACACGGCGCCGCTCCCTTGCTGAGTCGGACCGCCCCGCGGGCCGAACGGCAGCACGAGGCATCCGTGGCGCCCGATCATCCAGCCGCGGAGATTGTGTGAGCCTCGCTTAAACTGCACGAAATCCCATGCCTGGCCCCGCGGGCTACTGCATCCCGAGACGTACGCGGGCAGCGCGTCCAGCTCGCGGTAGAGGGCACGCACCGCGCGCCCGTTCGCCACCACGACGGGGTGGACCGCCTGGTGAGGGCGCTGGCGCCACAGCACCATCGACGTGGGGCCGTACCAGGCCATCGCGGCCAAAGGCCAAATTACCCACACTCCAGAAGCCAGCGCCACGGCCGCCGCGATTCCCCACCGCCATCGGCGCAACTTAGCCATGCAGGCTCCTCTCTGTCAGCGGAATGGGAAGAAACCTCACAGTGCCGATAGACCCTCCCAGCGGGCGATGCCTAGCCCCAAAACCATCCGTGGGCAAAAAGGACCGCACCCGTGACTGACCACGCGGCATACGCGGTGACGGTCATCACTCCCAGGCGCCGTGACAGCCGACCCGCCGCCGCCACAGTGAGAGGCAGGTCCACGGACACAAAGAGGGCCGTCATGGCCAGCGGCAGGCGGTTCGAGTAAAACGCCAGCGGGATCAGCAGCAGCACCACTCCGATGGCCGCCGCCGCCGCATGCCACTCTGACCGGCGGGCGGCGGCCACCACACCGACCGCGCCTAACAGCGACACCGGTAGCATGGTCAGCGCGGCCCCTCCGGTGAGCGAGAGGTGTCCCGCCAGCGCTTGCACCACCTGCACGCCGGGAATGAGCCAGCGCCCGTGCCAGGCGTGCTGCTGCCCAATGAAGGCCAAGGGGTGTCCCACGCTGACCGCCAGCGTGCCGGCCACGACGGCCAGCCCGGCGACGCTGCCCATTCCCCACGTGATGCCGGCCCAGAAGCGCGGCCAGTCGCGGCGCGCCAGCGCCAGCACCGCCCACGTGCCGGCGCCCACGCCCATCGCCAGGCCCAGCGGGTCCATGGCGCCCGCCAGCACCGCCCATCCTGCGGCTCGCCAGGGATGGCCCTGGCGCATGGCCAGGAGCATGCCGGCCAGGCCGATGGCAAGCCAGGTTTCGGGATAGGTTGAGCTGTAGTAGGCGGCGGCCGGCGTGAGCGCCACCAGCGCCTGCGACAGCACCGCTTGCTGCGGCCGCAAGCCCCACGCCGCCGCCAGCCGGCCCACCTGCATCAGCAGCACCAAGACAGCCAGCTGCATCCCCATGAGCGCCGCCAGAGGCCAATGCGTCACCCACAGGTAGGCGGGCATGCCGGGCAGGAAAGCCCGCGAGGCGGGCGGGCTGGCTGCGTAGCCCACCCGAGCGAGCTGGTCGTACAGCGCAGCGTCCCAGCGCAGCCAAGGTAAGCCGTCCAGCGCAGTGGCGGGGCCCGGCGGGAGCGTCACCCACGCGGCCGCGCCCACCACCAACTCGTGGGCGGCCCACAGCGAAAGCGCGGCCGGGCCGAAGCCCCAGGCCGCGAGGCGGCCCGGCCACGTCCGCGCCGGCGGCGCCGCGGCGCTGGCAGCTTGCATCTCTATCCTGGTCGCCTCCGTCCGCCTCGATCCAATCCTCTCTCCCTACCTCGGATTCACTGTCGCCTCATGGATGGACCATGGCGCACGAGGTTGGCGGTGTCAATGGCGAGCCCCTGATTTCGGGGTCACGCCAGCAGGCGCATGACCAGCTCGGCGGTGTGCTCCCACGCGGGTGAGCCGCGGACAAGGGGCTGGAAGTGCTCCACGCCCGAGAGCTCCACCAAGTGTGCCGAGCCGCCCGCTGCCTGGGCTGCTGCCACGTCGTCTCGACAGCCGGGCGCCAGGCCGTCCTGGTCGCCCACCACGATCCCGCTGGGCACCCCCAGTGGCAGATTGTCTCGGGGGACGCCGCCGCATAGTGTTCGGGCACCTCACGCGGCAGGCCGGCCTGGCCCTCCATGTCGGCGCGCAGGTGCAGCAGGTGGAGTACCCCGGTGGGCAGTTTCGCGCGGAGGTGCTGGCTGGGGCCAGCGAGGAGTGTTCAGCGCGGAGCGGCTGCAGGTGGCCGCGCGGGACCCTTTGGGCGCCATGGCCGTCGACGCCCACCGCCAGACGTCGGTGCCCAGCATCTATGCAGCGGGCGACGTCACGGGGGAAGCGATGTTTGTCTATGTCGCGGCCGCGGCCAACGCCTTGGGACTAGGGGACGAGATACTGGACGTCAGCGCGCTCCGCAAAGTCACCGTCACCGATCCGGCGGCGGCGAGCGTGGGGCTGACCGACCCCCAAGCCGAAGCCGCCGGGGTGGACTGCACCTGCTCCACCTTGCCTCTGGCTCCTGTGCCGCGCACGTGTCAGCCGCCATGTGCGTGGCTTTATCAAGCTGGTGGTGGAGCGAGGGACGGAGCGCGTGGTCGGGGTGCATGTGCTGGCGCCAGACGCGGGGGAAACCATCCAAGTGGGCACCGCGGCGGTCAAATATGGCATGAGCCTCAGCGATCTCACCAGCCTGTACTTTCCTTACCTCACCAGGGCGGAAGGGATCAAGCTGGCCGCGGTCGCCGTGCCCAAAGATGTCAGCAAGCTTTCGTGCTGCGCGGGGTAAAGGGGGTCAGGGCCGTGTCGTGGCGAGGGCCGTGGGCCCGCGCGTGTCGAACCTCCCCATGGCGGCGAAAAAGCTGCCAGCCAGAGGTTTCGGCCATTCGCCAGCTCAGCCGACTGACATAGGTGGGCGGCCAAAAGGTGGCTGACATCACGGGGGATGGGATTCAGGATCCGGGCGGAATATGCCTCCGCCAGCGCCGGGGCGCACGCGACATTGGACAGCGAGGGTCAAGGAGGTGGCGATCACGGACGCGGCCAATGCTTCGGAGATCCAGGACGCAGTCGAGCGAGCCGTCGAGGAACTGGGGGTGGTTGGCGCTGCCGCCGCCGTGGTCCACCGCGGCGAGGAGGTGTTTATCGGGGGCTTCGGCGTGCGAGAGCAAGCGGGGCTAGCCGTGGACGCGGATACGCTGTTCGCCATTGGATCGGACCACCAAAAGCTTCACCACCCTGGCGATTGCCCAGCTGGCCGAGAAAGGTGTGCTGGATTGGGACACCCCTATCCAGCACTATCTGCCCGACTTCGCGCTCCATGACCCGTTTGCCAGCGCCCAAGCCACGCCTCGGGACTTGGCCACGCATCGGGTGGGCCTGCCGCGGCATGAGTTTTCGTGGTACAAGGCCGATCTGTCCAGGCCGGAGCAGGTCAGACGGCTGCGCTACCTGGAGCCCAGCCGGCCCTTTCGCACCACCTTTCAGTACCAGAACGCTATGTACATGACGCGGGGACACCTGGTGGAGTGGATGCCGCATCAGACATGGGAAGAGTACGTGCGCGGCCAGATTCTGGTGCCGCTGGGCATGGTCCGCACGAATTTCTCGGTAGGGGGGTCTCAGGCGGATGCCAACCACGCCAAGCCTTACGCCGTGAAGGACGGCGCCCCCCAGCCAGTGCCGTTTGCCAACATCGATGCCCTGGCGCCGGCGGGCGCCATCAACTCGTCGGCGCGGGAATTGGCGCGCTGGCTCCAGCTCCATCTCGGGCGTGCCGAGGGAGAGGGCGCCGCGATCGCCAGCCGATCCGCGGTGGCGGCGCTGCATGCGCCCCACATCGTGATTCCCGACGCAGGCGCCGGCCCGCTGGTGGTGGCGCCTGCCTACGGCCTGGGCTGGTTCACGGAGGTGTTCCGGGGGCACGTGGTCGTGCACCACGGCGGCAACATCGATGGGTTCACGGCGCTGGTCCTTTTGGTGCCAGACCAAGAGCTGGGCATTGTCGTGCTGTACAATCAAGAACTCAGCGTGCTGCCGGCTGCCGCCGCCTATGCCATTGTGGACCGGGTGCTGGGCGTGTCGGACCGCGACTGGACCAGCCACCTCCACCAGAAGCGGCGCCAGCTTTTAGGGATACTGCATCAGGGTGGCGACTACAGGGCGGAGCGGGGCGAGGGCACCACGCCCAGCCGGCCGCTGGCCGCATTTGCTGGCCGCTACGAGCATCCTGCGTATGGCTTGGCCCGCATCCTCGAGGCGGCCGGCGCGCTGCAGCTGGCCTACCACCCTTGGCCGGATCCGCTGGCCCTGGAGCATTTCCACTACGACGTGTTCACGGCCCATGGGGACATCGGCGGCACGCCCACCAGCTGGCGCATTCCGTTTGCCGGGCTGGATGGGGCCATCGAGTCGCTGGAAGCGCAGTTTGAAGCACTCACCGCCCCGATTGTGTTCCGGCGGCAGCCCGACCCCGCGGAAATAGCCCAGAGCGACTTGGACGGCTATGTGGGCCGCTACCTGGTGGCCGGCGCGCAGCACGTGTCCATCGACCGGCACGGGGAGGGGCTGGTGGCAACGGTGGAGGGCCAGCCCCCGATGGCGCTGGAGCCTTCCGCCCCGCGGCGATTTACGCTGAAAGGCTTCCCCGGGTTCAGCGTGCAGTTTGAGCCCCCCAGGACGGCCGATGCCCCAGCGGGCTTTTCATGCAGCCCAACGGCGCATTTCCGTTTGCCCGCGCGGCGGACGACTGAAGCGAGCGAGCGCTGGTGGGCCTTTCCTGCGCCGGCCGCGCCCTCTTCACCGGGAGAGCCGCCGCCTGACGGCTTGAGGGCCACTCCGCCCACCTGGCAGGGAGCAAGCCCGACTGCGGCGAATCTTCTCACCAGCCGAGCCACCTGGCTACTCCCGTCACGGAGCGATCAGGCGTGCCGGTGGAGTTGAGCGTGGACTTGAATGGAGGCCAACATGGCTAACCCCAGAGTGCAGCTGACGGTTCATGTTGCAGCACCGCGCGAGCGGCCGGCTGCCTGGCGGTCGTGGCTTGAGGAATCCGCGGGCGAGGCCACCGTCGTGGAGACGCCGCTGGCTGCGGCCCAGCTGTCGCGGTGGCTTGGCCGGTGGGGCCGTGCTACCCCGGCGGTGGTGGCTTGGGAGACGCGAGCGGCCGATATCCCCCTGTGGTGCGCGGTCTTGGCGCCCGCCTTGGCCGCCGCGCTTCCGGCCACCTCACCCTACCAGGCGGCGCCGGGGGCGGGGGCCGCCGTGCTGTCGGCCGTGCGCATCGCCCACGACCGGGGGGTGCCGCTGGCGCGCCTCGAGGATCTGGACCCCGCATTGTCCGAGGCCATGGCGGCGGGGTGGAGACTTTGGGACCGAGTTGGCTGGGGCGGTGCCGCCGCGCTGGCGGCCGGCGTGCCGCCCGAGGGCCCGCTGGCGGTGTATGGCGCCGTGGATGCGGCGCGCGACTGGGTGCTGGGCCAGGCACGCCGGCGGCCGGTGAAGGTGTTTCTGGCCTCGCGAGGCGCCCGCTATGCGCCGACCCCTCCACTGGAGTGGTGGGCGCGCCAGGGAGCGCGGGTGGAAGACGCGCGGCCCGAGCGGGCCGCAGCCGATCGCGAGCCCCTGTGGGTGGGGGTGCGCCACCCCGATGACAGCCGCTGGGCGGTGGACAGCGCTCTGCGGTCGGATCCTGGGGGCGATGTCCTGGTGGTGGCGCCTCCTGGCCAGGCAGAGGCTTTGGCGCGGGACTTGCGCGGCTTGGGGTGGCGGGCGGCCGCTCACCCCGCCTCGCCGGCGCCCCTAGCGGAGTGGGCGGCGTGGGAAGCCTCCGTCGAGCAGCCGCCCGCGCCCGCGCTCATGGAGTGGGTGCGCCGGCTCCCCCAAGCGTCGGCGGTGGCCGACGCCGAGCAGGTGTTCAAGCACCTGGGCTACCCGGACAAGTGGCCAGCGGCCGTGCGGGCGGCGCACCGCAGCATGGCGGCCGCGCGCACGGCCATGCTGGCGGCGCCCACTTGGGCGGCGGCGAGCCGCCACCAAGCTCGCTGGCGCCAGGCGGCTGGGGTGGGGGCCGGGCGCGAGCGGCCAGCGCTGGCCATTTGGGATGCCGCAGAAGTGCTGCCGGCGCCCGACAGTGTGGAAGCTTGGATGGCGGCTGAGCTGGCGGCTCGGGAAGATGGGATTCTGCCAGGCGCCGTGGACGTCTGGGTGGTGGAATCCGATGCAGCCGCGGCGGGATTTACGCCGTCCACCCTCATAGTGCTGGAGGGGGCGGGCTCTGAAGACGCCCTGGGGACGGCCGAGGTGCCGGCGATATTGACCGAGCGGGTGCGCGCCCGGCTGGGGCTGCCCACCGCCGGCGCGCGCCGCGAGGACTTGCACCAGCGCCGGATTCAGCTGGCGGCGTCGGCCGCACAGGTGGTGGCGGTGGTCGCTGGCCCGGAGGCCAAGGCGCCCGGCGGCGTGCGCTGGGTAGATCCCCCCACCGCGCGTGGTGCGGGCCTCGGATCCGCACTGGGCCGAGAGCTCCCCAGCTTCGGCCCCTTTGATGGGCAGTTTCTGCCGGCCGCAGTGCCCGGCCCCCGCAGTGCGAGCGGATTCGAGCGCTTTGGCCGCTGCCCTCTGCAGTATGCCTGGCGGGCACTGGGCATCGAGCCGGCGATTACCCCCAGTGCGGACGCGGACCCGCGCTCGGTGGGGCTTTGGATGCACCGGGTGCTGGCCCAGACGGCCGGCCAAGTTCCTCCGCCGCCCATCAGCCAGCTGGAGGCGCTGTTGCAGGAAGCCATGCGGGAGGAACCCCCGGCGGCCAGCGTGCTGCCCGGCCTGCTGGCAGGACGGCTCGAGGGGCTGGCCGCCGACTTAGCTGAAGTGCTGGCTGCCAACCCACCCCGGCCGGAGGATCACCTCCACACCGAATGGAGCTGGGAGCTGTCGTGGCAGAGCCAGCCGCTCACGGGCCGGATGGATCGCGTAGAGCAGCGTGCGGACGGCACGGTGCTGGTCGTGGACTACAAGTCCGGCACCGTGGATGCGGGCAAAGTGAACCCCACCCACATCCAGCTGGCCCTGTACGCCCGTGCCGCCAGCGAGGCGCTGCACGTGCCTTTGGACAGCGTGTCGGCGGCCTACTGGGGCATTCGCCGGGAAAGCGGATTCGCCCAAAAGATGCTGGAGCCGCCCACCAGCGCGCGCTGGGAAGAGGCTGAAGCCATCATGGCGGGTGTAGTGGAGCGGACGGCCGCGGGTGCTCTCTACATGTTCCCATCGGCCGGAGCCTGCCGCGCCTGCGACTGGCGCGCGGCCTGCCCCAGCAGCGCCGAGGCGCTGGGGCGGCAGAAAGTGGCCGGCGCAAGTGGTTTTGCGGCGCTGTGGCCCGGCCGCGGAGAGGAAGATGGCGATGCACCCGATTGACGAGGCGGTGCGCGAGCGCGTCCGCCAGGGGCTGGATGAAAACCTGGCGGTAGTGGCCAGCGCGGGTACAGGCAAAACCACCCTCTTGGTGGACCGAGTGGTGGCGGGGGTGGCCCGCGGTGTGTACCGCCCCTCGGGGGTGGTGCTGGTGACGTTTCTCAAAAACGCCTGCGATGAGCTGGAGCGCCGGCTGGCAGAGCGGCTGCAGGCTGCCGCGGCGTCGGCGGGCGGCGCGGAGCGGGAGCGGCTCGCGGCGGCGCTGGCCGCGCGCTCGCAGTTTCGCATCACGACGCTCCATGCGCTGGGCCATCGCCTGCTGACGCGCTATGCCCTCGAGGCGCAGCTGGCCCCCGATGCCGAGGTGTGGGACGCCGTGGAGACGGAGCGGCAGCGCCAGCGTTGCCTGGCCGAGTGGCTGGCGCACGTGCCGCCGGAGCATGAGCCGCGCCTGCGGGAGCTGGCCCGCCATGGGTTTACCTTCAGCCAGATCCAAAAGCTCATGCCGGCGCTCCGCTATGTGCACCCAGCTGCACTGGGTGCTTCCACCCCGATTTCCGCCCAGGCGCTGTTGGACAACTTCTGGGAGCGGCTGGTGCCGCTCACCGAGCGGGCCCGGCAGGCGGCCGGCGCAGGCGACCCCGCTCGCCAGGTGGTGGAGGCGATCCAGGCGGACGTCGAGCGGCGCCGCCTATACGGCGCGGCGCGGTCGGCAGGGCTGGTGCTGTCTTGGAAGTTTCCCAAGACCAACGTGGGCCAGCAGGCAAACTGGCGTCCGCACGAAGCTTGGCTGAAGGAGCAGAAAGATGAGCTAAAGCGCATGGCCGAGGAGCTCCACACCTGGCAGCAGGACACGCTGGCCCAGCTGATGGGCAGCGTCTGCGAGTTGGCCGCCAGCTTTGAGCAGGCGTTCTTGGCGTGGCGGCGCGAGCGCCGCGGCATTACGTTCGAGGACCAACAGAATTTGGCGCTGTCGCTGCTGCGCGACCATCCCGCCGTGAGGCGGGAAGTGGCCGGCAGCATCACCACGCTGTTGGTGGATGAATTTCAGGACACCGCACCTGCGCAGGTTGAGCTGGTGCAGTGGCTGGCAGCCAACCCGGCTGAGGACCGCCCGGATCCGGACCGGCCGCCGGCCGGCCGCCTGGTGCTGATGGGAGACCCAAAGCAGTCGATTTACCGGTTTCAAGGGGCCAACCTCAAGAACGCCATGAGCTGGATTGACCGATTGGTGGCTTCGGGCGCGGCCCAGCCGGTTGCCCTCACCGCAAATTTTCGGAGCCATCCCGGCGTGCTGGCCCCGGTCAATGAGCTGTTTGGCCCGCTGTGGGCGGACAGCGAGCCCGGCGGCGAAGATCCGCCCTACGATGAGCTGGTGCCGCACCGCAAAGATCCGGCCGCGGCGCGGGTGTTTTACGAGCACCTGCCGCGAGATACGGCCCAGGCACGGCGACAGGCGGAGGCGGATCGCGTCCTCGAGATTCTGCGCAGTGCGCGCGGCCGCCCCTGGATTGACCGCAGCGGCTCGCCACGAGCCCTAGAGTTTGAGGACATGGCGGTGCTGCTGCCCAATCGGTCGGGATTTTCGCAGCTCGCGCTGCGGCTGCAGGCTGCGCACATTCCATTTCACATGGCGTCGCGCGATTTCTATCGGCGCGACGACGTGCGCGGCCTGGCGGCCGTGCTGCGGGCTGCGGTGATGCCAGAGGACCCAGTGGCCGTGCTGGCCGCGCTGCGGTCTGTGTGGCTCCGGGTCCCGGATGCGGAGCTGGCGCGGCACCATCAGGGTGGAGGCCAGTGGCATCCCGAATCCGACGGGCCAAGCCCGTCCCCGGCCGTCGCGGAGGCGTTTGGCTCGCTGCGCGACTTCGGCCGCCTGGTGCGCACCGACGGCGTGGCCACGCTGCTGGAGCGTGTGGCGCGCCAGCGCGAAGCGGATCTGACGCAATCCGAGGCTCTGAACGTGCGACAGCTGGTGCGCTCGGCCCACGAGTACGAGCGGCGCTGGGGCTATTGGGAGTACGCCGACTGGCTGTGGCAGCACGTGGTGAACCCTTCGGACGCCGATGAAGCCGCGGCGGCCGAAGGGGTGGTCGTCACCACCGTGCACCAAGCCAAGGGCCGCGAGTGGCCGCTGGTGGTGCTGACCGGCTTCTCGGCCAAGGGACGCCGCGACGACCCGGTGCTGGTGGACACCGCGGGCACGGCGGCGGTGTCACGCTCCAAAGTGCACACCCCGCACTGGGACGCGCTCAAGGCGGCGGCCGACGAAGCCGAAGCCGCCGAGGCGCGCCGGCTCTGGTACGTCGCGCTGACCCGGGCACGGGACTACACGGTGGTGGTGGACGCCGGCCCGGGCTACCCACTGGCCGAGGGGCTGCCGCGGCAGGCCTGGCCGGACGCGCCGGCTCTCTAACGTCCAGCTCCGACTCCGCTATCCCTCATCGGCCCGCGTCTGTGGGTTCGGACCCGGCCATATACCTCTCTGCATGAGAGGCGGACGGGGGCCGGCCGGGGGGCAGGCCGTGGGTGCGCGCCGCTGGGGGCTGGTCCTGGCACTGGTGGCGGCCGGAGGCATCGCCGTGGCCTGGCTGCTAGCGCGCCCCCAGGTCGAGTGGCGCGAAAGTCGGGTCTTGGTGGCCAGCCTCCCTTACGGCGCCGGCGTGCGCGGCGCAGGGCGCTGGGTGGGGGTGGACGGGCGCACCCACGGCCCACTCTCGTTTGCGGTGGGCGGCGGTTTGGTGGCGGTTGCGGATACGTATCACCAGCGGGTGCTGTGGCATCCCCTCGGGTCCACCGACATGCCCTGGACAGCCCGGAGCCTGCCGGAGGCGATGGTGTCCAGCATTGTGTGGGATGGGGCGCGGGGCGGCTGGCTGGTGGCCGACAGCCGCACGCATGTGATTTGGGTGGTTCGCGGCACGGGCGCGGCTCCTGCAATGCATTTGGCCACTGCCCCAGGCACCACCGTGGTGTGGGAGCAGCTGATGGCAGCGCCGCACGCCGTGTATGTGGCCTGGACGGCGGTGGGGGCCGGGCAGTTTGTCACGGCGCTGTCGCGGTATCGGCGCAGCGGCCGCGCTCAGCTGGTGGCCGCCTGGGGCCAAACCCAGCAGGGAGAGTGGGAGCCGCCCGTCCGGCCCCTCATCCGTGGGACCGCCACCAGCTACACTGTGGGCGCGGGGGGGCGCATCTATCTGCTGTCGCCCACGTCTCGGCCAGCCAAAGTGTCGCTGGCGGAGTTTACCGCGGCGGGCCAGCCTCTGTCGCACTGGATCGTCCACGTGCCGGGCGCGGTGCAGGTGAGTCGGCTGGTGGGAGAAGCACTCGGCCAGGTGTACATGGGCGTCAACTTGGGCGTCCCGAATGTGGCGGCCCGCATTTACGCCACGGCACCCGGCGAGCCGCCGCGGCTGGAGCTTACGCTGCCACCGGCCCGCGATTTGCTGCACACCTACGTGCGGGTGGGTGCGAATGGTACGCTGTACTGGGTGGTGTCCACACCGCAGCGCTACGAGATTTGGGCGCAGAGCCGGAGTCTCGTCGCCACCAAAGGACTCCACCTGTAGGCGTTAAGCTGCAGACGGCCACCCGATCCTTTGAGTGGGCACGCTTGGCTGAGATCCCCGCCAACCCGATGAACAATTTGGCTAAGAGAGGTGTCGGCCATGGAGCAGCCGCACATTACGCCTGAAGGCTTTGTCCGGCACTTGGAGCGCCGCTTCAACCAGCCTCGCGAAAACTTCTTGGTGGGGCGCCGTGTGATGCTGAGCTACGTGGCGGGCTTGCCCGCCCTGATTGAGCACTTGTCGCTCGAAGAAGTCCCCACCCGGCTGTTTGCCAGCCCGTTTTACAGCCGGCCGGAAGCCCCGCCGGCGGACATCACCGTGATGCGCGGGCCGATTGGCGCGCCCGCGGCGGTGGCCGCGGTGGAGGAACTCGTGGCGCTGGGCGCCCAGGAAATTTGGGTGCTGGGCTACGCGGGCAGCCTCGATCCCCGGCTCAGCTACGGGTCTCTCCTGATTCCCGATGCGGCGCATGTGGACGAAGGCACCTCGGCGCACTATGGGCGGATCGGGCTGGCCACACCAGACCCAGGACTGCTGCACCGCGTCACCGCCGCCGCCCCAGATGCGCTGGTGGGAGCCGTTTGGACGACCGATGCCATCTATCGCGAGACACCGAGCCAAATACGG
The DNA here is from genome assembly GCA_021846505.1 of Bacillota bacterium. Classification (GTDB taxonomy): domain Bacteria; phylum Bacillota; class Sulfobacillia; order Sulfobacillales; family JAIMBI01; genus JAJZWV01. The sequence goes on from JAJZWV010000030.1 coordinate 31,811, forward strand.
CACTATCAGGAGCAGGGGGCGATGGGGGTGGATATGGAAACGTCGGCGCTGTTTCACCTGGGCGCTCACTTGGGCGTGCCCGTCGGGGCCCTGATGGTGGTGAGTGATGAGCTTTATCACCCGTGGAACCCGGGATGGGGCACCGAGGCGGTCCAGGACGGCTGCCGCCGCGCCAGCGAAATCATGGCGGATATGCTGACGCGACCCTAAAGCGAATGGGCAGGAACCAGCGCGGCCCTTGGCGAATTGCGGCAGCTATGTGGTCTAGATTGCGGCGAGCCCGCCCACCATGGAGAAGGGTGTGACGCCTGCGCCGTTAAGTCGGCTAGCGCAGGGACGGCCCAAAGTGTTTGTCGTGCAGCCCGCGAGCGTGCTGTTGGCTGCGGTGGTGCTGTATGGCGCGTTCCAGGTGGTCGTCTCAGTCCACCGCTACTTAGCCATGCATGCGTTTGGGCTTGACCTGGGGTACTTCGAGCAGGTGATGTGGAAAATTTCCCACGGCGACTGGTGGGCATATTCCTCGGTGCTGCAAACCCCGGCCGTGGCCGCGGACGGCTCGCTGGCGCTGTATCCGGTGGCGTATCTCTTTCGATTCGCCGGCGGCCCCTATGTGCTGTTTGTGCTGCAGGCGCTGGGCACCGCCATCGCGGCCTGGGGCGTGTATCGCGCCGCCTTGGCCCTCAGGCTGGGCGGGTGGGCCGCCTGCCTGGGCGGCTGCCTCTTGCTCCTGGCACCAGGGATTATAGGTGCGAGCCAATTCGACTACCACCCGGACTTTATTGCGCTGCCGCTTTTGGTGTGGGCGTACGTGGCCTACTTAGAGGGGCGGCGCCTGGCCTATTTTCTGCTGGGCTTGGCCGCAGTGCTGAGCAAGAACATTGCGCTGGTCGGATTTATCGGGCTGGGCGTGGGCCTTTTGGTGTACAAGCGGGACTGGCGCAGCGGCTTGACTACACTTTTGGGGAGCTTCGCCTTGGTGGCGCTGGAGTGGGGGTGGCTTTTCCCCCAGGTGTTTCATGCCCAATCCGCCAAGATTGACCTGTCGCTGTACGGGTATCTAGGCCATGGCCTGTTGGGCATAGCGCGAGGCCTAGTCGTGCACTTTCCCATCGTGGTTGCGCATGTCCTCGCCGATCCCAGCTACCTGCTGTGGGCGGTGGGGCCGCTGGCGGGACTGTGCCTGCTGGGCGGGCCTGCCCTGCCAGCCGGACTGGCGCTGGTGGTCATGAATGCGGTATCGACTTTCGCCAGCCAGCAGACGTTTACCAATCAGTATCAAGTGATGCTGACGGGCTGGCTGGTGCTGGCGGCGATGGAGGGTGCGGCGCGCCTCAGAGTGGGCCGCCGTGCCTGGCTGGCGGTGGCGGCGGCCTTGACAGGGCTGGCGCAGTTGGCGGCCATCACGGCACGGGTGGTTCCCCTCTTTCATCTGCCGGAAGCTCCGGCAACTGCGCTCGCGTCGCAGGTTTCCCAGGTGAGGATGGCCCCGGCGACAGTCGTGTGGACGCAGAGCCGACTGGGAGCGCGCCTATACAAGTACCGAGTGCTGGGCTACGACTTGGAGATAGTGCCCGGCACGATGGTGGACGGCTTGCCGGCGCTGTGGCGCGAGGCGCCGGCCGGATGGCCCACCGCGCTGGTGGGATCCGTGCCGGTGTCCCCATACTTCGCCACGGTGCTGTCCCAGGCGATGCATGCCGGGTACCGGGTGACGTTCCACCGAGGACGCGTATTTGTTGTCCGTGGGTCCCGGCACTTTTCACCGGTATCGGCATCGCCGGGCGGCCTTGGCTATGAGCCTTCCTCGCGCCAGTGGATTATTCCCGCGTGGACCCAGGCCAGCAAGGTGGGGGAGATTGACTGGACCGATCTGCAGCTGATTGCTCCTGCCAGGCGCCCGGGCCTGGTGTTGGCGCCGATGCTGCTGCAGCTGGCGCCCGGAGAGTATGAGGTGAGCGCGGCCGTGCGAGACGGGCCGAACGCTGACGGTGCGCTGGGAGTGGTGCGCCTAGCGGCGACCAGCGGGAGTCCTCGTGTTTCGGCCACGATTCACGCTGGGTCTCGCTTTGCCATCCTGATGCTGCACGTGACCCACCCAAGTGCCATCGCGCTGTCGGTCGGGTCCTACGGGCATGCCGCGTGGGCGTTGGGAACCGTAACCATCACCCGGCTGGTGGCCTCCCACCATGCTTAGCCAGCCATTCGTTATGTGCCACGCCGAAAATCCTGTAGGGTCTCAAGCCGTGCATGAGCAGGACGGTGCGACTGTGGCCACAGTGCATGGATGCAAAGTCGCGGGCGTCTGACATTGGAGCATCCGGTTAAGGTAGGAAATCCGCAAGGGGGCTAGGGTACATGGATCGCACCGTGGATACGGCTCCCGTGGGAACTTTGCGCCGACTCAGGAAGCGGTTTGGGCATGTTTCGATCGCAGTCCTCTTGGTGTTAGCGTTTTTCCGAGGAAGCCGGTCCCAGGATGTTCATGAATACGCGCGGTACGCTCTGGCATTCGCCGCACACCCTTTCGCGCGATGGCCTGTGGAATACCCCCCGGCCGCGGTGGCCGTGATGGTCCCAGCCGCTCTTTCTCCGCTTGCGTTTGCGTTCGCTATGCTTGCGATGGCGGCTATCGTCTGGCGGGCCTTGGCCCTGGATTGCCGGCCGGCCGCGCAGCGCTGGCTGACCTGGATGGCTGCGGGAGCCACCCTGACGGCCCTAGGACGCTATGACTTGGTCCCCACGGCGTGCGCCCTCTGCGCGCTGCTCTGCGCGGAGCGGCGGCGCTGGACAGGGGCGTGGGGCTTGAGTCTGGCAGGCGCGTGCCTCAAGTGGTTTCCGGCGATGCTCTGGCCTCTGCTGCTGATCGCGGAGTGGCATGAGACCGGCCGGTGGCGGTGGGACCGTGCGACCCTGTCGGGTGCCCTCTTCGCGGCCAGCTACGGCCTGGCGTGGCTGGGCGCCGGCGGGCACGCCTGGAGTAGCATTGGGTGGTTCTTGCATCGTCCGATTGAAGTGGAGTCCCTGGCGGCGTCAGTCCTGGTGCTGGTTGGCCACTCTTTGCAGGTCGTGCACTCGTTTAGATCCGAAAACTTGGTGGGACGCGGCACGGTGCTGATCCAGCATATTATGCTGGCGGCCCAGGTGGTCGGCCAAGTGGTCGTATGGGGCCTCTTCGTACGGCGGAGGGTAACCTTGCGCGAGGCCGCGACCCTAGCAATGACCTGGCTAGTTGCGGTCGGCAGCGTGTTGTCCGCACAGTATCTGATGTGGGTGCTGCCCTTCTGGGCCCTCACGTGGCCTTCCTTGCGTTTGGGGAGGTGGCCGCTGGTGGTGTCGCTGGCCACCACCGTGGTTTACCCGGTCTTCTATTTCATCGACCGCTCGGGAGCCATGTGGCCCGCGATGGCCCGGAATCTTCTGTTGCTGTTATTGGTGGCGGTAGGCGTGCAGACAGTTTGGCGGCGGAGTCAGGACGACTATATCCCTACAGATCCGTCATAAGAGTGGTCACACGAGATGGTAGCACTTGTCGGGGAGGTGGAGGGATCACGGTGAACCAGAGAATTCGACACAGATGTACCGATACGTCATCGCCTTGGTTGGCAGGAACTATTAGCCGACTTGGCGAATATCACTGATATGTCGAACAGGTTATTACATCGCGAGCCGTACGTAGTTGCGTTAACTGTGACCCGAGAGGTGTTTCCCCGTGCATAGCACGGCGACCGGGTCCAGTCCTTATCGGGGACTCTCAACGAGAGTGGAGACATGGGTGCGAGGCCATCACGTTGCCGCGCTGGGGTCTTCGTTTGCACTCTATGTGGCCGTGGCATTCGTATATTGGGGTCAGCCACTGTGGGGTCACTGGACTACGCGACTTGTGGGGTCCAGCAATGACCCCAAGGACATTTGTGTCTGGGCCATGGCCTGGTGGCCCTATGCTTTAACGCACGTACGCTGGTGCCGGGCTTGAGCCTGCTTTTCGCTCCGCTGACTTTGGCGGCCGGACTAGTGGCATCGTATATATGCTGCTGGCACCGGCTTTGACTGCGGCCGTCATGTGTCCCTTGATGTATGAGCTGACCAAACGTTCGTGGATAAGCCTGTGGGTGGGTTGGTTAGTCGGATTGTCCAGTCATGAAGTGTCGCAGATGTTGGGCCACTTGCACCTGACGTTTGCGTGCCTGGTTCCCTTGGCGCTGTGGATAGGCGTACGCCTATATTCTCGGTCGGTGAAGGGGACGGTCTGGAGGCCGGTGGCGGGCTTGGCAGCGCTCCTGGTGGGCCAATTTCTCATTTCGACGGACATCCTGGCGACCGTGACGCTGTTTGGGTGTCTGGGTGGGGTAATGGCATGGCTGCTGCTGCCTCGGGAGCGCTCACCGCTGCAGATCTTGGCCGTGGGCGTAGCGGCGGCCGATGGGCGGGCGGGAATCGCGCTCTCGCCGTGGCTCTGGGCCATGGTGGATCCAACGCCGCTTCGGCACGTTGGTAGTGCGTATGGAGTGTTTTCCCTAAGCGCCGTGAATATGGTGTTGCCTACGGTGGCTAGGCTGGGCGGAAGCGTGTTTCAAGGCGTGACCCGCAGGTTTTCCGGGGGCGGTGTGGAGGAGGCATCGGGATACATGGGGCTTCCCCTGTTGATTGTGACAACGTTGGCAGTGGTGCGATCGCGTTACCCGGCAGTTTGTGTACTCCGCCTCCTGCTAGTGGCCATCACATTGCTGGCGCTGGGGCCGGTACTAAGGGTGGCCAGTTGGATCGGGCCCGCACTGCCTTGGCAGCTGTTCCTGCGTGCGCCCCTGCTGAATGCGGTCGTGACGGCGCGGTTCATGCTGTACGTGTTTATCTTGGCTGCTGGCCTCGTCGGATTGTATGTGGCCCAATTGGAAGCGCGCGCCCGTAAGTGGTGTACTGCCGGGATGATAGTGGCCCTGACTGCACTAGCACCTAACCTTTCTTACCAAGGACTGTGGTCCCGTGCGGCCGCTCCGCCGCTGGTGACGACGCCGTCGCTATTGGGACGCTACGTCAAACCCAACGCGAGTGTACTTGTGTTGCCGTATGTCGGCGAGGAGCCATCGACTTTTTGGCAGGCTGAGTCGGGATTTCGCTTCAGGTTGGCCGACGGGTATTTGTACGGTAGCATTAACGGCACATGGGCGCTGATCAAGTTGGCCAATGTGCTTATCACCCAGCCGGCCCCTACCAGCCGCTACGCGGTGCTCGAGTTTCAAACGTTGCTGCGGATGGGCGACGTGACGGTCGTCATGGTTGCGCTACCCCAAACGGTTCGAGAACGAACGCTCCTGCGTCGTGCTGGTCTCCAGCCCAAGGGAGTGGCAGGGGGCGTGGCGCTTTGGAGGGTGCCGGCCATGGTCAGTGCTGGACCTGCGTTGGGTCCGGCCGCGCGGTTTGAGCTAGCGCTGTCTACGCGTGTTCACGTGTTGCGCATGGACGCTGCAACCGTGGTGGCAGCCATACAGCACTATGCACGGTCCGGCGAGTCACGGCCGGTGACGCTGGCGCGGTTGGAGCGAGCGCACTTGCTGTCGTCCAGGCAGGGCCACTACTTGGCACCCGTCTCCGGATGGCAAGAGACGCAGTGGGGGGTATGGCTTCAGCCGGGGAGAAAAGGGGCGCTTTCGCTGGTGGTCCGTGGAGTCCCACGGGACGCCTTCAGCGCGTTGGTTGCCCAGTTTCGGCCTCAGCTGGCCAGCGCTAGGTTCATTGCGATGACTCGATGGTCCAATGCTCAGCCGGACCATTTGACACTGGGGACGGCCTTGCTGATGTTTAAGCCGCTTGTTCACGGGCACTGACGGTTGGACCCCGGTTGCCATTTGCCTCTCCTGCCTTGACACTTTCGAGTTCATTACGCACGGTTGTTGTATCTCGTAGCGCATAGGCGGCGCGCCCTTGAAAGCAGATGCAGAGAAAGCGCCGACACGGCATAGACCTTGGTCGGAATGGGATGGGTGGCCAAGGGTCCTAGCGCGGTGGGGGGTTACCCCTACGGTCGCAGCCCTGTGGGGTATGCACGAGGGGATAGTAGCGCTGGCTCCGTCGGTCCCGGTTGCTATGGGGCCTAACCAGCAATTTTTCGACGTGCCGTGGTACCACTTTGATGTGGGATGGTACTACTGGATCGCGCGGGCAGGATACCTGCCCGCGCACGCTCAGATGGCGGCGTACTTCCCAGGCGTGCCGGCCTATCTGTGGCTTACCCACTCCGTGGTGATCTCCTTGGCCGGGCTGCAGTTGCTACTCCTAGCGTTGGTAGTCCAAGTGGGGCGCCTAGCCAGCTCCTGGGGACTGTCCGCGAAACGTGCGGTCATGGCACAGGCGTTGGTGATTTTTTCGCCTGCGCTTATTTTTTACAGTACAGCCTATCCGGAGACGTGGGTGGCGATGGGCTTCTGTGGCGCGCTGCTGGCCATGCATGGCCGGAAGCCTTGGCTCGCAGCCCTCTGGTCGGTGGTGGCAGGTCTGGCGGATCCCCTGGGATTGCTACTCGGGGTGGGCGCGGCTGCGTGGGTGCTGGGAGGTGCCTTTCGTCACTCTTGGTCTGACTTTCGGGCGGGCACGGCTTGGGGACTGGGCAGCGTTGCCGCGCTGGCCGCCGTTATGGTGGTTCTGGCGGTGAACCTGGGCCAGCCGCTGGAATTTATCGGGGCGCAGCAGGCCTGGAGCGCCCGATGGGTGTGGCCGGGCGCCCAAGCGGTGCAAGCTTTGACGGCTGCCAGAGTCGTGCCGGCCGCGCTGGCCGCGCTGGCGATGTTGCCGGTGGTGACGCTGGGGAGCTGGGAGGTTCTGAAGCGGGTCCGTGAATCCTTGTGGCATCTGGCAATGGCTGGTCTGGCGGTGACACTGTTGCTAGTGCCGCTGGCGTTTTACTCGAATCGGACTCCGCTCTCATCCACCGCACTGTTTTTGTCCTTGGACGTGCCAGCTGCTGTGGGCATAGCTTCACTGGCGTCGCGGCGCCTAGGCTGGGTGTCGCTTGTTTGGTATGGCGGCTGGGGCGCAGCCGGTGCGGTGCTTTTCACGCACGGATGGTTCTGGGGCTAGCGGGTAGTGGCCCCGGACCAACAGCGGCGTCGAATTGCGAGGGGCCTGGCAGGACATTGCTTTGCACTGGCGAATTGCGGTTCCGAATTCCCACGCTGCTGCGATGGCCAAGGAAATTGGTCCGGCCCTTGGCGTGGGTCCAAGGTGGACGCTAGAGAGTGAGGGCGTGTCGATTGGGGAAGGACTCACGAGGGGCGGCCCTTGACGGAGCGACGTCTCGGCGGCTGCGCCGGGTAACCCTCGCGGTGACCGCCTGGCTGAGGCAGCGGCCGTCGGGGTCTTGGCTTCTGGTGTGTGGCCTGTACGCTCTCATGTCCATGGTCTATTGGGGTCTTCCGATCCTCGGCCACTGGACCACGCGTACGGTCGGGTCCGGCACGGACCCGCTGAACATCTTTGTTTGGTCGATGGCGTGGTGGCCCTATGCCCTCACCCATGGCGTGAATCCCCTGCTGCTGAAAAACGTGTTTGTGCCGCTGGTGACCAACGCCGGGTGGCGGACCGTCATCCCCCTGCTGAGTGTGGCGCTGGCCCCCGTGACGCTGACGGCCGGCCCGGTCGCGGCGTACAACGTGGCCATGTTGGCCGCCCCGGCCCTCACCGCCACCACCACGTACTTGCTGATGACCGAATGGGTGTCTCAGCGCTGGGTGGCGCTGTGGGCCGGGTACATGGTGGGCTTCTCCAGCTACGAAGTGTCGCAGACGCTGGCTCATTTGAACTTGACTTTCACCGCCCTGGTGCCGTTGGCAGTCTGGCTAGGCGTGCGCCTCTACCGCTTAAGCGACGGCGCTGCGCCGTGGCGGTATATCGCCGCATTGGCAGCTGTGCTGGCGGGGCAATTCCTCATTTCGACGGAGATTTTGCTGACGCTGACGCTGTTTGGGTTCGGGGGCTTGTTTTTGGCGTGGCTGGTCCTGCCGCTTCAGCGCGGGCGGTTGGGCCGGGTTATGGGTTGGGTGTTGGCGGCGTACGGGGTGTTTGCCGCGGCTTTGTCCCCGTGGCTTTGGATGATGGCGCAGCACATCCCCTTTCAGCGCGTTGGAAGTGCTTATGCGGTCAACTCCACCAACCTCCTGAACCTGGTGGTCCCAACACCCGTGACTATTGGCGGCCAATGGTTCGGAACCGTGTCGGGATACTTCGCGGGGGGCTCGCGAGTCGAAGCGTCCGGCTATATGGGAATCCCGCTCGTGGCGTTGATGGCGTGGGCCTCGTCGCGATGGCGCCGTGCTGCCAGCGTTCGGGTGGTGGGTTATCTGGGGCTTGTCGCATTTGGGCTCAGTCTCGGCCCGACCCTGCATGTAGGCGGATGGACCGGCCCGGCACTGCCGTGGCGGGTGGTGTCACGTCTTCCGGTGTTTGACGTGATCAGCACCAGCCGATTCATGCTGTATGTGTCACTGGCGGGTGCCGGATTAGTGGGGTGGGCGGTGTCCCAAATGGATCGCTCGCGGCGGCGGCCGGGGGTGGTCATGGTGCTCGCGGCGGTAGCGCTGATACCTAATCTGTCGCGACCCGGATGGTGGGGTTCCGCCTCGGTCCCCCGGCTCATTACATCGCCCACGCTGCTCCGTCGATACGTCGCACCCGGCGAGGCTGTGATGGTTCTGCCGTATTTGTTCGCCGGACCCTCCACCTATTGGCAGGCGGCATCGGGGTTTCGGTTAACACTGGCGGACGGCTACCTGTATAGCGGCACGTCGATGCCTTTCAATCTGATGCAGCTGCCGTATCTGCTGGCGAGCCGTTCTATCCCCCCGGGCCAGACGGCCTCGCGTCAGTTCGATACCCTGTTGCAGATGAGTCACGTCGGTGTGGTGTTGGTACAGCAGCCGGCGGGACGTTCCGAGAGCCGCATGCTCCGCCATGCGGGGCTTCAGGCCGAAGGCATTGTCGGTGGGGTGGGCATCTGGCGTGTGCCCAGTCGCGTGAGAGGGCACCTGCCGTCGCCCACGGGAGTGTTTCGCCTGGCCGTGTCCGCCATCGAAGCGGCCCAGGTGCGGGACGTTTCGCGGATCGTGACCGCCATGGATCGGTCAGTCGCCGCGGGCCATCCGGTAGCGAGGCTCACCCTCGCTCGGCTGGAGCACCAAGGGTTCTTGCCGACCGGTGAAGGGCATGGGGCGTACGGCCCGTGGCAGCAAACCGTATGGGCGACCCTAATGAGAGCGGAGGCTCGGCACTTTGTAATTGTCGTGCACTCGTTCACGCCGGCGGCGTTCGGCCACCTCGTGCGGCACGTAGGGCCTGGGCTCATCGCGTACCAGTTTATGCCCTCCCCCCGGCTAGCCCCGTCGCAGCCGACCGGCATGACTTTGGCCAGTGGCGTCCTCACCTTCAACGCCGGCCTACCGCCGCCCTAGGCGTCGGCGCTCTATGGAGGACTCGAGGCTTGATGTGGCTCGGCGGCCACTAGAGATGGAACACCACCACCGCCAGCAAGACCACCCAGGTCACCACGGTCGCGAGGATAATGGCTGTAAACACGCGGACGCTGTGTGCCTCATGGCGCAGTACCTGGCGCGCGTGCTCGGCTTGCCAGGGCGGCGGCAAGTGCCCGCGCTGATGAGCTGGTCTGCGATGCACGCGACACCCCCTCGATAGAGCCTTAGGCAGCTGGCCATCAGCGGATCCCTGGCCCCATAGTATCCGGACGCCGCCCAGCGGTCCAAGGGCCTCACAGACAAGGGCGGCGCGCACATAGCGCGCGACCCGAGAAATGAGGACCGTGACGCCGCCAGCAGGCGCAAGATTCAGCAGGAACTTCCTAACTTCGCGGCGAACTGGCCGGGGGTTCGCTCTGGGATATCAACACTAAGGTGGAGTGCAAACGGTGGACTCCGCAGGCGCCCAGGCCCGATCTCTGGGGGAGCCGATACCGGCGTCACGCGCCCGCCCGCCATGGGGGACGGTGCCAGAGCGTTGCCTGTTGGCGTGTATGGTGCTGTTTGGTGCGTTTCAGATGTTCGTGTCGCTTCACAAGCTGGCAGGCGTCGAAGTGGCCGCCATGGATTTGGGATACCTGGAGCAGGTGCTGTGGAAAATTTCCCACGGCAATTGGTGGGCGTTCTCCTCCGTGTTTCAAACGCCCGGCATTGCGGGGGACGGATCCGTGGCCCTGTATCCTTTGGCGTATGGGTTCCGCTACCTGGGTGGCTCGACGTTCTTATTTGCCTTGCAAGCCATCGGGACCGGGATCGCCACGTGGGGAGTTTACCGCGCCGGCCTGTTGTCTGGCCTCAAGGCGTCGATGGCGGTTGTGCTGGCGCTGGTGTTCATGCTGGCCCCTGGCATCCTGGCGGGGAGCCAGTTCGACTTCCACCCGGACTTCATCGCGCTGCCGTTTATCGTATGGGCCTACGTAGCCTATCGGCGCGGGCGGATGGGGCCGTACTACCTGTTGGCGCTTGCAGCCGTGCTCAGCAAAAACATGGCGCTGTTTGGGTATCTGGGCTGGGGTGTGGGCCTCATCGTCTGGCAGCGGCGGTACCGGGACGGACTCATGGCGCTGGCCGGCACGCTGGCTCTCATGGGGCTGGAGTTTGGCTGGCTTATCCCCCACGTGTGGCATGCGGCCACCCAAGCGGCCAATGCGCGGGTGTATGGGTATCTCGGCCACGGGTTCATCGGCATTATCACCGGCTTGCCGACGCATCTGGAGCCGCTCGCGGCGCACATCTTCCACAGCCCCGGGTATTGGGTCGCCATGTTTGGTGCCACAGCCGGGGTCTGCCTTTTGGGCGCGGCCAGTGTTCCCGCTGCCCTGGCCCTGTTTCTGCTCAACGCGGCCTCCACGCTACATCAGCAACATGACTTAACCTCTCAGTATCAAGTGCTGCTGACGGCGTGGCTGGGGCTTGCCACCGTGGAGGCGGTCGCCCGCTGGCCCAGGTGGCGGGGGCGGCTAGCATTTGCAGCGGTGGTGTCGACGGCGGCGGTCCAGGCGTCGGTCCTGTCCGCTGGCATTATCCCGCTGCTTGCCAGCCCACAGCCAGGCAGTGCTGCAGCGATTCGCCAAGCGGTCAGCACCATTCCCCTTAACACCGTGGCCTGGGCCCCAGATCATGTGGGGGCGTATCTCTATCGGTTCCCGGTGTTTGGGCAGGACCACCAGGCGGTCCCGGGACTGTTCCTCGATGGACTGCCCACACTGTGGCGCGAGGCGCGCACGCTGCGGACAGCGCTGGTGGGGCTGGAGCCCGTGTCGCCTTATTTTGCCCAGGTGGTGGGGGAGGCGATCCGTGCCGGATATCGAATTAATTACCACCGGGGCCGGGTGTTTGTGGTGAGTGGCCACAGGGCTTTTGCGCCGGGTCAGCCGCAGTCGTACACGCAGGTCAACGAGCCGCAGGCCGATACGTGGGTGTTTCCCAGCTGGACGCTGGCCACGAAGGTTGGCGTGGTGCGGTGGCATGCGGGCGTGGTAGCGGCGCCATCGGGCCGCCGGGGCTACCTGGTGGAGCCCTTCCGTGTCTGGCTCAACGCGGGCCGGTATCTGGTGAGTGCGCAGCTGGCGGAAAGTCCAGCACCAGCAATCGAGGTGGGGGTCCTGGAGTGGAAGGGCGCGGCCTCCCATCGGTTTCCGATACGGACCGGATCCACGGCCCTCGTGGAGTCCGTGGCGGTGCCCAAGAGCGGGTGGGTGTACGTAGGGGTCTGGGCCAGTGGCCGAGGTGCGTTCGCGGTTGGGAATCTCACCATCCACCGGGTTGTCCGCGGCTAAGCGACAAGAAGTCCGCCGCCGTCACCCGCCAGTGGGGCAGGAAAGCAGGAGGGAACATGCTAGACGGAAAGCGCATCGCCGTGGTTTTGCCGGCCTATGAGGCAGCCCGCACTCTGACGGTCGTGGCCAATGAGCTTGGGAGGGTGTCCGTGGTGGATGACGTCGTGCTGGTGGACGATGCCAGTCCCGACGGGACGGCCGAGCTGGCCGAGTCCCTGGGCCTGTTCACGGTGCGGCACGAGCAGAACGGCGGCTACGGCGCCAACCAGAAAACCTGCTACCGGGTGGCGCTGGAGCGCGGCGCCGACGTGGTGGTGATGCTGCACCCCGACCACCAATATTCCACCAGGCTGGTGACGTCCATGGCGGCCATGGTGGCGTCCGAAGAGTACGACTTG
>JAJZWV010000031.1 GCA_021846505.1 Bacillota bacterium
CTAGGGATGGTGTGATAAACCCCGCACAGAGTGGTGTCGCACCGCGGGGGGCGGGATAATTGGATCAGCCTGGATCACGGAGGTGCCCCATGTTAGGCCGTCACACCCCACAGACCTCGTTCGCCGACACCGATGAATGGTACAAACGCATTCCCGCCGGGTCCGTGTGGGCCCAGGTGCGGGCGTGGACCGCGGCGCACATCCACGACGCCGACTACCAGGCGTGGTACGCCGAGACCGGGCGGCCCTCGATTCCCCCGTCGTTCGTGATTCCGCTGCTGCTGTTGGCGTTGCGCCAAGGGTGGTCGGACCGCGAAGCGGTCGAGGCCGCGTTTTATGACGACCGGGTGAAGTTTGCGCTGAGCCTCTCCCGCAGCCCCGAGATCCAGATCGACCGGTCCACGCTGTGCAAGTACCGGGGCCGGGTGCTGGCGACCGACACCGACCGGGCGCTGTTGCAGCAGACGCTCCGGGTGGCGGCGGACGCGGGGCTGTTGGGGGCCGACGAAGATTTGGTGGACAGCTTCATGGTGGCGGGCGCGGCCGCCCGCCAAGGGACGCTGACCCTGATCCGCCGCGCGATCGCGGCGGTGCTGCGGCAGGGGGCGGCGGAGGGGCAGCCCGCGCCGGCGCTGCAGCGCCCCGACTACGCCGAGCGCCGGCGGCCCGCGATCGCGTGGGCCGACGCGGCGGCGCGGTACGCGCTCCTGCAACAGCTGGTGGGCGACAGCACCGTCGTGCAGGCGTGGTACACGGGCGACCGGGTGGGGTCGGCGAGTCTGCAGCAGGCCGTCACGCTACTGGCGACGGTGACCACCCAGGACACGGAACCGGACCCCGCGGGGGTGGGCGTGCGGATCGCCGAGCGGGTGGCGGCCGACCGGGTGATCTCCACGGTGGACCCGGCGATGCGGCACGGGCGGAAGACCACGGCGACCAAGGTCGATGGCTACAAGAGTCACCAACTGACCCAGAGCGTGCCGCCGGCGACGGGGGCGCGGCTCATCACGGCCGTGGTGGTCACGCCGGCGAACACGGCCGATGGGGCGGCCCTCCCGGACTTGGTGACCGCGCGGGCGGCGCTCACGGGGGCGGCCCCCGCCCAGGTGCTGGGCGACACCGCCTACGGGGCGACGACGGTGCAGGCGGCGGTGACCGGCGTAGCGCCGGACACGACGGTGGTCGCGCCGGTCCCCCCGGCCAACAACCGGGCGGGCCGCTTTCCCAAGGGGCGGTTTACGCTGGACCTGGCCGCCGAGACCATCACGTGTCCGCAAGGCGCGACGGTGGCGTACGGGGCGCTCCGCCCGCGCGACGATGGGGTCCGGGTGGCGCGGTGGGCCGCCGCCACGTGTCGGGCCTGTCCCCTCCGGGCCCCGTGTGTCGGGGCGCCGCAGCCCGGCCAGCGCCCCCCGGGGCCGCGCTCGGTGAGCGTGCGGCCGGATGAAGCGCGTCTGCGCGTCCGGCGGGACGAGCAGGCCACCCCGGCCTGGCAGGCGCACTACCGCACGCGGAGTCACGTGGAACATGTCCAAGCCCAGCAGAGTCGGCATGGGGGCCGGCAGGGGCGCTACGGGGGGCTGCGGAAGAACTTGGGCCAAGCCCGGCTGGTGGCCACGATCTACAACCTGCTGGAGCTGGCGCGGGCGGCGGCGCTGCCGCCGCCGCCCCCACGCCCCAGGGGGACGTATGCCTAAGCCGCGAACTCGGGCCCCCCACCGGGGGGGAATGCGGCCGTTTTGGGGGTCAAGACGGCCGCTGGGAGGTAACTTCCGCCACCTACCCCCTCCCCAGGCCCTCCAGGGGCATCTCCGCCCCCAAAAATCACACCATCCCTAGCAGCAAGTCGTGGCCGGCACGCGGAATATGCACCGCCTGGGTTGCGGCAAAGAGGCGGCTGAATGCCGCGAGGCCTGCCGCACGCATCGGGCCGAGGCCGGCGGGCACGGTCGCCATCGCTACCAGCGTCGGATAAACGGAGGCCGTGAGCGCGCTGACGCGATAAGGCGCGAGGAGCGCCATGACCTGGGTGGCCGTGGCCGCCGTGATGCGTGGGCGCACCTGCCCGCCCATCTCCACCATTTGGGCGCGCAACATCACTTCGGCGTCGCGATCCCAGTGCCGCGCCGCTGCGCGCTCGGTCGCAAGGAAGGCCTCCCACGAGGGAAATTGGTGGCCCGCGAGGTGCTCTCGACTCTGGGTGTGCAGCGCCTCGAGGTCCGCGCCCTCCGGAACGGGGTCCAGATAGCCGCCGTCCAGAAGAATTAGGCCGCGTGTGGGATGGTGCTGGGCGCGCTGCGCCGCGAAGTAGGCGCCGGCCGAATGGCCGCCCAGCACCGAATCCACTGGCGCTCCGATGGCGTCCAGCACCGCCTCCCAGATCGCGTCTGTCTCCGGCGCTGCCCAACGGTCCCATGCCCCCGACAGCCCATGACCGGGTGGATCCAGGGCGGCCACACTCCACCCTCGCTCCCGGCCCTCGCGCAGCAGGCGACCGAATTCTTCCGCGGTGCCGCCCAAGCCCGGCCACAGCACCAGCACGGCGCGTGCCCCGCTTCCGCGGCCGCCACGTGAAGCGGGCTGTCCAGATGGCCGGGCACCGGGACCCAGCGGTCGCCCCACGGCAGCCCGCGGCCGCTCATACGCGCTCGATAATCGTCGCGATGCCCATCCCCCACCCAATGCACATGGTAATCAGGGCGTAGCGCCCCTGCCGCGCCTCCAGCTCGTGGAGCGCGGTTAGCACGAGGCGGGCCCCGGAGGCGCCCAGCGGGTGGCCCAGGGCAATCGCCCCACCGTTGGGGTTGACACGCGACCAATCGGGGTGCAGTTCGGCGCCCCAGGCAAGCACGACGCTCGCAAACGCCTCGTTGATTTCGATGACATCCATGTCCTCCAGCCGGAGGCCCGTGCGCTCCAGCACCCGGTGCGTGGCGGGAATCGGGCCGGTCAGCATGATGACGGGGTCAACCCCGCTGAGCGCCATGCCCACCACCCGCGCGCGGGGCTGGAGATTGTGGTGGCGGAGGCCTTGCTCCGAAGCCAGCAGCAGCGCGCCGGCACCATCGGTCAGCTGGCTGGAGTTGCCTGCGGTGACCACGCCATCGGCCTTGAAGGCCGTCTTTAGCGCCGCCAACTTTTCGAGCGAGGTGTCGGCCCGCGGCCCCTCGTCTTGAGATACGGGGTCGCCTGCGCCCATCGCCACCGGCACAATCTCGGCGGCGAAGCGGCCGCTTGCCTGCGCGGCCAAGGCCCGGCGGTGGCTCTCGAGGCTAAACGCATCCAGCGCCGCCCGGTCAAAGTGCCACCGCGCGGCAATCAGCTCGGCCGACAAACCCTGAGGGACAATGTCATAGCGCTCCAGCAGGCGCGGATTCAGGCCCGCGCCGTCGGACATCATGGGCACCCGCGACATCGATTCCACACCGGCCGCCACCATCACGTCATGCGTGCCGGCCATAATGGCCTGCGCGCACTGGTTAAAGGTCTCGAGGCTGGAGCCGCACATCCGGTTGACGGTGGCACCGGGCACCGTGTCCGGCAGGCCTGCCGCCAGCGGCAGGAGGCGACCCAAATTGAGCCCCTGCTCGCCCACCTGCGTGCTGACGCCCAGCCGCACGTCCTCAATGGCCTGTGGGTCGATGCCCGAGCGCTCCACCACCGTCATGAGCGGCACGGTGGCCAAGTCATCCGGCCTCACCCCGGCCAGGGCGCCACCGCGCCGGCCAAAAGGCGTGCGGAGCCCATCGACGACGTATGCGCTCGCCATGTCAGCTCAACAGCCCGGCCAGCTTCATGGCCAAGCCCATCGACCCCGCGATCGTCAGCCGCCCCGACATGAACGCCGTCATAGGATTGAGCCTGCCCTCCGCCATGGCCGAAAAGTCTTGCGCCGTCATGGTGGCCGTCACGCCAGGGTCGTCTGCGGCGCCTCGCTCGACGCTGGCCCCCTCCCCCGTGATGCGCAGCACGTAGTCGCCGCCCCCCTCGCCGGTAAGGTGCACTTGGTACACGCCTAATGAGCCCTCCAGCTGCTCTGCCGACTTGTCTGCCAGCCGCTCGCGCAGGCGGCCCATCATGCCACTCTCGCTGTCCGATGCCATCCTCTGGCCACTTCCTTTCCGCTCCCGGATTTCGCCCGGCCCCCCCAACCACTGTACTCGTTTCTGGGCCGGCCTTACATCAAGCCCGTCATGACGCGGCGCTGAATTTCCGACGTGCCTTCGTAGATGCTCATGATTTTCGCGTCGCGAAACCACTTTTCCACGGGGTAGTCGCGCATGTAGCCATAGCCGCCCATCACCTGCACGGCGCGTGTCGCCGTTTCCATGGCCATATCACCGGCAAACGCCTTGGCCATGGACCCTTCCAGCTGGCAGCTCTGCTGGTGGTCGGCCAGCCAGGCAGCCCGGTACGCCAAGAGCCGCGCGGCTTCGATTTTCGTCAAGCTGTCCGCCAGCGGAAAAGACACCGCCTGGTTGCTGTAGATCGGGCGCCCAAACTGCTGCCGCCCGCGCGTGTACGCCAAGGCGTATTCGTAAGCCGCCCTGGCCACGCCGACGGCGGCAATCGCCACCGAAGGGCGCGAGTGCTCTAGCATCTTCATGGCACCGAGAAAGGCCGCGTTTTCGTCCCCCAGGCGGTTAGCTTCGGGCACCACCACACGGTCAAAGTGAACCTCGGCGGTATGGCTGGCGCGGAGGCCTAGTTTATGGAACTTTTTGCCGCCGCTGAGGCCAGGCGTCGAGCCATCGACGATGAAGGCCGACACACCCGCGTATCCGCCTGCAGGATCCGTGCGGGCAAACACTACGTACACATCCGCAATACCACCGTTGGTGATAAACGTCTTGGTGCCGTTCAGCACATACTCGCTGCCATGACGCTCCGCGCGGGTGGACAGCGCCGCGACGTCCGATCCCGCACCGGGCTCTGTGAGGCACATGGCGCCGAGCCGCGGATGCTTAGGGTCGCACAAGCGCGGCAGCCACTCCTGGCGCTGGGCCTCACTTCCCATTTCAAGGATCGGGATGGACGCCAAGCCCACGCCACCCATGGCCGTCGCAATCCCTGCGCAGCCCCAAAACAGCTCCTCGTGAATCACCAGCATGTCCAGCAGGCTCACGATGCCGCCGCCGCCGTACGCTTCCGGGATAAAATAGGACAACAAGCCCACTTCGGCGGCCTTGCCAAGCACCTCCCACGGCATCTCCTCCGCCTCGTCGCAGCGAGCAGCCGCCGGCCGCATTTCCCGCTCGGCAAATCCGTGTGCCCACTCGCGCAGCGCCAACTGATCCGGCGTCAGCTGAAAGTCCATGGTGATTGCCTCCCCCGCTTGGTTGCATCCTAGCACCTGACCTCGGCGATAGTTTAGCAAGAAAGTATTTGCGGTGGGAAGATATTGCCGAGGTCCAATACCAACCGCTCAGCCGCATCGCCTCCGCCACCCGCTGGATGGCCAATCGGCAGGCGGCGCAGGTCAATCTCCTCACGCCATGCCAGTGCCCGCACTTCGTCAGCGGCCGCCGTCATCGCCTGCTCACCGCGAGAGGACACCTCCCCCTGCGCGGCCCGATGGCGGGCCGAATGTCTCCCATACCGCCCAGTGCACAAGTGGGTCCGCGCGTCGATCTTGTCCTGCCCCAGGTCGTCTTGCGTCTCGTCGGGATCGACCACCGCCAGCCGCCGGCCCTGGGCGGCCAGCGGCGCCGCGGCATCCTCGGAGCCGCATCGCATCAGCCGATCCCGATGCGCGACGGCCACGATGGCCACGGACGGGTCCGCGAGCACCTGCATCAGCTGGGGCGCTGGCCAGTGGGCCCTGAGCCCACCTCCGTGACCGGGCGCGCCTCCGACGAGCCTTTGCACGTCGCCAACGCGTCGACGCGTGCCACCTGCCCGTCCAAGGCCGCGCGCTGGTCCGACGAGGACTCGCGAGCATAAACCGCCACCCGGTGGGCTCCCCCGCCACCAGCTTCGCTCGCGATTGCCCGGCCACCTCGTGGGCGATTTGGCTTTCAGGGGCTGCCGGCACCCGCACGTTCACCTCGGCGCTCAGCAGGTCCGGATTGGTGATGGTGGGGCGCGGGGAAGGCCCGCCACCGATCCTGCTCCCTCGCCCAGCAACCCTTGCGGCCCAATCCAGGCCGCGCGGGCCCAGTATACCCCCGCCGATGTCGCTGAAGGCGACCACGTTGACTCCCCGAGCCGCTACAAAGCCGGCCGCGTGCCTCCCGTCGAGGAAAACTCCAGCTGGTCCACCGCGGCGCCCTCCCCCGTCGCCTCGGTTCGGTCGGCGGACCCCCCAGTGGGACGGGCTTGCCGCAAAGGTGCCGCAAATATCCGCGGCATCGTTCCGGCACCCACACTCATCCATCGTGCTGCCTTCCATCGGAGGCCCTCCGAGCCCTCCGACCTGTGTGAGGCCTGACCGCAACCGCGTGCCCCTATTCGTCAGCGGACCAGAAGAGCCAACAAAACAGACAGCCCATTCAGAGTGGCGTGCGCTACGGTCGAAGACCAGAGCGACCGGGTGCGCGCGTACACCAGCGCCAGCAGCAATCCGGCGACCGACAGCGGCAGCCACAGGGAGAGGTTCAGGTGGGCGGCGCCGAAGATGGCGGCCGATAGGATCGCCGCGGGCCAGGTTCCCCACCGAGCCGCCAGGCCGCCAAACAGCAAGCCGCGAAACAGCGCTTCCTCCGCCAGCGGTGCCAGCACCACGACCGCCAGCACCAGGGCTGCGATGCCGAGGCCGGGCGCCGCGGATGCATGGGGGTCATACACGAAAGGATTGTTGGGGTGCACCGGCAGGCGGATCCACGTCCTTTCGGCTTGGACCAGGAGCGATGAAAGCAGGACAATCGCCAAGCCGACGGCGAAGCCCTGTCCCAGCTCGCGCCACGAGCTGGGCCGCCACGCGTAGTTGGCCCGGACAAAGCGTGCCAGCGTGTGGCCCTGGAACAGCACCAGCAGGACCGTAGCGACTTCCAGCGGCGGCGTGAGCAAATACAGAACCAGCAGCGTGGTGAGGTGCGCGGTGCGCAGTGAGGTGGACGGCAGTGGCACCAGGGATGTAAACACCCCCGACAGCAGGATCATAAGGCCGACGCCATACAGGCCATCGGACAGCCGGATCCGCTCCGTGGGTGCCCGGCGGCCGAGGCCCGCGGCCACGGCCGCCATCCCTCCCACCAGCAGGGCCAGTGGGAGGCGCCCCCCGGCGGTGACCGGAGTCGCCAGCGCATAAGTGGTGGCGGTGGCCACGGTACCGGCTGCCCACGGCTGCCGCAGAGAGTACCCGGCGGCCACCACGGCGCCCACGGCGGCCACCGCAGCCCCCACGGCGGCGACGAGTCCGGCGCCCGCCCCGCGGCCCATGCCTGCGGCGGCAGCCAACAGAAGCAGCCACCACCCCAACTCGGATCCTCCAGGGCGGCGGCGGACCCACACGGCGACACCTCCCCATTTCCCCATACTGCGAGCGGGGTCAATAAACCATCGATTATATGTTCTCACCCCGCCCAAGGTGCTATCATGCCCTACAAGGGCTGCGGCTTCTGATATAGACACCGCAAGCCCGCGCCAAGGGGAATCAAACTCCCCATCGCGCCTTTGGCACGCCAGTTGAGTCAGACCGAGTCCAAACGCGAAAGAAGGAGTCGCCATGCCATCGCGCCGGGACGCTATCATCCAGTATATCGCGCGCTACCAAGCCGAGCACGGATTCCCCCCCACCGTGCGGGAGATTGGCGCCGCCGTGTCGCTGAAGTCCACCTCTACCGTGGCGTACTATCTGCGGCGCCTGGAGGAGGAAGGCCGCATCAACCGCGTGCGCGAGCGCTCGCGGGGCCTCACCCTGCCTCGTGGGGACGATCCGACGGGCGACCGCGTGCCCCTTATTGGGCGGGTTGCGGCTGGCCTGCCCCTGCTGGCGGACGAGCAGATCGAGGATTTGGTGCCGATTCCCGCGTCTCCGACCGCCTGGTTTGGTGGGCGCCCAGATTTTGCCCTCCGGGTGCGGGGAGACAGCATGGAGGGCGCAGGCATTCTGGACGGCGATTTGGCGTTTGTGCACCAGCAGGACACCGCCGACGATGGCCAAATTGTGGTGGCGCTGCTGGGCGAGGAAGCCACGCTCAAGCGATTTCTGCGCGCACCCGACGCGGTGCGCCTCCTGGCAGAGAATCCACGCTACGCTCCCATTGTAGCCCGCGAGGTGCGCATCCTGGGCCGGCTCGTGGGCATTGTGCGGGGCTATGCCTGAGATGTGCGCGCCGCCAGCGCCTCGATGATGGCTCGCGCGGCCAGCACTGTGTGCTGCCGCATCACGCCCCCCTGAAGATAGAGGGTCCAGGGCGGCCTCATCGGAGCATCCGCCGACAGCTCGAGCGATCCGCCGGGGACAAAGCCGCCCTGGGCCATGACGACGGGATCCGGATACCCTGGCATCGCCCAGGGCTCTGGCACCACGTGGCCATCCACCGGCGAAACCTGCTGGACCGCCCGCACGGCTGCCAACAGTGCTTCGGGGCCTGGCAGCTCCACGGCCAGGACAATGTCCTGGCGCGGCCAGGTGTCGGCCGGCGGGTCTACCGCATACCCCGCCTCGGCCAGCAGGTGCGCGGCGGCGGCGGTGCCGCAAATCGCCTCGGCGACCGCATGCGGCGCATAGAAAAGGCCTTGCCAAAATCCCCGGAGATATGGCCCGCCGGGGCCCAAGTCGGCGCCCACCCCGGGCGCGTTCAGCTCATCCCCCACGCGGTCCACCAGCCGGGCCCGGCCGGCGACGTACCCCCCGGTGGCCGCCAGGCCACCGCCCGGGTTTTTGAGGAGGCTCCCCGCCAGCAGATCGGCGCCCCACTGGCCAGGCTCCGAGTAGTCGGTAAACTCGCCGTAGCAGTTGTCTATCAGCACCTGAGCGCCGGCCCGGTGGGCTTCGGCGATCAGAGCGGCCAGGGTCTCGCGCGTCCAGGACGGGCGGCGCTGGTACCCCCGAGAGCGCTGCAGGTACACCCAATCGGGTTCGTCGGCGAGCGCGGCCTCCCACCGCTCCCCATCGAGGCGGTCGTGGGCCAGGGGCACGGCCGTAATCCGAGCGCCTCGGCGGGCCAAACTTTGGGGATGGGCGCCAGCAGGGTCCAGCAGCGGCGCGAGCGTGTCGTACACGGGACCCACCAAAACCAGGTGCTGGCCTGGCTCCACCACTGCCTTGGCCATGGTGGCAAGGGCGGCGGTGCCCGAAGCCCACTGCGGCCGCACGAGTGCCGCCTCGGTGCCCAATAGCTCGGCGTACACCTGCTCAAGCTTGTCGCGCCCGATATCGCCGTAGCCATAGCCCTCTGAGCCCACCAAGTCGGCGGCAGACAGGCGCACGGTGCGAAACGCTTTCAGCACCCGCGCCAAATTGCGCTCCGCCAGCGCGTCTGCCTCCGCTGCCACCGTGGTCATCATATGCCCCCCTGCCAATCCCCGAGTATAGCAGGAGCAAGTTCGAGAGCCCCGAGATGAGCGGGGCTGTCCGGCAGGCAGGGGGGTTCCGCTCTGTCGCTTGATGGGATAATATCCCCTCCGGGGGGATACGGCTGCTGAGGAGCCGCATCGCCCGATGGCCGCAGGAGGAGGTGCTCTGTGGGACGCTCACACAACCGGCAGCCGATGGTGAACCGGCTATCCCGTGTCGAGGGCCATGTCCGCGCGGTCCGGGAAATGCTTGTCACTGAGCGGGACTGTCCGGAGGTTTTGATTCAGTTAGCCGCGATTCGATCCGCTCTCGACGGGGTGGCTCGGCTGGTTTTTGAGGACCACATGGACAGCTGCATCGTGGACGCCGTCGAAACGGGGAACGCGGAAGCGAAGATTGCCGAAATCAAGGCGGCCTTCGCCCGATACTTTATCTAGGGGGAAACGCCGTGCCAGCTGCCTCACTGATTGTTCTGTTGCTGGCCGGAGCCAGCGTCGCTATTTTTCATGCCATTTTGCCCGACCATTGGATGCCAATCGCCGTTGTGGCCCGGGCCCAGCGCTGGTCCACGGGTCGCACCACCCGGGTCGCGCTGTGGACGGGGGTTGGCCACGTTCTTGGATCCCTGGCCCTGGGCGTCCTTATCATGGGACTGGGGTTCGGGCTCAAGGGGATTTTGCGCATTGAGGGGCCCATCGTGGGGATCGTGCTCGTGCTCAGCGGGATGGGCCTGTTTCTCTGGAGCCGGCGGCATCCCGGCCACTCGCATCCTCATCCTCATGAGGCGGGCCTAGCCCATGAGCGCGAGGCCACGCATGTCCACTCACCGGATCACTCCCACGATCCGGACGCCCTCCCTCCTCCGCCCTACGGCCACAGCCAGGTGCATGACCCTCATCTGTCCGACCGCTTCCGCCGCCGGAGCACCTGGCTCATCCCGGCCGGCATCGCGGCCTCTCCCGACCCCACCATCTTGCCGGTATTCCTCGCCGCGATGGCCGTCAACGTCCGAACGGTGGCTCTGGTGTCCGCCGTGTATGCTCTGGTCACGATTCTGGCGATCGTCGTCCTAAGTCTGGCGGCGGTGTGGGGCGGGTACCAGGTGAAGTGGACGTGGCTCGAGCAGCATGCCCATCATGTGACCGCTGCCGTGCTGGTGGCGCTGGGCATCGTCGCGTGGGCAGCGCTTTAGCGGTACCCCAACCGACGGCGACCCCGCGCATGGCGGCACCGTCCTCTCGCCGCACGCATAGTCCGGAGGGGCCGGGCATTCGCTCCCTGCGTGGCGGGCCCTATCCTGGCTGGAGAGCCGAAGGCGGGCCTTGAGCGCGCGGGTGGAGAGTGGTGCGCTGGCGGCTGGCAGTCGGGGCCATTGTGTGTGGCTGCATGGCGTCTTCGGCGCCCGCCGGGCTAGGACTGGCGTGGGTCGCGGCTTGCGCGCGCGGAGGGCCTGACCCTCGGTTGCTTGGGCGCTCGGGAGGCCTGGAGGCTCGGGGCGAGGCCCGTCGGGATCCTGATGCGCAGGCCTGAGCAAAGCCCCAGGACGCGATGGGACGCGGACACGCGGCACCGGGCCCAGCTTGCCTCCCCTACGGGTTCCGGGGCGCGCATCCGGCGGCCAGCGCCCGGCCAAGCGCGGCGAAACCCTGCTGCGTCAGCGCCGACACCGGGATGAGCGCCAAACCGGACTTGTGGCGGCGCAGCTGGCGCAAGCCGCTCCGGGCTCCCGGGCGGTCCATCTTGTTGGCGACGATGGCGTAGGCACCCTGCTGGCTGACCCAGTCGGCCACCGCCTGGTCGGTCTCATTCCACACCTCGGCGGCCGCGGCGTCGACGATGTGCAGCACGACATGCGCGCGCGCGAGCTGCGCCAGCGTGGCGGCCATGGCGCGGCGAATCTCGGCGCGCTCCGAGATTCCTGCCACGAGGCCCGGCGTGTCCCACAGCCACACGGCCTGCGGCCTTCCACCTCCTCGAAGCGTCACGGAGACTCCCCGCACGTCCAGGGTGGGATGCGGCCCCGCGGACACCAGGCGGCGGCGGGCTTCGCCCAGCGACCAAGCTTGCCCTGGGCTGTCCTGGCTGCCCGCGGTTTGGAACCGAAGCCCTCGCTGGCCGCAGTACGCCGCGAAGTTCACCACCAGCAAACTTTTGCCCACGTTGACCCGCCCCACGAGCACGGCCCCGCGCATCACCGGGCCTCATCCAGGTCAGCCGCCACCAGTGTCATCAGGTCATCGCGGGACAGCGGCGCGCCGTGCTGCACTAGGCGCACCGCCTGTCGCCGAATGGTGCGCTCCATGAGATTGCGGACCATCCGGGCGTTGCCCGCGTTTTCGTGCCAGCCGCTGGCGCGGCGCTCCAGGATGCGCACCAGCTGCTCCTCCGCATCCGACCCCAGCCGATATTGCCGCTCCGCCAGCATTAGGCGCGCGATGGCCGCCAGCTCATCCGGGCGGTACTCGGGAAAGTCGATGTGGATGGCAAAGCGCGACCGCAGGCCGGGGTTGGCATCCATGAAGGCCGCCATCTCCCGGGGGTACCCGGCCAAAATCAGGAGAAAGTCACCTTTTCGGTCTTCCATCACTTTGACCAAGGTGTCGATGGCTTCCTTGCCAAAGTCCTTGCCGCCCCCGCGTGCCAGCGCATACGCTTCGTCAATAAACAGCACCCCGCCCAGCGCGCGCCGCACCACTTCCCGCGTTTTCTGGGCGGTATGTCCAATGTATTCGCCTACGAGGTCGGCTCGCTCCACTTCGACGAGATGCCCCTTCGGCAAAGCACCCAAATCCCGAAATAGCTCGCCCAAGAGCCGGGCTACCGTGGTCTTGCCGGTGCCCGGTGCCCCGCGAAACACCATGTGCAGCGTATGGGGTTCGGCCGCCAGCTGGAAGGCGGCGCGCCGGTGCTGAATATCCACAAACGCGCAGATTTCTCTCACCTGGCGCTTGACCTCATGCAGGCCGACCAGCGCATCCAGCTGGGCGAGGGCCCGGTCGATCCCGCCCTCTGCGGCCCCACTGCTCAGGACCGGGGTGTCCCGGTCTTCCAAGTGCCGGAGCTGCCTCACGGCGTCGACGGTGCTCACCTGCCCCTCAGCAAGCCACCGCAGCACTTCGGCCGACGTGCCGGACGAAGGTTTGGGAGACGAGCGGCGGGCGGACCACGTCGAGGGCGCGGCAGTCGGTCTCGGCGGGAGGGTAGGCCCCCGCACAGCGTCAGCCATCGGCTTCTCCTTTCCCGGCTCAGCTTCGCGCGGGCCTCGGCCCCTAGATGATACGTGTGGCCCGCGGCGGCTAGCCTTCGGCCATGGCCGGCGCCGGAGCGAACCGCCTGGGTACTGATTCCTGGGCCGCCGGCCATCGCCCACTGCCGGATGTTTGTGGAAACTTCCCTGGCTTGTCCGCATACGATCCCGGGCTGGCGTGGGCCAGCATGTGAGGAGGTAGGACGGTGCCGAATCTCCGAAAGCTAGCCATCCCCTGGGGCCCCGCCGCAGCCCGCACCGCGGGCCTGATCTCGGGGGGCGCCCTGATCGTGGGCGCCTCGCTCCTGGGCAGCCCGGGCGGCGCGGTGCAAGCCGCCAGCCCACCCGCCGCGCCGCCAGCGCCGGAGGTCCAGCCCGCTGCGGTGCCGCCCGGGCACTGGGTGGCCCAGCCCACGACCGTGGTGCTGGTGTGGGGCGATACCCTGTGGGGGCTGGCACAAACCTATGGGGTGTCCGTGGCGGCGCTGCAGGCCGCCAACGGGCTGGGTCAGTCGACGGCCATTTATGCTGGCGCCACGCTGGCCATTCCCGGCCGCTTTCTGGTGTCTGCCCGCGGAGTGACCCTTTCCGCCGTGGCCACGTCGCTCCGAGTGCCGCTGGGGCAGCTGGCGGCCCTCAACTCCGCAAGCGCGCCTTCCGTGGGCACCATCATCTGGGTGCCGCCGCAAGCGGCATCGGCGGCGGTGGCTGCCGGTCAAAGTCTCGCGGACTTGGCTCACCTGGTGCAGGCCGAGGCGGGCAATCAGCCGTTTGCGGGCATGGTGGCGGTGGCGGCGGTCGTGCTAAACCGGGTCAAAAGCCCGGGGTTCCCCAAGTCCATTGCGGCGGTCATTTTTGCACCGGGCCAGTTTGAGTCCGTGCAGAACGGCACCTTTTGGCAGGCGCCAAGCGCCGCCGCCTATCAGGCGGCCGAGGCCGCCCTGGGGGGCGAGGATCCCAGCGGAGGGGCGCTGTACTTCTACAATCCTGCGCTCACCACCAACACCTGGATCGAGGGCCTCCCGGTGGTGGCGCGCATTGGCCAGCAGGTATTCAGCCGGTAGGCGCCGAGGTGTGGAGGACGTGGCGAGGCCGCACGGCAAGCACGTGAGCCGAAGCGCCGTGGGCTGCTTGCCATGCGCAAATCGTGACGGCAGGTTCACGGCCTGCGCAGATCAATCGGTGGCAGTCGGCCGGGGGCAAGAGCAGACGGGTGCCCCCGGCTCCTGTCACGTCGGCGGACACGGGCTGTAAGCACACATGAGGGGCATCCACTTCATCCACCCCCCGGTTGGCGAGGTAGAGCGGGCCGGCCAAGACGGCTTCGATGCCCCACGTTTCGCCGTGGGCGTGCAGCGGCGTGTACTGCGCCGCAGACCGTCGAGCGGGGTCGGCGCTGTCCTCCACCAGCTGGCCGAGCTGGCGCACGCACGCATCCCACGGATCTCCCGCCACGCTTAGCGGCGGGCATGGCGCCGGATAGCGCCCAGCTGGGTCTATCGCGCGCGGCTGCTTCCCAGGCAAGCACCGGGCCGCGATGGCTTGAGCGCCTCAGGGGCGCAAAAAGGCGGCGGTCCACTCTAGGAGGCGCTCGAGTGCCGCCGCATCGGACACTTCGTCCAGATTGATCCAGCGGATGCCGGGCTCCCGGCGGAGCCACGTGAGTTGCCGCTTGGCATATTGGCGCGTGTGGCGCGTGATGAGCGGCAGCAAGTCGGCTTCCGACAGGCGGCCGCGCGCCCACTGCACCGCTTCCCGGTAGCCAAGCGCCTGGAAGGCGGGGGCGCGCCACGGGACGCCCTGGGCATGCAGGGCCAGCATTTCCGCCTGCAGTCCGGCTTCGAGCTGCGCCTGAGCTCGGTCTCTGATGCGGCGCCCCAGCTCCTCCCGACTGCGGAACAGGCCGACGGCCAGTGCCCGGTAGGGTGGCGAGCCGGGCTGGCGCGGCAGAGGCCGGCCCCACAGTCGGTACACCTCCAGCGCCCGGATCAAGCGCCGCCGGTCGCCGGCCGCAATGGCCGCGTGGGACGCGGGATCGACGAGCCTGAGCTGGCGCCGCACCGGGCCGGGCCCCTCCGCCTCCCACCAGGCCTCGATGGCCTGCCGGACCGAGGGATCGCCAGCAGGCGCAAAGGCATAGTTGGCCAGCAGCGCGCGGACAAACAGCCCCGTGCCCCCTACCACCAGGGGAAGTCGGCCGCGCGCGCGAATCGCTGCCGCCGCGGCGCGGGCTTCCTGCTGAAACCGCGCCGCACTGTATTGCTCGCGCGGGTCGGCGACATCAAGTAAGTGGTGCGGCACCTGCTGCCGCTCGGCGGGTGACGGCTTGGCGGTGCCGATGTCTGTGCCGCGATACACGGTCGTCGAGTCAGCCGAGATGATTTCAGCCCCGACCCGGGTGGCCCAGGAGAGCGCGAGCGCGGACTTGCCGGCGGCCGTAGGCCCCGCCAGCACCAGCAGCGGCTGCTCAGCGTCGTCCAAAGCGCCGATCCACCTCCTCGAGCGACAGCACCAGCAGGGTGGGCCGGCCGTGAGGGCAGCTGCGGGGCGACGGGCTCTCAGCCATGTCCGCTAGGAGGCGCTCCATTTCCGGCCGGGTCATGGGGCGGTTGGCCTTGACCGCTGCTTTGCATGCGGCCGTGGCGAGCTGATGATCCAGCGCCCACGACACCGGGTGTTCTCCGTAAGCGCCGCCGGCCAGCAGGGAGTCAAAGAGGGTCTGGACCAAGGACACATCGGCCACGTCCATCAGCGGGGCCGGGACGGCTCGCAGCGCGGCGCTGCTGCCACCCAGCGGCTCCAGCTCAAACCCGGACGCCGCCAGCACCTCCCCATGGGTGGCGAGCAGTTGGGCTTCCGTCCGCGACAGGTTCAGAACCAGCGGCACTAAGAGGGGCTGCACCGGCACCGCCTGCGCGGCCGACTGCTTGAACCGATCGTAGTAGACCCGCTCATGCGCCGCATGCTGGTCGATCAGATACAAGCCGGCGGCGCCCTGGCACAGCAGATAGCGGGCCTGCCACTGCGACAGGGGCACCAGGTCGGCAATCTCGCGGTGCAGCGGGGCGGGCGAAGCACCCGAGGCGGCACTGGGCCAGTCCCAGGCCGCCTGCTCGGCCGCGCGCAGGGGCGAGGCAGATTCCACCGCCCCATCCGCGCTGGCCGCTTGCAGCGGAAAGGCGTGCTGGCGCCGCAGTGCATCCTGCACGGCCTGATGCACCACCCCGGCAACCGCCCGCTCCCGCTCCAAGCGCACCTCGGCTTTGGCCGGGTGGGCATTGGGGTCCACCTGCGGCGCCGGAATCGAAATCTGGAGCCAGCATCCGGGATATCGCCGCTCCGGCAGGAGCGATCCATAGCCCTGCTCCACGGCGGCCCGCAGGGAAAAGTTGCGGACTACGCGGCCATTGATGGCCAGCACCTGCTGGCGGCGATTGCCGCGGGCCAGATCGGGCGGCAGAATGAAGCCGGACACCGAGACGTCGCCGGCCAGCGCGGTGCGTTCCACGGGGATGAGCTGGGCCGCGGCATCGGGCCCCAGCCACGCCAGCAGCACGTCAGCCAGCGTGCTGCCCGGCCGCGTGGCAAATGCGGGGGCTCCCCCAGCTTCCTCCGCCAGGGTCCATCCGATCTGGGGGTGGGCGGCGGCTTGGCCGGCCACCACCTGCCAGATGGCCATCCACTCGGCCGGGGCCGCCGGCAGAGCTTTTAGGCGCGCGGGCACATCCCGGAACAAGTCCCGGCACTCCACCCGCGTTCCGGGCTGCCGGGCTACCGGCCCCGCCGAGACACGCAGCCCGTGGTCCACCACCACCTGATACCCGGTGTCCGCGCTCGGTGGGCGGCTCGAGACCGCCAACCGAGAGACGGACCCGATGGCCGCCAGCGCTTCTCCGCGAAATCCGAGCGTGCCCAGCTGATCTAAGTCCGCCAGCCGCGCCAACTTGGAGGTGGCGTGGCGCTCCACCGAGAGGAGCACGTCGTCGCGGTCCATGCCCACTCCGTCGTCCTCGACAATCAAATGCCGGCGGTCAGGGGCGGGCACCAGCACCCGAATAGCGTGAGCGCCCGCGTCGATGGCGTTTTCGGTCAGTTCTTTGACGGCGGACGCGGGGCGCTCGACTACCTCCCCCGCGGCAATTTGGTCCGCGACGGCCGGATCCAACCGGCGAATGCGGCTCATAGGCGGGCACCCGCGCGCCGGCGCTGCCACTCCGCCAGCAGCTGAAGCGCCTCCAGCGGCGTCAGCGTGTCCACTTGCACGCGATCCAGCTCCGCCAGCCACAGCTCCACCTCCGGGTCCGGGGCGAGCCAATCCACCTGCTCGGCGCCCAGGGGGGCGGGGCGGCCCTCGCGGTCCCACTGCCGCAGCAGCCGCTCGGCACGCCGCAGCACCGGGCGGGGCACTCCCGCCAGCGCCGCGACGGCCACGCCAAACGACTGGGAGGCTTGTCCCGGATGCACCTCATGGAGCCATACCAGCTGACCTTCGCGCTGGACGGCGTCGACGGCCAGGTTGACGACGCGCTCGCCCCCCAGCTGCGTCAGCTCATGATAGTGGGTGGCAAATAGCACCCAGGGGGCTCGCGCCGCGTCGTCGCCCACCAGCTGCTCTACCACCGCCCATGCGATGGCCATGCCGTCAAACGTGGCCGTCCCGCGCCCCAACTCATCCAGGATCACCAAGCTGTCGGGCCCGGCCTGGCTCAGAATCTGGGCGGTTTCCTCCATCTCCACCAGAAACGTGCTGCGTCCCCGGGCCAAATCGTCCTCTGCCCCAATGCGCGGGTATATTCCGTCAAACAGAGGCGCCGCCCAGGCGCTGGCGGCCACCCAGCTGCCGATTTGCGCCAGCCACGCATTTTGCGCCACGGCGCGCATGTAGGTCGACTTGCCGGCCATGTTGGGCCCCGTGATGAGCGCCGCTTTGGCGGGCGCTGCCAGGTGTAAGTCGCTGGGCACATAACTCTCCACCTGCTCGGCCACCACCGGATGGCGGACGCCGGCGATCTGAATAGTCGGCCCGATGGCCGGCCGCGACAGCTGCCGGCGATCTGCGCACTCCGCGAGTGATGCCAGCGCATCCACCTCGGCCACCCACCTCGCCCACTGCTGCAGCAACACCAGTTCGGCCTTCACCTCGGCCAAGATGCCCTTGGCGGCCCGCTCCTCCTCCGCCATCCACTCAGCGGTGGACGACTGGATCGCTGCCGCCAAATCTTCCAGCCGGGGAAGCGTGAAGCGCTCCGCGGCCGCCAAGCTCTGCCGCCGCCGCCAGTCACTCGGCACACGAGGCGCCTGGGCGGTCGGCACTTCGGCAAAATAGCCCAGCGCCCGGTGGTGCCGCACCTTGAGCCCGCGAATTCCGGTCTCCGCCTGCAGCGCACCTTCCAGTGCGATCAGCGCGGCGCGCTGGTCTTGAGCCAGCGTGCGCAGGGCGTCCAGCCGCGCATCGGCGCCCGGCCGGATGAGGTGGCCGGTGTCCCACGCGGCAGGAGCCTCGGGATCCAGCTGACTGAGCGCCGCGCTCAAGCGGCTGAGGGCACCGTCCGGATCCGGGGGCGCCGGCGGGTCCTCGGGGCCGCCCAGGGCCGCCAGACTGCTGAGGGCGGACAGCCCCTGGGCGAGGCGCACTAGGTCGCGCGGCGTCGCCAGCTCCAGCGCGATGCGCGTTAGCCGCCGCTCCAAGTCGCCCACGCGTGCCAGGCGCAGGCGCGCGTCCCGGCGCAGCGGCCCGGCCTCCAGCCAGTGAGCCACGCCATCCTGGCGGCTTGCCAGCCGGAGCGGATGGATCAGCGGCTGGTGCAGCCACTGGCGCAGCAGCCGCTCGCCCATAGGCGTGGCGGTCATGTTGAGCCAAGTCCAGAGACTCGGCTCGTCGGGGGTGCGGCCGACAATGCCCAGCTGGGCCATGGCACGCGCGTCGGCCCGCATCAGGCCTTCGGGCCGGCCCGCAGCAATGTGCGTCAAGTGCACCAGCGCCCGGCCTTCGGCCGCCTCCGCGTATCGAATGGCGGCCAGGAGCGCCTCGGCCGCTAGCGGCTGCTCATCGAGTCCCCAGCGCGCCAGGCTGGGCACGCCCCACCGATCCGCCAGCTGCTGGCGAGCAGCCGTGCCCAAAAACGCGCGCCCATCGATGCGAGCCCCCAGGCCCAGGGGCAGCTCCCGACTGGCCAGTGCTTCGGCGGGGCGCTGGCTCATCCAGGCTTGCTGGAGCGCGGCAGCAAAATCGCGGCCGTGGTATTCCCAGGCGGCGGCTCGCCCCTCCGCCAGCCACAGCAGCGCCAGGCCAAACCCGTCCGCCGCCATCCGCACCGCAGCCAGCGGCCCCGGGGCCTGGCCGTCTTCGGGGAGGTAGTTTCCTGGGCCTACCCGCCGCACGATCCCCCGCGCCACCAGCCCGCGGCTGGCACCGGGGTCTTCCAGCTGCTCCGCCAGGGCCACCCGGAAGCCTGCCTCCACGGCGCGCCCCAGATAGTCCTCGACCGCGTGAAACGGCACACCGCACATCGGCACTTTCTGGTCGCGGCTGGTCAGCTGCACCCCGAGCACCGACGCGGCTGCCACCGCATCGTCAAAAAACAGCTCGTAAAAGTCGCCGAGGCGAAAAAACAGCCAATCGGCATCGGACGCTTCTTGCTTGAGCTGCCGCCACTGCGCGATGACGGGAGTGTCAGCGGGCATGCGGCACCCGGCCTAGGCGCGCGGCCAGCCACAGTCCATGCACCAGCCCGCGCTGGGACACTTCCAGGGCGGGAGCCCCCAAACTGTCCATGACATGGAGCAGCGACCGAATGCCGCCGGGCAGCAGCGCCGCGCGGGCCGGATCCACGCCCTGGCCCGCAGCGCAGCGTGCGACTTCACTCGGCCGCTGACTCCAGCCCACGAGCGCGGGGCGCTCGAGCCGCGGGCTGCCAGCCATGGCCGCCAGCGCCACGGCTGTGCCGCCCACCGCCACCAATTCTCGGGCGCCCGGTGCCCACGGCGCGTCAAGCCGGGTGCCCCGGCAGGGCGGGCGCGCCGCCCCAAAGGGCCAGGACGCGGCGGCGCAGCCATCGCACAGTTCGGTGCTGGCGCCCCCCACGTCCACCACCACGGCCGGCCGGTCCCGGCCGGCCTGGACGCCCCACCACGTGCACTGGGCTTCTTCGGTCCCAGACAGCTGCCACACCGGCCATCCCCACCGGGCCAGCCAGTCGGCCAGCTCCGGGCGCAGCCGGCCCACTTCCCCGATCCCCACCAAAGCCTGGCGGGGAAGCCACGCCGCCACCTCAGCCAGCACCGGTGCCAGCCGATCCCTGAGGGACGGGGCGTCTACCAGTCCCAGCAGCCACACGCGGTAAGCGTCGGGATGGGACAGCCGGTCGGCCCCGAGAGCCGCCACGCTGGTGGAGCCAATCTTGAGCGCCGCGATGCGGCGCGCTGAATTCGCCATCTTGCCACGCATTATAGCCGACTCGGGTGATACAATTGCTCCATTCGACGCGGTCAGCACACCGGGTGATGGGGGGCGGGTAGATGGTCGAGATCCGCTGCTCCCCGCTGGGCGGGTATGGGGCGCCATCGGCTCGGACAAGTGGCCACCCATGATTCGGCTGGAGACGCTCTCCTACTGGCGCGGGGATCGCCTCCCCAATACGTGGGGCCCCGCCAGTGATCTCATCTTGCTCGATTTGCTTCAGTGGCCGCCTCGCCCCCAGATGGCGCGGTGGGCCGACGGGGCCCAGGTTCCCACGCTGGTGGCGGCCCGCGAGCCCGATGGCGGGTCCCGCCGGGCCGATTTGTACGATGGCCAGGGGCGGCTCGTTGGGTCCCAGCTGCAAACCCACCGCGCGCCGGGCGCCGACGAGCCCTCGGTGCTTGGCGATGACATACACGTGTTTGACTTGGGCGGCCACGCGGTCGGCCTGCTGGTGGGGGAGGACCTGCTGGTGCCCGAAGTCAGCCGCACCTTGACGCTGATGAACGCCGAGCTGCTGATCGCGCTGGCGGCGCCGCGGCTGCCCGAGTATTTGGGCATCTGGCGCGAATCGCAGCAGAATCAGGTGATTGGCTTTGGCGGGGGTGCTCCCCCCCTTCTGACGGTTCCCTGTGAAGCCGACCCGGAGGAAGCTGGCTTCCTGCCGGTGGAGTCGCTGTCCGACTGGGTACGCGCCAGCGTGCCCTGGGGTTCGCTGGCCATCGCCCGCGAGACCGCCCTGCTCACGCAGCTGAACCCCCGGGCTTACTTGGCTCACCCGTGGTGGTCCGCATGAATTGGGAGCTGGCGCTGGGGCGGGCGTTTCTCACGCGGCGCGTCAGCCAGGAGCGCCGGCGGGTGCAGGTGGTGCAGCGCCGGGCTGGGCCTGCGCGGTGGCGCCGTGACGCGCTGGTGGTGGCGGGGGTCCAGTGGGACATGCGGCCGGTGGCCAGCGCCGCCGATTGGACGGCGCGCTTGGTCATTCAGTGCGATCTCGCCGCGCGGGCCGGGGCGGCGCTCCTTGTGTTTCCCGAGTACATCGGGCTCTCGCTCTTGGGCCTGCTGTCGGAGCATCGGGCGCTTCGGACTGCGTCCGCCGCGGCGCTCTCGCCGGCCGATGTGGCCGTCCGGCTGGCCGCGTGGGCTCCGGTGGTGGTGCCCCTGTACCGGACGGTGTTCTCTCGGCTGGCGGCCGCCTATGGCATCACCGTGGTCGCGGGATCCACCTTGGTGGCGGAAGGCGAGCGGCTGGAAAACCAGGCGCATGTGTTTGGCCCCGACGGGCGGCTAATCATGGTTCAGCCGAAGCTTCACCTGCTGGCGGTCGAGTCCCAGTGGGGGGTGGTGCCCGGCTCCGCGATGGCCCCCATCGCCGGGCCGCTCCCGCTGCAGCCTGTGGTATGCTACGACGCCAGCTTTTTTGAAACCTACCGCCTGGCGAGGAAGCAAGGCGCAGAGCTGGTGGCCGTGCCGGCGTCGGATCCCGACCCGGCGTATCTGACCGCCAAAGCGCGCCGAGGTGCCTGGGCGCGGACGCAGGAATCGGGTCTGGTGTCGGTCGTGGGGGCGGGCACCGGCGAGCTTTATGGCATTCTGTTCACGGGTAAGGCGGCGGTGTACGCGCCGATGGCCGAGACGCCCGCGGGCGACGGCATCTTGGCCGAAAGTCCGCACCCCGACGGCGAAGGGGTGGCGGTGGCGACCGTGAACCTGGAGCGGCTGCAAGAGTATCGGCAGGACGTGCCCACCGCCCGACCGGACCGGGTGTCCGACTGGCTGGGGCCGCGATATGAAGCCCTGCTGCCTTGGCTGAGCGGATCGGCCCCGGGTCCGCGGGCCCACCCCCCCACCGCCAGCGTCCGGTAGGGGCTGCCGGAGCGTTCTGGCTCGCGGTGCGAAGCCCGTCAAGCTGAACAAGAAGGGGAGATCTCATGCACGCGCTGACCGCACTGGCCACCGGATTTTTGACCCTGGGCCTCTGGGGAGTTTTCGTCGGGATGGCACTGGAAAGTGCCGCCATCCCGATTCCGAGTGAGGTGCTCCTGCCCTTTGCCGGCTACTTGGTAGCCGTGGGGCGGGCCACCTGGTGGGAAGCGGGCCTCGTGGCGCTCGTGGGCGGCACGCTGGGCGCGGTTGTGGCCTACGGCGTGGCTTACTGGGTCGGCCGAACCTGGGGCAGCCACTCACACGGCTTGGACCGGGCCCAGCGCTGGTTTGAGCGCTATGGGGAGGCGGCGGTGTTTTTCGGACGCTTGGTGCCGGGTGTCCGCACCTACATCTCCCTGCCGGCCGGCCTGGCCCGGATGCGCTTCGGGCGGTTTTTGGGCTACAGCGTCTTAGGTGCTCTGCCGTGGACCGTGGTCTTCATCTATTTGGGTGTGCAGTTCGGCACCAATTGGCACCAGGCGCTCCATGACCAAGTATGGGTGTACGCGGTCGGTGCGGTGGTGGTGCTGGCATGGGCCGTGTGGTTCCTAAACCGCCGGCGCGGCGGGGTGGCCTAGGCTCGTACCCAGCCCGCTCCCCTCGCGCGTCCAGCTGGAGGTGGCCGACCTGGCCACCTGAGGTGCTGCCCGCCTCCTCGGGGAGGTGTACGGCGCCGACCGCGCGTCGCGCGCTTGCCTCCGATGAAGCGCGGGTCCGCGGCGGTGGTGGATCAACGCATCGTGGACCTTGAAGCCACCGGGGCCACTCCGATGCACCCCGCGGCTGTGCGCGTGAGGGTTAGGCACCCAAATGTGCGGCCTCGCCTTAGCGTCCCGCCGCGGCTTTGAACCCATCCGGGAAACCTACGGCGCCAGCGTGGGTGTGCGGCAGTTGGTCAAGGAGTCCTACGAGCGCAGCCATCGGGACAATCCCGCAGCGAAGCTGTTCCTCGGGGAGTGGACCGCCTCGTGCCCCGGAGGACTTGGAGCCGGACGGCTGCCTCTCCGTGTGCAGAGCCGAGAGAGGGCCAGCTTGGCCCTGGCCCGCCACTCCGTTCGCCCGGGGCGCTTGGAGCTGGACTGGAGAGGGATCGCTGCGTCCCATGCCGCACATCGGCGGGAGATGCTCCGCTGGCTGGTGGCGACTCCGCTGCGATACGCCGCCTCCAGGGGACTCCGGCCCGCAGATCTGGAGGTGCACTGCACCGATGCCGCCAGATGGGCATGGCTTGGGGGATACCCGTTTGCGCCGGCGCCATGTCGGGTGACACCGCGCCGGCCCGCTTCCGCCAGCCTTAGCGCCCCAGTGGTGCGCGTGGCCGGAGACGGGGGCGGC
The DNA here is from genome assembly GCA_021846505.1 of Bacillota bacterium. Lineage (GTDB taxonomy): Bacteria > Bacillota > Sulfobacillia > Sulfobacillales > JAIMBI01 > JAJZWV01. The sequence continues at coordinate 23,431 of JAJZWV010000031.1, forward strand.
GAATCCGTCTCAGGGAAGTCCCAAGGCCAGCCAAAATCGCGGGTCTTCATCGCCCAGGCGCCACAGGGCTATGCCGGCTAAGTGCTTGGCTTTGGCCAGCGCAACCCTAGCCTGGGCCGAGCGGTCTCCCATGTACCACACCACGTGGGTCGCACCGCCGCTGGTGAACCGAAAGGTGTTTTGCGACTCGGCGGCGTTGTAGGTGGGATGGACTCCGTGCGATTTAGCCAGCGCTTCCGCCTGCACATCCGACACGGTGTGGGCGCTGGTGCCGACCCAGTTGTAGCCGTACATGCCAATGGCCAGGACGACCTTGGCGGCCGGAACGATTTTAAGGGCCGCGTCGACATTCGCCAGCACCCAGCTGTACGGCGCCACGGGACCCGGAGGGCCGCCGCTGTAGTGGTGGTCATACGCCATCACCACCAGATAGTTGGCGGGGGCGGCTAGCCCCGCGTAGCTGTACGCGCGGCTGATGGACGCCGAGACCCCGACCAGCGGAAACACGGACACGGCCACCACCGGCCGCGGCCCGACGTCATGGCGCACCAGCGACACGAAGTCGGTCAGCCCGGTGCGTGCGCTGGCGGGCAGCAGCTCAAAGTCGATGTTGACCCCGTCCAGGTGGTCCTTCTTGATGAGTGCCGCCAGGGCGTGCGCGCCGCGGGCCCGGACACTGGCGGACGTCAGCATGCCGCTCCCCACATTGGTCACCAGCGGCACCAGCAGCACGTGGTGACTTTTCGCAAAGCTCGCGACCGAGGGCTGGTACCCGATGCTCCGGATAGCCCCCGCGCTGTTCATAGTGAACCAGCGCGGGGTCACCGTGGTGATGGCCCGCGCATGTGCTTCAAACGATGCGCGGGATCCTGGCCGGGCACTGCCAGGACTTTTGTCCTGGTAGAACCCCACAATCTGAAATCGGCCGCCCAAGGTCATGGGAGCGGCCGGGCCACGGGCCGCACTGGCCAGCCACCATGCCAACAGCAGGGCGGCCACCACCCCGGCCGCCCACAGTGTCGCCGAATATCGCTGATGCCAGCGCCTCACGGTCTCGTTCATGGCCGTAGTATGGGTGTCTCGCGCATAGTCATACGGCCAAGCGGCACCGTACGCCGGTCACACGAGAAGCGACGTGAGCGGATTGCGAGCACCCAAGGCCGGGATCCCTGCCGACTCGAAGCCGGCCGCCGTGGCCGGGGTCTTCGCGCCAGCATCTATCCCTTCTGCAGCCTGACCGCAAGGAAGCTGGAGGCCTGGGGCCGCTGGGCTGCGGGGGCACGGAAGACTCCGAAGCGGGCTGGGATCTGCCGGAGTGGGGCGCGGAGAGGTACGGGGCGATGGAGTGTCCGCCCGCGGCACCGCCGCGCCCGAGTGCCCCCGACGGCCCGAAAGGCTACTGAGGGATCGTTACCCGCCAGGGGCGCCGGCCCACTGCTCCCGGAACAGCGCCAGAAAATTTCCGCCCGCGATGCGCAGGATAGTCTCGTCCGACAAGCCGCGGTGGGACAGCGCATCCAGCAAGCTGGGCCACTGCGCGACGTCCTCCAAGCCCGCCACCGGCTCCGGCACCCCATCAAAGTCGCTTCCGATGCCAAGATGCCGATCGTCGCCCACCACCGCCAGATGGTGCAGCACATGGTCCGCTACGCGCTCCCGGTCCTTGCGTCCCCCCAAGAAGCTCGGCACAAACGTGATGCCCTGCACGCCGCCGCGGCCGGCCAGCGCGCGGATCTGAGCATCCGACAGATTGCGCGGATGGGCCGCCAGCGCCCGGCAATTCGAATGGGAGGCGATGGGCGCTGCTGCCGAAACATCCATCACGTCCCAAAAGCCCTGGGCGGCTAAGTGGGATACATCCACCACCATGTGCAGGCGGTTCATCTCCTGCACCATCGCGCGCCCGGCGCGCGACAGCCCCCCGCCCCCCGGATCCTCCCCTGCCCCGTCGGCCAAGGCGTTGCGCTGATTCCAGGTGAGGGACAAGAGGCGCACCCCCAGGCGCCACAGCACCCGCAGAATGGCCGGCTCGGCTCCGAGCGCCTCGGCTCCCTCCACCGACAGCGCCGCGCCAACGCGGGGGTCCTCGCTCGACTCCACGCGGGCTAAGCTCTCCTCGCCGGTCACCGGCACCACGCGGGTGTCCGCGGCAACCGCGGAGTAAAAGGCGTCGATGTACTGCAGCAGGCGCGGCAACGCTTGCTCGGGCTTATAGCGGGACTCCACCCAGCAGGAGAAAAACTGCAGGGTGACCCCGACGGCCTGCAGCCGGGGTATGTCGGCTTGCCCGCGCGGAGGCACATCCACGGCCGCCAGCGACCGCTCGCCGGCAAGCACCGCTCCCAGGCTGTCGGCGTGCGTGTCCACTGCGGGAAACGTGTGGCCATGCCACTGCATAGCATCCCTCCTGATCTGGCTCTGGTGCCGGATCGAGGCCGCGCTTAGCCCCCGGACGGCTCCCGCTCGTACAGGCGCTCCAAGCTGACGGTGCGGCCCGATTCAATGGTTGCGATGAGGCCGCACAGCTGGGCTGGCCCGGTAGCCGTCTCAAACCGCACCGGCCGCTGCGTTAAAAATTTCTCCAGCACCAAGTCGGTGCGGACCCCTATCACGGACCGATAGGGGCCGCACATGCCGAGATCGGTCAGATAGCCCGTGCCTTGGGGCAAAATCCACTCGTCCGCCGTTTGCACATGCGTGTGCGTGCCCACGACCAGCGAAGCGCGTCCATCCAAATACCAGCCCAGGGCCACTTTCTCCGACGTGGCTTCGGCGTGCACATCCACAATCACAGCCCCGACCGGCGGCAAGGCCGCGAGCGCGGCATCGATGCCGCGAAAGGGGTCGTCGTAAGACTGGGGCAGAAAGGCCCGCCCCGAGACGTTGAGCACGGCCACCGCCGTGCCGTCGCGAGCCTCCACAACGGCCGCGCCGCGCCCAGGGGTGCCCGGCGGATAGTTCAAGGGCCGCAGCAAGATGGGCACATCATCAATAAATGCGAGAACCTCGCTTTTGTCGAAGATGTGGTTCCCCGATGTCAGCACGTCAATCCCCGACGCTAGGAGCTCATCCGCCACTTCATGGGTGAGCCCATTGCCGCCGGCCGCATTTTCCGCATTGACCACCACCAAGTCCAGATCGCGGTCGCGTCTGAGCCGCGGCACCGCAGCCCGGACCACGCGCCGCCCTGGCTTGCCCACCACATCCCCGAGAATCAGGACCCGCACAGGGTCCAGCCCTTCCGGCGACCGCCGCGCCTCCAGCAGAGGCAGGCGCTCACGTGTTGAACACCAGCACGCGGCCGTCTTCGCGCACGGCAAAAAGCCGGCGGCCGGGGTCTTTGTCCAGCGACTCCAAGGCGGCCTGAATGGTTTCCTCTTGGTCCAGCAGGTCATCCTCGCTGAAGTCACTGGGATCCATCAGCAGGTCGGCGCCACAGCGATCGCGCAGCAAGTCGATCACCATGCCCACCTCGTCAGGGGACAGGCTCGCGAGGTCCCGCGTCAGCCGGAGAATCGTCAGCGGCTCCACAAACTCGGTGGTAAATTCAGCCACACCCTCTCCGGCCAGCGGGAAGCGCAGCAGGTGGTGATAGGTTAGCAACACCTCCATCAGGGAGTCAGCCAGCGCAGCGGCATGCGAGTGCTCCAATCGTCCCCGGAGACAGAAGCTGAGCGTGACTCGGCCCGCTTCCGGCTGAAAATCTAAGCTGGACAATTCGGGATACCGCACCAGGCTCGCAATCAGGGCCCCCACCCCGCGCCCCACGGATCGACTGTCCACTGCGCTCGGTGTCGCATACTCCGCCATTCCTAGTGGCCCCCTTCCCAAGATGCCGCCCCGGGATCCGACGGTGTCGCCCGCATCACCCCCCGTCCGCGTGGAAATCCCAGCGCTCGAGAATGCGTGCAATCATCGGAGCCGGATAGCCCAGCCGGGCCAGGCGTCGCGCGAGTCTTGGGCGCTGCCCATCGCCCGGGGGCACGCGCTGGGCCTCGCGCCAGGCTTGCTCCCACCAGGTGTCCGGGTCCACCCCCGCGAGCGCCTCACATACCAGCCCCTCGTCCACGCCGCGCTGGCGCAGGCGCTGCGCCAGGCGCCCGGGCCCGTCTCGGCGCCGGCGGCAGCGCTCCACCTCCGACATGGCAACGGACTCATCCGAGATCCAGCCTTGCCGCTCCAGCGCCGCCGCCGCCGCTTCCGGCTCAGTGGCCCCCGCCCGGGCCAGCCGCACCGAAAGCTCGCGTCGGGTAAGGGACCGGTTGGCCAGCCACCGCAAAGCCAGCCGGCGCGCGTCGTCCGGCCCCAGCGGCGCCTGGCTCAGGCGTCGGTGTCCTCGTCCGGCAGATCGGTCGATTCGACCACCCCCAGCTTCAGGGCATCCCGCACGCGCTCCTCCAGCTCGGCGGCCAGGTCAGCATTTTGCTTTAGGTAGTCCCGGGAGTTTTCCCGGCCCTGGCCGAGTCGCAAATCGCCGTACGCATACCATGCCCCGCTCTTCTGCACCAGGCCCATCTCCGTGGCCAAATCCAGCAGATTCCCCGCCCGGGAGATGCCCTCGCCGTACAGAATATCAAACTCCGCCTGCTTGAAGGGCGGCGCCACTTTGTTCTTCACCACTTTGACCCGCGTGCGGCTCCCAATCACGTCGTTGCCCTGCTTCAGCGTCTCCGCCCGGCGCACTTCTAAGCGCACCGACGCGTAGAACTTTAGGGCTCGGCCCCCCGGCGTCGTTTCCGGGTTGCCAAACATGATGCCCACCTTTTCGCGGATCTGATTGATGAAAATCGTGATGGTCCGGGATTTGGAGATGGCGCCGGTCAGCTTCCGGAGCGCTTGACTCATCAGCCGCGCCTGGAGCCCGACATGCGCATCACCCATCTCCCCTTCAATTTCGGCCCTTGGCACCAGTGCGGCCACCGAGTCCACGACGATGACGTCTATGGCCCCCGATCGCACCAGAGCCTCCGCAATTTCCAAGGCCTGCTCGCCGGTGTCCGGCTGCGAAATTAGCAGCTGGTCCAAGTCGACGCCCACTTTGGCGGCGTAGGCCGGGTCCAAGGCATGCTCCGCATCAATAAACGCCGCGACGCCGCCGCGGCGCTGAGCCTCGGCCACCACGTGCAGCGCCACCGTGGTTTTTCCCGACGACTCTTGGCCGTAGATTTCCACCACGCGCCCCCGCGGCAGGCCGCCCACCCCCAGCGCCACGTCGAGCGCCAAAGCCCCGGTGGGAATGACGTCCACCGCCATCCGTGCCGAAGCCTGGCCCATCCGCATGATGGACCCCTTGCCAAACTGCTTCTCGATTTGAGCCAGGGCCAGGTCCAGTGCCTTGTCCCGTTCCATCGCCATCTTTTAAGAACCTCCCCCGGCGTTGCTGGCCGCTATATTCGCGGTCTCGGGGCAGACTCCTCTCGAGGGCGCGCCGGTTCAATGCTCACCGGTCGGCCTTTTATGGACAAGCGCTGCGCCGCAGCCATAATTTTGTGGGCCGCATCCTCGGGCACCTCCACAAACGTAAAGCGGTCGTAGATGTCGATTAGCCCAATCATGCTGCCGCGGATGTTAGTGGACTCGGCGACACCACGAACCACATCGGCCGGCGTCAGGCGGTCCACATGGCCCAGGTTCAAAAAGAGGCGCACCATGCCGGGCTCGGCCCCGGTATCTCCGTAGCTGCTGGCGGCGGCTGGCTCGCGGCCCTTGTCATTCAGCAGGCGGAGCGCCGCAGCGGCCACATCCACGGAGTCGTAGTCCTCGGCCAGCGCCAGCGCGATTTCCCGATACTCGGGCACCACGCCGCGCTCCACCTCTTCAGCCAGCCGCCCGCGCAGTGCCTCCCGCTGTTTGGCGGCCACGTCGCGCACCGACGGCACCGGCCGGCGCGGAATGCGCAGACGCAGCACCCGCTCCAGCAGGCGAATTTGCCGCACGTCACGCGGATGGACCAGGGAAATGGCGGTGCCAGCCCTCCCGGCGCGGCCCGTGCGGCCAATGCGGTGCACGTAGCTTTCCGGGTCCTGCGGCAAGTCGTAATTGACGACATGCGACACACCTTCAATGTCCAGCCCCCGCGCCGCCACATCGGTGGCCACCAAAATTTCGCTGACACCGTCGCGAAACCGCTTCATCACCCGGGTGCGCTGGGATTGGTTCAAGTCGCCGTGGATGGCCTCGGCGGAGTAGCCGCGCGCCTGGAGCGCCTCGGTCAGCTCATCCACGCGCTGCTTGGTCCGGCAAAAAACGATGGTCCGGTCGGCCGCCTCGATGTCGAGGATGCGGCTCAAGGCTTCCACCTTCTCGTGCTCGCGCGCCTCATAGTAGGTTTGCTCGGTCAGCGGCACAGTCAGCCGCTCCGGATTGACGGCCAAACGCTCGGGGCTTTTCAAGTACCGGCGGGCCAAGCGCGCAATAGGGTCCGGCACCGTCGCCGAAAAGAGCAGCGTTTGGCGTTCTTCGGGCACCTGATTCAAGATAAACTCCACATCTTCGATGAACCCCATGTCCAGCATCTCGTCCGCTTCATCGAGGACGACCTGGTGCACATGATCCAGCTTCAATGTCCCACGCTTGATGTGATCAATGACGCGGCCCGGGGTGCCAATGACCACCTGCGCCCCGTGGTCGAGAGCGCGTATCTGGCGATCGTAGGACTGCCCGCCGTAAATGGGCACGACGCGAAGTGCGTTGTGGCGCCCAATCCGGGTGATTTCTTCGGAAACCTGAATCGCCAGCTCTCGCGTGGGGCACAGCACCAAGGCTTGCACGTGGCGCCCGCGGTGGTCCAGCCGCTCCACGATCGGAATCCCGAAGGCGGCGGTTTTGCCGGTGCCGGTTTGAGCCTGCCCAATGAGGTCGCGCCCTTCCATCGCGACCGGCACCGCTCGGGCCTGAATCGGGGTGGGCTCCTCGAATCCCATGTCCGCCAGCGATCGCAAAACGGCATGGGAAATCCCCATGTCGCGAAAGGGATTGCTGGGGGTGCTTACTTGCTCAGCGGCTACTTTGTCGTCCAGTTGTTCCTGTCCCATCTTGTCTCCGTTCAATCGCGGCTCGTCGTGTTGCGCGTCCGTGCCGCTAATGTCATGGTGATTCGGCTGGCAGTGTGGCCGCCAGTGCCAGTGCCAGCAGGTGGCGCGCCGTTTCGGCCGCCGCTGCCCGCACCCACTCGCGGTCCGACCGCGATCGTCGCCGGCGGACGTCGTGGACTCCCGGCCCGGCCAGTCCCACATAGTATGTCCCGACCGGATGGTCCCGGTCTCCGCCCTCGGGGCCCGCATACCCAGTAGTCGCCAGGCCCCAGGTGGCTCCGGTCACCTCTCGCACCGCATCAGCCATCGCCAGCGCCACGTGCCAACTAACCGCGCCATGCGCCGACAACAACGACGCCGACACGCCCAGTCGAATCTTCGCAGGCTCAGTATACACGACCCGTCCCTCGAGCACCACGCGCGATGCACCGGGCACGGAGGTGAGCTGGCTGGCCAAGAGGCCCCCGGTCAGCGACTCCGCGACCGCCAGGGTGTCGCCGCGGGCCGCCAAGGCATCCACCAGCGCCCCCGCCGCCGCTGAAGGCTCCTCCGCATACAGCGGCACCCCGGCTCGGCGCTCGGCCTCGGCCCGCCACGCCGGGACAGCGGCCGCTTCGGCCGATCCTTCCACCGCCTCCAAGCGCCACTCCACCACCCCCGGCCGAACGTACAGGCCAGTGCGCGGGCCGGCGGCCCCGGTCAGCAGGTCGCCCAGGCGAAACGCCAACTCGGACTCCGCCAGGTCATACACCCGCCAGGTGTGCCGCACCACGCGGCGCCCCGTGGCTCGCCGCACCCGCGCCAGCAGTGCCTCAGCCACCGACCGACACTCCGCCGGGGGCCCGGGCAGCAGTGCCACCGCCCCTTGAGGCCGGGAGACTAACTGCCCGGGCGCCGTGCCCACCTGGTTCTCCAGCAGCTCGGCCCCATCCAAGCGCAGAGACTGCACCGCGACCGACTGGGTCCGCGACGCCCCAGCACCCCCGTGCCGCCGGGCCACGGCGGCCCCCCACTCCGGGTCGGGCGTGAGGCCAATGCCCAGGCCGCGTGCCACTCCGGCCCGGGTGCGGTCGTCCGGTGTGGGCCCGAGTCCCCCCACGCACACCACCAGCGGCACCGATTGCAGCCCCGTGCACACTGCATGGGCGATGGCGGCTTCGTCGTCCGGCGCCGTCAGCTGCCAAGCCACCCGGCTGCCCGCTTGCAGCAGCTGCTGCGCGAGCCAGGCGCCGTTGGTGTTAATGGTTTCACCCGTCAGCACCTCGTCGCCCACGGCCACGATGCCGACCCGTTCCCACATAGCCGGTCCCCCCGCCGCCCATTGTACGCCGTGGCGGGCACCGGCGCCTCAGCGCGCGGCCAGCCAGCGGCGCAGCGTCGGGCCGCTCACGGTCTCCTCCGCCAGCAGCGCCTCCGCCAGCTGTTCGAGGTCGTGTCGGTACTGCGCCAACAGCGCCCGCACCCGCTCCTCGCCGCGTGCCAGCACGCGCTGCACGGCCTGGTGCATTTGGGCTTTCGTCAGAGAGCGCTCGTCCACGACGCCCAAATCAGTCAGGCCCGCGAGCACCATGCGGCGGCCAATGCCCCAAGCCCGATCAAAGTCGCTGGCCGCCCCGGTCGACCGCTCGCCGAGCTGCTGGGCTTCGGCCGCCGACCCGGCCAGGCACACAACGATTTGGCCTTCCAACGCACTGACGGTTTCCAGCAGCGGGTCATCCTCGGGCGACTGCCGCACGTAGCCCAGGGCGTGCCCGCGCGGCGCGATGGTCACCTGCGAAACTGACCCAGGGCGCAGCACCTCCGACGCCAGCGCATGCCCCCCCTCGTGAATCGCCACCCGGCGCCGCTCGGCCCCGCGCACCGCGCGATCCATCCGCCCTCCCATCAGAACTTTGTCCACCGCTTCGTAGAAGTGGTGCGCGCTCACGGACTCCTCGCCATCCCGCAGCGCGAGAATGGCGGCCTCTTTGCACAAGCTTTCGAGGTGCGAGCCGGACAAGCCCAAGGTGTCCTGCGCGAGCCGGTCCAGATCCACATCGCCAGCCCGCGGCTTGTTGGACGCGTGCAGGGACAAAATCTGCCGGCGCGCCCCCTTGTCCGGCAGGTCCACCCGCACCTGCCGGTCCAGCCGGCCCGGGCGGGTGAGCGCCGGATCCAGCAGATCGGCACGGTTGCTGGCGGCCATCACCAACACGCGCACGTCGTCATGCGACGTCAAGCCGTCCCTCTCCACCAGCAGCTGATTTAGGGTCTGGTCGTACTCCAGGTGGCTGGTGTGCTGGCCCCGGCGCCCGGCCATCACCTCGATTTCGTCAATAAATACCACCGCACAGCCCCGGCCGGCCTGCCGTGCCGCCGCGCGCGCATCGCGAAACAGCTGCCGGACCCGCGGGGCGCCCACTCCGGCATACATCTCAAGAAACTCCGAGCCGCTGGCGGTGAAGAACGCCGCCTCCGAATAATTGGCCGCGGCTTTCGCCAGCATCGTTTTTCCTGTGCCGGGCGGACCGGTGAACAAGATGCCTCTCAGCGGCCGAATGCCCAGCTGGGCCGCTGCCGCAGGCCGCTTCAGGAAGTCCAGAGCCTCGATCAGCTCCCGCTTCGCGTGCTGGTGGCCCCGCACGTCGTCAAATTGCACAACCGGCACGGCACCGCGCGACGGCGGCACAGACGACCCCACTCGGGTCTGAGAGCCCAGCTGCCCCAGCGCTCCGCTCCACTTCAGCACCCCCACTAGAGCGGCAATCAGGAGCAGCGGCCAGATATCCACGCCTTCGGCCGCCAGTACGGCCAGCAACCCCACCGCCGCCCCCATGGCCGCCCACAGCCATCCCTCACGGCTACGCATGGGGCCACCTCCCTTTGGCAGATCAATAACCTGCAGGAGCCGATGAGTGCTGGCGTCAGTGAGGGTCACATAAAGGTGCGCACTGCCCACGGCCAACGCCAGGCGCAGGTGAGTGGCTTGGGCCTGGCGCTCGAGGGCCTGCTGCATGGTGATGTACTGGCCTGTGGCTTCCCCCGTCGCCACCACAAACCGCATTTGGGCCATGAGCACCCGCTCAGCCTGTGTGGGATGATCCTCCACGGTCACCGCCACCGGGTGCCCGGTGGCTGAGCGGCCCGCGGCCTCCACTGCCGGGTACACGTGCGCCAAATGGGCCCCGGGCTTGAGCGACACGATCACGGCGTGCCCATGCGGGGTGAGCCGGGCCTGAGACAGGCCGCCCACCCGCGATCGCCGCCGCGATTTTTGCCACAGACACGTGCATGCCAAATCACCCCCGGCGTTTCAGGCAGTTGTTCTCAATACGCCGGAGCATAGCATTCAAGATAGCGTCCAGGAGAACACAATTGACACCAAGCTTGGGTGCCGGGGCCAGAAGCTATCCGCCCCCACTGGCAATCGTGGACGCCCCCACGCCCGGTGCGGCCGCACGCGCCGCGCGGGCCAGCCAAAACATGGCCAAGCCTGCCGCCGCCACCGCAAAGGCAGCAAGTACGGCGAGCGTGCCCGGCAGCGTCCAGATATTGATCACCACGCCGGTCAGCATTGCCGCCAGCGCGGCGGTGGACCCAATCCCCATCCCGCGCGCCGCAAACACCCGACCCCGCATGTCTCGAGGCACCGCGGTCTGGAGCCAGGCCCGAATCGGCAGCTGATACACCGCGTTGCACAATCCGCCTAGCACATAAAGCCCAACCGTCAAATAGACATTGTGCGACAGCGCCACGCCCCCCGTCTCCAACCCAAAGCCCAGGAGGCCGAGCGCCACGAAGGTGGTGTAGCGCCGATGGTCATCCCCCAGCCGGCCCATCAGCGCGGAGCCCACCCACATGCCTCCCGCAATCCCCGCCAAGAGCCAGCCCAGGTCTCCCTCGGGGCGCCCCAGCAAATGCTTGATGACGGCCGCCGACGCCACGTTGACACCCGCCACCCCGATGACGCCCACCATGGACAACACCAGGAGGCGCCCGACGACCGGGGTTTTTATGTGGAAGTCCACCCCGTCGCGAATGTCGGACCAAAAGCTGGCGGCCCGGGCGCGCTGGGCGGTGGCCGTGTGGGCGGGCAGGGCCAGCATGGCGAGTGTTGCGCCGGCCACCACAAACGCGGCGGCATCGATGACAAATGGGGACGCGCTTCCGGCCCGCGCGACAATAACGCCCACCAGCAAGTACACCGGAATGTCCACCATGGACTGCCCGATGGACAAGGCGCTGCCCGCTGCCATCACTTGCCCGTCCCCAACGGTATCCGGCGTGAGCGCCCGCACGCCGGGCTTGTACACGAGGCCCACGGTCTCCACCAAAAAAACGGCGCCGTAGGCCCACCACAGCTGGTTCACCACCGGCACGGACAAAACCAGGAGCGCCCGAATAATGTCGCCTGCCACCATGGTGCGCTTGCGATCCCAGCGGTCGGCCACACCGCCAACCGCCCAGCCCAGCAGCACAGCGGGAATCATGCCGGCAAAGATAATGCCGCCGTACGCCGCAACGTCGCCGCCGGCCAGGCGCATGGCAAACACCGCCAGCCCGACCTCGACAAAATTGGCCCCGCCCTTGGACACCACTTGCGAAACCCACAACTTGACAAAATTGGGCGACCGGTAGACTGACGGCGGCCGCGTCATGGCCCATCTCCCTTCACACATCCCAATTCACGCAGGACCGTACGCTGTACATTGCGGGCTCGCCGCGGCGAGTGCGCTACTCGGTAGAGCATTCGCGGTGATGGGCGCCTTTTCCTGCCACAGAACCGCATGTCTGCCGGGCGCCGCCGGCGCATACCGATGCCCCAAAGGGCGCTGACGAGCGCCAGAGCTCGCGACGCCGCGCGACAGAAGCGCAGGAGGTGGCCCGATGAAGATTGTGGCCCTATCACGGCGTGCTGCCGGCCGCACCGCCACCCTGGTGGCCGGCCTGGCCCTGCTGGGCTGGGTGTTAGGCTGGCTTCTGAGCCCGGCGCCGGCGCCGGGCGCAATGGCGCCCGCGGACCACTACACGCTCCGGGGAGTCGCCACCACCCAGCGAGCACTGGCCCTCACGTTTGACATTTCGTGGGGCACCGTGATGCCGGCCAAAGTGCTGGCCATTCTGGTGCATGACCGCGTGCCGGCCACCTTCTTTCTATCCGGGCCGTGGGCGGAGGCGAACCCGGACTATGTGCACCAGCTGGTGGCAGACGGCTTCCAGGTGGAAAGCCATGGCTGGGCGCACGTCAATTACTCCAGCTTGGGATACGCCGGTGTGGTTTCGAATATCCAGCGGGCCAACGGGGTGCTGACCACCTTGATCGGTCGTCCGGTGACCTTTGTGCGGCCGCCGAACGGCGACTTCAATGCGGCAGCGCTGGCAGCCGCGCATGCCTTGGGCTATACCGTGGTCACTTGGGGCACCGACTCGCTCGACTGGATGAATCCCGGCGTGTCGGTCATCATTCACCGCGTGGTGAGCCGCGCACACCCGGGCGACATTGTGCTGCTCCACGCATCGGACACCTGCAAGCAAACGAATCTGGCCCTCCCGGCCATCATCGCGGACCTGCGGCAGCGCGGATACCGGCTCGTGACCCTGCGCCAACTGCTGGCCATGGGCACACCGGAGTATCGCGGCTGACCGCCCGTGCCATCCGGCCAGCGGCTCGCTCACGGCAGCAAGTGCTCTAAGCCGCGCACCAGGCCCCGAAAACCCTCCACGCGGCGAATGGCCAGGAGGGTTCCTGCCAAGTAGGGAGCAGGGCTCGGGCCCGCGTCGTATTGAATCGTGAGGCGCTCATCGCCGGATCCCGCCAGCAGGGCGGTGGACAGCACATATCCTGGGACGCGCAGCGAGTGCACCTGAACACCGCCGATCGTCGCACCCCGCGCTCGGGAGTCTCCGACGACATCTTGGGCGGCCACCGCCGGAGCGGCCGCATGAGGGGCCAGCGCGTGCGCCCACTCGTAGGCCGTGCCGCTGGGGGCGTCCGGCTTGCCCGCGGCCGCATAGTCCACCAGCTCCCAGCCAGGCATTTCGGCGGCGGCCAACAGGGCCAGGCGTTTGGCCAGCGTAGCCACCAAGCTAAAGTTGCCGGCGACCACGACGCCAACCCCGCGGCTCTGGGCCAGGGCATCTAAGGAGGCGTCGTCGGCTGGGTCTAATCCCGATGTGCCCACCACCACGTGTGCGCCCCGCTCCACCGCGGCCAGCACGTGGGCCCGGACACTGGCCGCCGCCGTGAAATCCACCAGCACCCATCCGGGCTCCGCGAGGGCCTCCGCGATCGTAGGCACGATGGTCACACCCACGGGTGCGCGGCCAAGCGCCGTGCCCACATCCATTCCCGCCGCTCGCCGCGCCACCGCTCCGGCGAGTCGCATATCCGGTGCGGCCATGATGGCCGCCACCAGCGACGAGCCCACCCAGCCGGTCGCTCCAGCTACCACCACCGAGACGGGCTGGCCGCCTCGTGCGCCCTTGGGCCGCTCCATGCCTGTTGCCCCCCACGCACCTGACCGACTTGAGGTTGCCCTGTCGCCATCCCACCTAACCTAGCATACGACGCCGCCCGGTGCTTAACGCCGGCCCCCGGTGACCCACGGCCAAAAGGGCAGCCTCCGCGGCGGCCGGCGCCGGCGAGCTACCGCCCGGCCGGCCACGAGGGTGCGCGCCCCCGCCAGTGTGCCTTCGACCACCACCGTGGCCCGGCCCAAGGGCTGGCCGCGCCGGACAGGCGCCGCCACGGACCCGACGCCGCTGGTCCGCACCTCGGCGAGGGTCCTAGGCCCGTCTGGCACCAGCGTCGCCAGCGTGCGCCTGGGCACCAGCGGCACCCAGGCCGCAGCTCCGCCCGCGACGGGCAGGCGAAGAACCGCCCGGCCAGCCTCGAGCCACGTGTGCCGGTGCCAGTGCCGGAATCCCCAGTGCAGCAACCGCGCGGCTGCCTGCCACCGGTGCGGCGCGTTCAGCACTACGGCGATGAGCTGTGTGCCCCCCGCTGTCGCAGAGGCCACCAGGCAAGGACCGGCAGCACTAGTTGTGCCGGTTTTGACCCCGTCCACCAGGGGAAACGCCTCCAGCAGGCGATTGCTGTTGTGCAGCAGGCGGCTCTGGCCGCGCCGGAGCTCTGTCACTCGGTCGGCCGGCGTGCTCACCAGGTGCTGAAATACGGGCAGCGCGAGCGCCGCCCGCGCAATCACGGCCAAGTCGTAGGCCGAGCTGTAGTGGCCTCGCGCCGTCAGCCCATTGGGGTTGACAAAGTGTGTCTGATAAGCGCCCAGAGCCCGGGCGGTGCGGTTCATCTCCTCGACGAATGCCGGCACCGATCCACTTTCGGCCTCCGCCAGGGCCACTGCGGCGTCGTTGCCCGAGGGGAGCAGCAAACCCCGCAGCAAATCCATCAGGCTGTAGCGGTCCGTTGTGTGCAGGCGCATGCGAGAGCCCGGCGTGAGGGCGGCTCGGCGGCTGACCGAGACCGTCCGCTGCAGTCCACCCGCGCGGATGACCAGATACGCCGTCATCATTTTGGTCGTGCTGGCAGGGTCCATCTGCCGGTAGGCGTGATCGGACAGCAGCACTTGCCCGGTGGCTGCGTCCATCAGGATGGCGGCGCCGGCGTGGACGCCCGGCGCCGCTGCCGGCGGGGATGCGGAGGTCGGCGCCAGGCCCAGCGTCAGCGCCGCCGCAGCGGCACCCAGCCACCTTCGTAGGTTCAGATCCATCACCCGGCGTAGCATTGCCCACTGGCCAGCCTCTTCTTGCGCCGCCGGCCGCAGCACCTACCCGGCTCGGCCCGGCGCCGTCCATCCCGCCACCGTCACCAGACGCAGGGCTTGGGCCTTGACTGCTTCCACCGTGGCGCCGGCCGGCTTTCCCTCCCCCGCCGAGACCCAGCGGGGGCCGCAAGGATTGCCGCCGGCGCCGTCACCCCTGGTGGGTGTAGCCTGGAGCAACCACGATGGCGCCCTGGGGGATACATCGTGCTGTGTCGCACCAGGATGGTCGCTTCTTGGCAGCCATGCGGGTTCCTGGCAGTGGCCATCACCGACCCCACGTTGCTTGCCAGCTTGCTTCGCCCCCAGAGCGGTCCCGCAGTGTCCCACAACTGCTTCAACTGGGCCACCACGTCGCCAAGCCGCGTCGGCGCGCCGAACAAAATGGCATTCGCCCAGTCCAAGCCCGCCAGCGTGGCATCGGAGATGTTGCGCTGGCGGCGTGAAACGCCTGCCGCCCCTCGTGGCGCGGGATGCTTTGGGCGGTGCCAGCTCAAGCAGCTGCCCCACGCCCCACCTCGACAGCAACGGAGCCAGTGTGTGGTTGGGGCCGGCGGCACTGCGGGAAGTCACTCGGCGGCTTCGGACCAGCAGCTAGGAGCCAGTGGTGACCAACAAATCCGTGGCGTTGGGGCCTAGCGCCGGGAGGGAGTGGCCATTGGCTGACAAGGCCGTGCCGCCGGGGTGCCCGAGGCGCACCTTCACTGACGTGCTGCCGGTGAGCGTCACCGATTGGCCAGGCTGGTACACGTGTCCATAGGGATTGGCAGTGGTTCCGTTGATCCACACCTCTACCCAGCAAGGCTTGCTGAATGACAGCTGAAGAGTGACGGGCCCCTGCAGCGCTCGATAGGTTGTTTCCGCGGAGGTTTGGCTCACCAGCACCACGCCGCTGGCTGACGTCCCGGAAGAGTGGCTCCGGGCGTGGTGCTTGGGCTTGGCAGTGCTGGGGTGCTTGGTCCGCGGCGAGGCGCCAGCGGCTCGGGTGCCGTGATGCCGAGGTGCGCTCGCGGTCGGATGCGCCGCCCCGCGGTGCAGCAGGACCAGCATGAGGCCCACCAGCGCCACGCTCACCAGCATGCCCACCACCCACCACGCTCCCGACCGCCGCGAGGTCGCGGGAGGCACCCGAGAAGGCCGCGCGGCCGCCACTCGCGTGCGAGCTGGGGCCTGGGCGGGCGGTGGGGAAGGCGGCTCCGGCGCGTCGGAGGCCGGCGGCTGCGGGGCGGCCTCCGCGCGCGAGGCCGCCCGCCAGCGGTCCACCAAATCCCCAGCATCAAGCCCTAAGTGGCGCGCGTAAGCCCGCAGGAATCCCAGGGCATAGACGTCCGCCGGTAGCCTCGCGCGATTGTCCTCCTCCAAGGCCTCCAGATACCACGCCCGGATTTTGGTAGACTCCGCCACCTCATCTAAAGACAGCTCGAGCGATTGGCGCCGCGCTCGGAGCTGCTGCCCTACGCTGTCAGCTGATGCCACGCTTTCACCTCACTTTCCCTGCGCCGCCCCAGTCAGGGCCACACCCGACTTAACGTGCGCGGAAAGGGAATCGTTTCTCTCACATGCTCCAAGCCGGCAATCCACGCGACGAGGCGCTCGAGTCCCAGCCCAAATCCCGAGTGGGGCACACTGCCATAGCGGCGCAAATCCAGGTACCAAGAATACGTCGCGGGATCGAGCCCGTGCTCCGCAAGGCGCGCTCTCAAAAGGTCCCTGTCGTGAATCCGCTGGCTGCCCCCTACGATTTCTCCGTACCCTTCGGGTGCCAGCAGGTCGGCGGCCAGTGCCACCTCGGGCCGTGCCGGATCCGGCTGCATGTAAAACGCCTTTTGGTGTGCGGGAAACCGATGCACAAACACTGGGCGGTCAAACATCCCCGCCAAGGCCGTTTCTTCGGGTGACCCGAAGTCGTCCCCCCACTTCGTGGCGAATCCGGCCGCGCGCAGGCGCTCAATGGCTTCGTCATAGGAAATGCGGGGGAATGGCGGCTCTATCCGCTCCAGGGCGGCGGTGTCGCGCTCAAGGACCGCCAGGTCCCCGGACCGGTGTGCCAGCACATCCGCCACGACATAGGACACCAGGCGCTCCTGCCACTCTAGATTTTCCTCAAAGTCGCAAAACGCGATCTCCGGCTCCACCATCCAAAATTCCATCAGATGGCGCCGGGTTTTAGATTTTTCGGCGCGGAAAGTGGGGCCGAAAGAGTATACGCGGCCCAGTGACATGGCCAGTGCCTCAAGATACAGCTGGCCACTCTGACTCAAAAAGGCGGGATCGCCAAAATAGTCGACGCCAAACAGCGAGGTGGTTCCCTCAGCCGCTGCGGGAGTGAGAATGGGCGGGTCGGCCAGTACAAAGCCCGCATCGTCCAAAAAGGCGCGGATGGCGTGGGCAATGCGCGCGCGAATCCGGAGCGCGGCTGCCTGTCGCGAGCTGCGGACCCACAGGTGGCGGTGGTCCATGAGGAAGTCGATGCCGTGCTCCTTCGGGCTCAGCGGGTAGGCGTCGGACGATCCAATGATCGAGAGCTCCGTGGCCCGCAGTTCCACCCCGCCAGGCGACCGCGGGTCGGCTTGCACGAGGCCCCCCACGGCGACTGCGGTCTCCTGGGTCAGGGCCGCAATCTGGGACAGCAGGGGATCGCCTCCATCGCCCGCACGGGCTACCACCTGCAGCTCCCCCGTGCCATCGCGCACCAGGAAGAAGCGCACCTTGCCCGACGAGCGCACATGGGTGACCCAGCCGGTCACGCGCACTTGCGCCCCGATGTGCTCCGGCAGCTGATCGATCCGCCACCCGCGACTCATGGGGCCACCTCAGGCAGATTGCGGAAAATGACGATGCGCTGCACCTGATTGGTGCCCTCATATATCTGCGTAATCTTCGCGTCGCGCATCATGCGCTCGACCGGATAGTCCCGAATGTATCCATAGCCGCCAAAAAGCTGGACGGCGTCCGTGGTCACCTGCATGGCCGTGTCAGACGCCATGAGCTTGGCCATCGCCGACATCCGCGTCACGTCCGCACTGGAGTCAATGGCAAAGCCGGCGGCCTCCACCACGTCGCAGGCCGTGTATAGCAGCTGCCGGCTGGCCTCAATTTTGGTGGCCATGTCGGCCAGCATCCACTGCAGACCCTGGAATTCCTTCAGCGCACGCCCAAACTGCCGGCGCTCGGCGAGATGCGCATGGGCGGCATCGAAGGCGCCCTGCGCGATGCCGAGCGCTTGAGCGGCGATGCCCAGGCGTGAACGATCGAGGGTGCGCATGGCAATCTTAAAGCCCTCGCCGACGCGCCCCAGCAGCTGGTCCCGCTCGACGCGCACCCCATCGAACTGGAGCTGTGCGGTTTCCGATCCGCGGATGCCCAACTTGTCCTCGATGTGGCCCACCGACAGCCCGGCCGCGCCGACGGGCACCACGAACGCGGACATGCCCTGGGAGCGTCCCTCCTCCTCAGTCGCCGCAAACACTACCAGCGTTTTGGCGACGCTCCCGTGGGTGATGAAAATCTTGGACCCGGTGATGCGCCAGCCTCCGCCGCCGGCCACGGCCTTGGTGCGGGCCGCCCCGGCATCTGAACCCGCTTCGGGCTCCGTCAGCGCAAAAGCCGCCAAATGATCCCCGCGCGCTACCGGAGACAGAAAGCGGCGCTGCTGCTCGGGGGTGCCCGCCAGCATGATGGGCAGCGCTCCCAAATGCTGCACCGCAATCAGAAGGCTCGCGGTGCCGGATACCCGTGCGACTTCTTCAATCGCCAGCGCGGTCGTCAGCATGTCCGCGCCGCCGCCGCCGCACGACTCGGGCATGCCCAGCCCCAGCAAGCCGTACTCCCGAAACAGCTCCACCAGGTCCCAGGGAAACTGGTCCTCCCGGTCAATGGCAGCGGCGCGCGGCTGAATCCGCTCCTCTGCGAGCCGGCGCACCGTCGCCTGAAACAGCACCTGCTCCTCGGTCAAGCCCCTGGACATCCGACTGGCCTCCGTTCTGCTGGGGATGATCTGTGCGGCCATCCCCACTGCGTCTTCCCTGTATCGTGCCGGACCCAGGCGGGCTTTGCAATGGCCTCGGGCTCCTGGGCGCCGGCTCTACGTCAATAACTGTGGGATCGCGGTCTCCGGGAGGAAGCCGCGCCGCATCTTCCATCGATAGCGATCACGGTTGCGGAACCCGTAGCGCAGGCGATCTGGCGCCTTGATTTTGGCGTGGCCCCCCTCAATGAACCCGTGGGGGAACTCCCGGCCCCGCTCCCACCGTGCCAGCATCGCGGGCCACCACCGCTGAATCGTTTGCGCCCACGCAGACTCCTCGGCGTGGTCACAGGCCTCGGCGTGGATGAGCCACCGCGACAGCTGGGCCGCCGCGGTCGCGCGGTCCGGGGCCGGCAGAAGCTGCCGCCCGTCTTCTTTTAGGCGATGCAACGCCCCCAACGCGGGATCGGTCGCCGGAATGGTGGCCAGCGCCTCTGCCTGGTGGGGCCGCCGATGCCCCCCCTTGACGAGCGGCCACCGTCGAAGGGTCGTGTGGGTGACCGTTTGCTTGTCACGCCGGGCCCCATCCCGCCGGGGGAGGGTACCCTCCTTGACAAGGCGGAACGGGTCGACCAGCACCTGGACCCGGGGATAGGCGCGCTGCCAGGCTTTGCGATACGCCCCCTGCATAGCGAGGCCGCCGCCGCGAATCCGGGCCCGCCCATCCGGGGGGAGGCGGGCGAACCACGCGTCCCGCGTGGCGATGCGGTCGTCGGCCCAGATCGTGAGCACGCGGCGCTCGGGGGCCCGCAGCGCGATCGGGAGGCACCGGTCCGTCCCCCCGCCAGGATGCTTCATCAAAGGACAGCACCCGGTCCCCCGGATGCGCCCCCCACGTGTCATCGTCCAGGGGCCCCGGCGTGTCCACCAACCGGTGCAGGCGGCCCACCCCCGCCCCGAGCCCCGTGCCACGCCCCGGACGCTATCCCGCGTCA
>JAJZWV010000032.1 GCA_021846505.1 Bacillota bacterium
CCGGCCCGCCCTCCGCGTCATCCTGGCGGCCCTCGACCTCCCCGAGACCATTTTTACGACCGTGCCGGCCCGCGCCGCGCCGGCTTAAAATTCGCGTCGTGCGCCCCGTCGACGTGCGGAAGACGTGTATAAAGCCCCGGTTATGTTCTAGGCAATCCCGAACGGTGTCAAGGGACTATAGGTGAGAAATTCTAGGCTGTTTGACCGGAATTCCGGCCAGTTGCCCCAGATTCGATGGCCGCGGAAGGGCGCACTGCGTCAAGCGGCCGCATAGGAACGGGTCCACAACCACCGGGTTTTTAGGGCAGGCGCCCTGGCGGGCTTGGCGGTGGGGGCCCAGTCGGGTCTATCCGCCACATCCACGTGCCGCTGAGAACATGGGTGCGAGCGTCACCCGGACGACCCCCGAATTGGCCGCGGCGCCGGGGGCGCCCAGCGAAGGCGCTCAGCGGCACCACACCGAGTGGCCCGCACCACGACATGGCTGCCGGGAGACGGCCGGATTGGCATATTGAGGACGGGGCGTTGCCGCCAGCTTGGCATGGAATGCGCGGCGGGGCATCCCGCGCCGCGCTGTCGGGGTACGCCGTCAAGATGCGGCTCCGCTGTGCGGAATAGCCCCCACGACCCGGAGTGGTGAGCGGGCCGGCCTTGATTGTCCCGCCGGCTAGCGGGCCCACCGTGAGAGCCACTGCCCCATATGAAAGGCGGACTCCTGTGCCCAGTGCGCGCTCTGAGCCATGGCGTCCGCCCGGGTTCGGGGAGCCAAGGTGAGCGGAAACGCTGCCGCTAACCCGGCGGCGTAAGCCGCCTGCATGGCGGCGGCCGATCCAAACTCTCCCACCAAGGCCACGGCGGGGACCCCGCGGGCACGCGCATGCGCTAGCACCGTCCCGACCACCTTGCCGTCCAGGGAGGATTCATCCAGCCGGCCCTCGCCCGTCACGACTACGTCCGCGACGTCGAGCCAGTCGTCCAGGTGGACCACGCCCGCCACGGCCTCGGCGCCGGGCACCAGCTGCGCGCCAAGAGCCGCGAGGGCCATGCCGGCACCCCCGGCGGCTCCCGCGCCAGGCTGCTGGCGCAGCGGCCGGCCGGCTGCCGCTTCCAGTGCGGCGCCGAGATCGTCCACCGCTGTGGCGAGCGCGGGCAATTCGTCGGGCGCCACGCCCTTTTGGGGCCCATAGCGATACACCGCGCCGCGCGGCCCCGTGGCCGGCACCATCGCGTCACACCAAGCGGTCAGGGGCACCGGAAAGGGTGGCAGGCGAAGGGCCGACCCCTGGGCAACGCCCAACGCCTGCAGCAGCCCCCACCCCCCATCCGTGCTGCCGGTGCCCCCGAGGCCAATCCACACGCGCCGGGCTCCCCCCGTGATGGCAGCAGCCAGCATGTCGCCCAAGCCGGCGCTGGTGGTGGACGCCGCCGACCGCGGGCGACGGGCTTCGGGCACGAAGCCGGGCCCCTCGGCAGCCTCCATCACCCAGGTGCCGTCGCGCAGCACCAGCACCTCCGCCATCCGGTGTCGCCCGTAGGCATCGTGCGCCGGCACGCGGACCCATCGGCCGCCGAGCGCGGCCTGCACGACCGCCGCGGTGCCCTCGCCTCCATCCGCCAGCGGGCAGCCAATCACCTCCACGCCGGCGAGCGCGCGCCGCAAGCCCGCGGCCACCGCGCTGGCAAACCGCTGCTGGCTGAGGGCGCCTTTGAGTGCATCCGGAGCCACCAGCACCCGCACCGGCGCTCCTCCTTCCCGTGACGGCTCCTGACGGCTCCGGCGCGCCATAAGAGGCGGCTACCGGGCGGCGATGGCCAGCTGGCGCTCCGCCGGGCGGAGCGCGGCCCACATTCCACTTTTCAGCTTATCCCAGTCCGCCGCCAGGATCCCGTCGGCAATGGGCACCCCGGCCATCACCGCGCCGTGCACCATCACCGAGTTGGCAATGCCAAACACAAACGCCAGCGGGGCCAGACCTCGCGACTGAAGGTCAAAAAACGCCCAGCCGGCGGCCACCCCGCCCTTGGCCGTGGGGAACGCCACGATGTGGCCTGCCAGCTTCTCTCCAAAGAGACTGTGAGCCCGGCGCGTGACGATCCCGGTGCTGCGGTCCAAGTCATACCGCGGGCTGAACCCGTCGGACGCCACCAGCAGCGGGCCCTCGACCGTGCGCCCATACGCGCGCGCCAGGAGCACGACCTGCGGATTGCCGTCACTCCGCGCCGTCATGTGGTCAGCCTCCCCGCAATGGCAGCCGCGACGCAGTCCGCGGTCCGCCGCAAGATCGGCTGATACGGGTACGCCCCCACAATGTTGGCCAACTTCGTGGAGTTGGTGACGACGGTGTGCCAGCCATTTTCGCGCTGCAGCCGGTCGATGGTCATCAGGTAGAAGCACACCCCCGTCAGCACCAGCCCTCCGGCCTGCTCAATAGTGCGGATGTAGCCCAATTGCTGCGCCCACTGGTAATACGCGTGATTGGTGGTCACCAGGAGCCGGGTGTGACCGTGCACGCGGCGCCCCTCCAAGAGGCTCGCCAGGCGGCCCAATTCATACAGGGACTGCTGGGGCCCGCTGAACACCACCAGATCCACGTCCGCCCCCGCTTGGTTGGCGCCAAAGGAGGCGTACACCTCCTCCAGCTCTCGCGCGCCCACCGTGAGCGTGCGCCGGGCGGCCGCGGGATTCATCGCGGCCCACTCCGGCGTCACATCCCTGGCGCCAAACAGGGCAATGGACCCGTAGCTGGCCAGCGCGGCCGCCAGATGCTTCAGCTGGTCCGCCGTGCGAGTGAGCTTGGGCGCCAGCCCGTCGAAGAAGGGGACCTCCCAATAGCTCTGCGACTGCCGGCCGACCCATGCCCCCAGGGCTCCCCAGTCCGCGTAGTCGTCCAGGCGCACTTGCACGTCCACCCGCGTGCTGGCTTGGCGGTGCTGGTCTAAGTGGTACCCGAAGGCGGGAACCCGCCCGGTGATGCCCGCCGCCAGCGCGGCGGGCCCGGCCTCAAAGTTGGACCGGCCCCCCAGCACGCTGTTGGCAAAGCACACGGCGCCCGTGTCGCCCCACGCCAGATGCTCCCCCACGTGCGGCTGGTATACGCTTTGATAGTTGATGCAGGTATCGACGTTCATGACACCCAAGGCAGCGAGCTGCCGGCGCAGCACGGCCTGCCGCTCGACGAGCGCGAGGTCTTGGTGCAGCGCCGCCGCGTGGGCGGGGTCGGTAAATCCCGCGTTGAGGGTGGTGGGCACCACCACGTGGGCCCCGTGGTCCACGAGGCGCTGTGCAAACGCCAGGCCCGCTTCGCCCATCACCTCCATGTCAGCGACGACGTGGGCATTGGAGATGGGGACCAGGCGCTCGGCGCCAAAGTATTCTCCCACCGCCACCTGATACCCCATCGCCCACTGGGGACCCTCACCGCACTGCCCGGCCAGCATCTGCTCTTCCTGCACACTGAGCTCCATCGCCATCTCCCCTTGCTCGCCTGATGATCCGCCCGACCTTTCGTCGCGACAGCGCCTGGCCGTCTCCCTACGCCTCCACCACCTCAGCGATGGCACTGTCCACCTTGAGGTCTCGGCGGGCATCGCGGGCCAGCCACACCAGCAGCGAGGCGGCAAGCAGCGAAGCCGGCAGGACGTACATGGCAGTCTGGAAGCCGTAGTGCTGTGCGAGGAACCCTCCGGTCACCGGCCCCAGCACCGCTCCCAGCTCCGCCCCAAACAGGGCAATGCCGAACGCCGTGCCAGAAATCATGGGATTGGTGGTGTCGGTCACCAAGGCGATGGCCGTCGGAATGTACGCCCCAAAAATGCCGCCGAGCGCAATCAGGACAAACAGGGCCACCGGGGAGGACGCCTGGGTAAACGCCAGCAGCAGCACCGCCGAACCCATGGCCAGAAAGCTGATGGCCTTGACCCGCCCAATGCGGTCCGCCACCACCCCGCTCAGCATCAGGCCCACCGTAATGCCGCCAAACAGCACGGCCGACAGCAGGCCGCCGCTCACAAAGGACATGTGGCGCACATGGATCACATACTCCGGGATCCATGCACCGGCCATCCAGAACGTAAAGTTATACAGGCCGTGCAGCACGAACACCACCCACACATTGCGCTTGCGCCACACGTCCTTGAGCCGGGGCACTACGCCGCCGCTCATCGCCATGGCCTCTTGATAGCCCGGCGTCTCGGTCCGGGGCCGCTCCTTGACGTACTTGAGGAGCAGCACGCCGCACAGCACCGAGAGGCCCCCGCTCACGGGCCACGGCGACTGCCAGCCCCAGCGCGCCGCCATCAAGGTGGCCATGACAATCCCCAAGAGGGTGCCCAAGCTGTAGCCGGTTTCCCAGAAGGCCAGGGCTTTGCCGCGCTTGGCATAGGGATACGTCTCACTGACCCAGGCGGCGCCGGTAGGATACTGAAAGCCTTCAAACACCCCGGTGCCGATCCGGATAGCGGCCAGCACCGGCACGGATGACGCCAGCGCGGTGAGCCCCGTGACCGTCCCAAAGCCCACCACCGATCGGCCGACCACTTTCTTGCGCCCCACGCGGTCCGACAGCAGGCCGCCCACGAAGGTCGACAGATAGCCCACAAAAAATAGCGACACAATGCCGCCAGCGGCGGTAAGCGACAGATGGAAAAACGGGATCATCAGCGGCAGGAGCGGGCCGATTAAGCCCCGGTCGATGAAGTTAAAGATCCAGCTGACCCAGTTCCAGAGCAAAACTTGGCGCGCGTAGCCATTCCAGTCGGCACTCTGCTTGTAGTGCACGGCCATCGTTTGTCCCTCCCGTGTGTGTCGCGCGGACGCCTGGGAACCCAGAACCGACCCCTGACAGCGGGAAGCCTCCTCACGCCTTTCTCGCGCTAGGACGGCAACTTGAAAATGGCCCCTAAGTCCAGATCTCCGTCCCCTGCCTGCACGCTTTGCTCATACCAGTGCAGGCTGCCCGCGGTGGTGGGCACGTCGAGGCCCGCCCGCTTGGCAGCCGCCAGCGCCAAGTGCAGGTCCTTGAGCGCCAGGCTGCCTTTGAATCCGAGGGAGTAGTCCTCCTGCAGAGCCCGCGCCACCGTGTTGTTCAGCTGCCAGCTGTCGGCTGCCGTCTGCCGCATGACGTGCAGCAGCGCCTCGGTGCTGGCGCCGCTCTGCGCGGCCAGCCGGTACGCTTCAAAAGCGGCCGCTAGGTTGGCGCAGGTGGCGATATTGTTGGCCAGCTTTACGACCTGCCCGGAGCCGAGCGGCCCGCAGTGCAGCACCTCACTGCCCAGCAAGTCGAAGAGCCACCGGGCGCGGTCGACCTGCGCTGGCTCCCCGCCGGCCAAGATGATGAGTTCGCCTTTGCCGGCCGCCCAGGTGCCTTTGCCGACGGGCCCGTCGATAAGCTCCACGCCGTACTGCGCCAGCTCCTGAGCGCACGCCTGATCCGTTTCCGGGCCGGTGGTGCTCATGTCCACCACCATGGTGCCGGCCCGCGCGTGGGGGCCGATTCCGCCGTCCCCCAGCAGCACCGCCCGGACCACATCGGGATGGGGCAGCATGCACACAATCCACTGGCACTGCTGAGCCACCTCAGCCGGCGATTCGACGGCCCGCTGGAACTCTCCGCGCTTAGCCGGGTCGACGTCAAAGGCCACCACCGGCACAGCGACGTCCTCCAGGTGATGCGCCATCAAGGCGCCCATGGCGCCGAGGCCTACAAATCCGACTGCGGGATGCTGTTCTGTCACGCTTTCCACTCCTATTCCTGCTCCAGCGGCATCCGCCGCCACTGGATTGATTTTTGCCGGCTGAGTTCGGCCAGCACTTCCGCGCCGTATCCGTATCCCAGTCCGCTGGCGCCAAACGGCTCTGATGCCGCGCCCGGAGCCTTGCCGCGCCGGGTGTTGATTTTCACCATGCCAGCCTTCAGGCCTTCAATGGCGCGAAGGACATGGTTGGCATCGTTGGTACACACGACCGCCGCCAGGCCGTAGGTGGAGTCGTTGGCCAGGGCGATGGCGTCGTCGAACGTGTCGAAGGGAACCAGCGGGGCGACGGGGCCAAACGTCTCGCTGCGCATCAGCAGGCTCTGCCCTTGCTCCGGGAGAACCATCACGGTCGGCGGAAAGAAGTATCCCGGCCGCGCCAGCCGCTGGCCGCCAGCCAGGATGGCCGCCCCATGGGCCACGGCATCCGCTATATGAGATTGCACCGTCGACAGCTGCAGGTCATCCACCAGCGGCCCCAAGTCCACGCCTTCCTCGCGGCCATCGCCCAAGGAGAGATCCTCGGTCACCGCCACCAGCTCACTCACGAATTGGTCAAAGATGGCGCGGTGAACAAACACCCGCTCGGTGGAGGTGCAAATCTGCCCGCTGTTGGCAAAGCACGAGTCCGCCACCAGCCGGGCGGCCGCCGGCACGTTGACGCCGTCGTCCACGATAAAGGCATCTTTGCCACCCAGCTCGAGAATTGCCTAGCGGGTGCGCTCGCCGCAGATTTTGCCTATGTGGTGGCCGGTGCGCACGCTGCCAACAAACATCACCACGTCGACCTGGCAGCTCTGCACCAGCGCCTCTCCGGTATGGGCCCCATCACCCAGCACGACATTCAGCACGCCGGGCGGCAGGTGGTCAAACGCCTGGGCCGCCATCCGCAGCAGCGAGAGCGGCGTCTTTTCCGACGGCTTGGCCACCACGGTGTTGCCCACAGCCAAGTTGGGTGCCAGCGTCTCCATCGCCACCTGCAGCGGGAAGTTCCAGGGGACTATGCACGCCGCGATGCCCCGCGGCTCCCAGCGCTGGAACACCAGCTCGTCAGCGGGGGCCCCTTGGGACCCCGATCGATAGTGCACCGCCAACTCCGCAAATTGCTCCAGCCAGCTGGCCGCGCCCAGCACCTCAGCGTGAGCCTGGGCCACGGGCTTGCCGTTTTCCTCCGTCAGCACATCGGCCAATTCTCCTGCCTGCTCCCGGATCCGCGCGGCCGCACGCAGCAGCAGTGGGCGCCGGCCCGAGGGGCCCAGCGCACGCCACGCGGGCCCCGCCGCCTCCGCCGCGGCTACCGCGGCGGCCACATCCTCGGCCGTGCCGACCGGAATTTCCGCCACCACCGCCTCCGTGGCCGGATTAGTGATGGGCAGGCCGATCGCCCCCGTGCTGGGCCGTAGCGCCCCCGCAATCCAGTGCTTCTCCACTTCAATCCCTCTCCGTTCTATAGGACGACTATAGACGTCCTATCCATGACGCGCAAGACACTCTT
Source organism: Bacillota bacterium (assembly GCA_021846505.1). Classification (GTDB taxonomy): domain Bacteria; phylum Bacillota; class Sulfobacillia; order Sulfobacillales; family JAIMBI01; genus JAJZWV01. Next base: position 7,247 of record JAJZWV010000032.1, read on the forward strand.
TTAAATATCTTTGTGGAAGCCGCCACTGGCGCTGGTGTTCGGACACCGATTCGGCTAGGTGTATCTTGATGGGGGGATACGCTCATGCGCCTGGCCGGCCAGGCCCCCGGGGCAGTCGAATGCCAGAGAGCGCTCCCGCATCAGCCAGGGCAGGAGCGTGCAAGCCCGAAAAAGCCCGAAGAGAGAAGGTCAGGCAATGAATGTCGACCGGAACAGCTCGCTCCCGCTCTACCGGCAAATTGCCGCCAGCTTGCGGCAGCGCATCGACACCGGCGTGCTGCCTCCGGGATCTCGCTTCCCCAATGAAGAAGCGCTGCGGCAGCACTATGGGACAAGCCGAATCACGATCCGGAATGCCATTCAGCTGCTCGCCGACGACGGGTTGGTGGAGAAGCACCATGGCAAGGGGACATATGTGCGGAACGACGTCGTGGCGATGGAGATGGGGGCGCTGCAGGGGTTTTATGGGGCGCTGCGCCGCACGGGAGCGGCGGTCACCACGGAGCTCTTGACGTGCGACACCGCGTCGCCGCCGGCGGAGCTGGCACGGGCCCTGGCTATCCCTGCCGGGACCCCGGTGCGGCGGCTGGAGCGGCTGTACCGAGTGAACCAGCGCCCGCTGGCGCTGACCACCAGCTATCTGTGGGCCAACGTAGCGGTGACGTTCGACCAGGCCGCCTCGACCACGGTGTACGGCTTGCTGGCCGCCCACCTGCCGCTGAACCTGAAAGAGGCTCGCTGGTCAATTTTTGCCGAGGCAGCTTCACCGCGCCATCGCGAGGTGCTGTCAGTGCCCGGCGGCTCGCCGCTGCTAGGCATGTCGCGCACAACCCTCTCCGAAGACGACGTGCCGCGCGAGCACACCGTGCACCACATCGTGGCGACCCTCTACCAGCTGCACCTCACCGTGCCGCGAGACGCGCGCCCGCTCGACGACGATTTCCTCATTCCTCAGTAGTGTCTGCGGGCTCTGGCGAAGCGCTGCCGCTCCGCTCCGCTCTCTCACGCCGACCACGCTGAGTCCCGACAGGGCTCATCGGGGCAACGCGACCTCTAGATGCCGGAAGACCCCCGCAGGTAGTGGCCGCTTACGGGAGGGGCCGCCCACCGAGCCGCCGATCCACACTATCAGCCTGATGGCGATGGCCAGCGCCCAACAGCTCTAATGGGCCATCGGGACGCATGCGATACACAATCCGCAGGTCAGCTTGACTGCCGCGAAGTTTTGGAGCGCTCTGAAAGGCATGGCGGCGCCACCCCAGTAGCCAGCTGTGCATATCCGTCCCCGGTCGGCGGCCAGCGATTGCAGAAAGCTGCCGCGATGTCTCGGCGACTGCGGCCGCGTATTCAGCCGCGTCCGCACAGGCCGATTCCAAGGCGTTCCAGTCACTCTAGGCGTCAGTGGGATTAAACAGCAAGGCATCGCCCCAACCCCGCAACTGCTCAGCGAACCATACGCGGGCCTCCTTATGGGACAGGGTGGGCGTCATCGTCCCGCCGCCGCCGTTGGAGGAGTTCGGGGACAGTGACCGATGCCGGCCGCAGACCGTGGCCAAGACGCTCCGACCATTGCTCCCCGAGGACCACGACCTCCAGTAAGTCCTCCACGAGCGATTCGGGCCGCACCGCTCCCGCGCTCCCCCCGCCTATCCATCAGCCGACCGATTAAGTCCCCCAAGGTTGTCCGCCGGCATGGCCCGCACCGCTAGCTGCCACGTCGGCGCCCTGCCCTGCCCGGGGCCGCTGTGCCCGCGCCGCGGCAGCGCAGCCAGATCCCACTCGCACGCAACAGGGCCGGCCCCACCCCTAGTCGCGAATCTACTCCCGCGAACGCAAGGCGACCGACTGGCTCTGGGGCCGCTGAAGCCACTCCCGCGGCACCATGGCCACGTGGGCCACAGCTGGCATGCCGCAGGGACGATTTCGCAGATCCCTGCCGCGGTAGACAGCTCTGCCCGCGTTTCCTATAATCAGCAAGAAGCTCGCCGCTTTTTGGGGAGCGGCGGGTGTGGGTAGCCTTCCATAGAGACTGGAAGGGATCCCTGCCGAGCCTTTGAATTGAGGGTAGCCCACTCTGGGAACAGGGCGAGATTACTTTTTCTTCAAGTGCTTGAGGAGCCAAGGCAATGAGACGGGGACTGCAAACCTCCACACGACCACGTGCATCGGCACCACCTCATCCCTGGCCGGGCTGCCCCAGAGATGCAGGACGGCACCGCGCCCAGAGAGGACCGCGACTCGAGCTCCCACGGGACCAGTCTAATCGCCACGCGATTCGACGTACAGCGCTTTTTACCGACGCTATTCTACTGTAATCGACAACACTCCATAGTTGATGCGCTCCCGCCTCGCGGCCGGGCATCCTCGCCCGAAGACTTCTGTCTCGCAGGTGGTGTCGGACCAGCACGTGATCATCAATAGCCGTGGCCGGTCAGTGAGTCCCGGCCGCCGGTGTCACGCCGGTGGCGGCGATGCGTCCGCCCTCTTCCGCCCACATCCCCGCCGCGACGCCCAGCTGCAGCGTGCGCTCGACGGCCGCCCGCACGCGCGCGCCGGTGCGCTGGAGGCCGTACACCCGCGCCACGCTTTGCACCAAGTCGTCCCGGGAGAGCGAGTAGGCGCTCTGCAGCACCAGCAGCACAACCTGGGCCAGCTCTTCGGGCGCCACCTGCGACAACTCCCGGTCGCTCAGCGCGCGGGCCCGGATCGGCGAGCCCGCCACGTAAAGAAATTGGTCATCGCCGTAGGTGCGGGACTCCAGCTCGCCCCGCATCGTGCAGTGGAGAAATTCCAGCACCTCGCGGCGCCGGCGATCCGAGGTGCGCCCGTACAGACGGCGTGCCACCACGTCTACGTGCACCGGGGCTTCGCGGCGCACCACCTGGTCCGCCTGGCCCCCTGCGTCCTCGGGGTATTCCGCCAGCATGGGCGCCGGAGGGGCGGATTCGGGAGCCACCGGGACCTTAGGCGCCGGCAGTGCTGCCTCGTCGGAGATGTCGTCCTCCACCGCAGCGCCATCAGGCAGGTCGGCGGCATCGTCCAGGGGAGCCGCCAGGGCCTCTTGGTAGGCCTGCTCCAGCTGGGCGATCACCGCCGCCCGGTTTTTGATCCAGTCCGGCGCCCACACCCGTGCGATGTGCCAGCCCAGCCCCTCCAGCACTTCCTGCCGCAGCCGGTCCCGCTCGCGCGCGGTCGGCGTCCCGTGATACTGGGCGCCGTCACACTCCACCCCCAGCAGAAAGCGCCCGGGGTCGTCCGGGTGCACCACGCCCAGGTCAATCCGATACCGGCCCACGCCCACCTGCGTGCGCACGGACCAGCCCAGCGCGCGCAAGGCCCCATGCACACTCTCCTCCAGTGGGGACTCAAAGGTGTCCGCCTCTCCCGCCCCGCGGGCCAAGCCCAAGGCGGCGGGGCCGTGCTGGGCATAGTCCAGGTAGCGCTGCAGCATGGCCACGCCGCGGCTTAAGCTTTCCCGCTGGGCCAAGTCTTCCGGTGCCAGCGACGACACGACTTTCACATGGTCCCGGGCCCGGGTGATGGCCACGTTCAGCCGGCGATACCCGCCGTCCAGCGCCAGCGGCCCAAACTGGAAGTGCAGCCGCCCGCTGGCGTCCCGGCCATACCCGGTGGACAGGATCATGACGTCGCGCTCATCGCCCTGCACGCGCTCCAAGTTCTTGACAAACAGCGCCACCGGGCTGTCGCTGCCCAGCCATAGGGCCAGCGCCGGGTCCTCCCGCGTGCGCCGCTCCAGCTCGTCTTGGATGGCCTCCATCTGGGCCGCCGAGAACGTCACCACGCCGAGGCTCTGGCGCCGGCGGCGCTCCACATGCTCCACCACCAGCTGGGCCACGCGGGCCGCCTCCGGCTGGTTGGCCCGCGTGCCCCCGCGCCCGTACAGCCCATCGGCCACCCGGACGTACTCCACCCCGCGATACGGCGCTTGGTCCACGGCGGACGGGAACGTCACCAAGCCACCCTCGTATACGTCGTGGTTGGAAAACGCAATCAGGCTTTCATGGCGGCTCCGGTAGTGCCAGCGCAGCCGCGCGCGGGCCACTTGGGACACCCGTGAGAGGTCCAAGAGACTGTCAAAGCTCAAGAGGCCGGCCTCATCCTCGGGATCGTCCGCCGCCCCCACCGCCCGGTCGGTGAAAAAGTCGGTGGGCGGCAGCTGGTGCTGGTCCCCCACCACGATCGCCTGGCGGGCCCGCAGGATGGCGCCGGCGGCGTCCTCGGGCCGAACCTGCGACGCTTCGTCAAAAATCACCAAGTCAAACCGATACAGGTCAAGGTCCAGCAGCGTGCTGACCGCCAGCGGGCTCATCAGCAGGCACGGCTTAATTTCGGGCAAGAGGTGTGACACCTGGCCGATGAGCTTCCGCAGCGGCATGAACCGGCGCCGCTTCTGCGCCTCCCGCAGCACGATCGAAGTCTCCGCACTGGCGGCCTGCACCAAATCCCGGGGGCGGCGCGCATACAGCTGGTGGCGCAGGCGCTCCCGGTGCCAGTGGCAGAGCTCGCGGTCCAGTGCGCGGAACTGCCGCACGCGGTCCATGTGCTCCTGCCGCCGAAATCGCGCCAGCACCGGGCGCTCGCGGGCCACCGCATCCAGCCACTCTTGATAAAACCGGCGCCAGAATCCCTCCTGCATCCGCGCGACCGAACCTGGGCCAGCAGTGCGCCAAAGCTCCGCAACCCACTCGGCGAACCCCGCCTCCTCCAGCCCGCGGCACACCGCGGCCACGGCGGTCCAGTCTTCCAGCTCACTTAAGTGGTCCATGCGCTCGGCCAAAAACGCCAAGCCCTGGCCAAAGGGCCACGACCGAACCACCGACGCCATCGGCGCGGATCCCGGGTCGGAAAACAGTGCCTGAAACCTGTCCAGGGCCGTCTGCAGCGCCTCGCGTGCTGCCTCGGTGCGGTCCAGTGCCGGCGCGGCGGCGGGGGGCACGCCCGCCACCGCCAGCGCTTGAAAGGCGGGCGTCAGCGTCACGCCGGGCAGCGCCTGTGCCCATCGGCACCACTCGATCGCCCGGCCCACGCGCTCCCAATCCGTCCTCATCCCCGCGCAGAACGCCCCGAAGCGCTCGCGGAGGGCCGGCGCCTCCTGGTCCAGCGCTTCCTCCAGGCGCCGGATGGCCTCCAGCTGGGCCGCCTCCTCGCACAGGGCGGCCCAGCCGACGCTGCCAGACGTGCGCGCCGCCAGCAGCTGCGCCGCCGCTGCCAGGGGCCGCTCGCCCGCCGCCACGTAAGCGGCGGCCTGCGCGCGGATATCTGACAGGTGTCCGGCAAACGGCAGCGCGGGTAGGTTCGCCGCCACCTGGCGCCACGCCGCCAGTGCCTGGGCCAGCGTGCGGCGGGTGGAGGTGGGCAGCACCGGCTCGGTCAGCGCGGCGGCCAGTGCCGGGGATGGGTCGGCCCCCAGCCGCTGAACAAACTCCAGCGTGAGGGCGGCCGCCCGATGCGCGCGGCCCCAGTCGGTCTCGTCTCCCTGATAGTGGCGGCCCATCTCCTGTTGGAGTGAGGCCCGCTCGGCGTCGGCCCACTGAAGCCGGGCCTCGGCCGCCAGCGCGTCGGCCAGCCGGCCGAGCGCATCCCATGACGCGGGCGCTCCCAGCGTCTTGGCGAGAGCATCCTGGGCGGTGCTCCAACTCCGCGCGCGCACCCACCGCGCCACCGGGCTTCTAAAGGGAGCCAGCGTGGCCATGAGATCCTCGGCCGACAGGCGCCGCCATCCCGGCGCCTCGCTGTCCAGCTGCCGGTGGAGGGCGGCGAGCTCCTGGGCTCGCCGCTCGGCGGCCGCAGCGGCCCGCTCCGCCGCGCGGGCCCGCTCCCCCGACAGCCAAGCCGGATGCGCCATCGGGCCTTCTAAAAGAATCTCTACAAGGCGCACCGTGCGCCCAATGTCAGACGGGACCTGCGGGCGCGGAAGCCCCAGTTCCTCGAGCGAGCCCCCGAGCGCATCCAGCGCGGCCAGCGCGGCCAGCACCACGCCCGCCGCCTGGTGCTGTCGGAGCGCGGGCACAACGGCGGTGCTGAGGTCGGGGTGGGCGGCGTGTGCCGCCTCCGCGGAGGCCAAGTCCGCGCGAATCGCGGCTAAAGCGTCCCGCCTCGGCCGCTGGTCTGCCGGGTAGAGGGGCTCCAGGCGCCGCGAGTCGTCCCAGTAGCGCTCGGCGGCGGCTCCCCGGGCCAGGGCCTCTTCGGCGCGCGCATCCAACACCTCGGGCGCGAACCATGCTCCCTCGCGCACCGGGGCGGTCCGCGCCGCCGCCGCCAGCGCTGCCAAATCTTCCACCCCGGCCAGGGTGGCCGGCGCGTCCAAGTGCAGGACCTGGGCCAGCGCAGCGGCCGCCGCTTGGACGTCCTCCAGCCCGCGGCGGATTTGCAGAAGGTCCGCCGCCCGGTCCTCCCGCTCGGCCAGCAGCGACACGCCGGGACCCTGGTACCCATACCAGGGATGATGCGAGCCCGCCTCCACCACCGCCCGGTACTCCGCCAGCTGGGCCATCCCTTGGCGCACTGGCCTAAGACGCCGCTCGGTCCACTGAAGCGGCTCGGGCACGGGAAACGGGAGGCGGGGGGCATCGTGCAGGGGGGCCAGGCGGCCATAAATCTCGTAAGGCGTCCAGCGGCCGGCGCCGGCCGGCTGGTGCAGGGCCGCGACGTAGCTCGACAGCTCCTGGCGCACGGCCTGGTACTCCTCCGGCACCCGATCGCTGGGAGCCGGCGGCGGCAGCTCTCCGTTCAGCGCCCGGGCCAAATCGCGGACAATGGCCCCCCGATCCGGCTTGCCGTGGATGGAGAGGCAGAAGTCGCTCAAGCCGACCGCCGCGAGTCGCCTTTCGACCACCTCCAGCGCAGCGGCCTTCTCGGACACAAACAGCACGCTTTGGCCCTGGCCCAGCGCGGTGGCAATGATGTTGGCGATGGTTTGGCTCTTGCCGGTGCCCGGCGGTCCCTCGATAACCAGATGGCCGCCGTTCAAGGCGTGCCACATGGCCACCACTTGACTGGAATCCGCCTCCAGCACTTCGTGCAGGGCGTCCACCGGGAGTGCGTCCAAATCCTCGGGCAGGGGATCGGGGATGGCCGGGGCATCTTGCACGGCGGTGCCGCCCGCGAGGGCGGCCAGAAACGGATGCGCTTCGTAATCCGCCGCGCGCTCCAGCATCTCGCGATACATAACCAGCTTGGCAAACCCAAAGCGTCCGATGGCTGAGCTCGGCGCCACGGCCCAGCCCAGCGGCTGCACTAATTTCTCCACCGCCGCCAGGTACGCCTCGGGATCGGGGCTCTCCTCATCCAGCGGCGGCAGCGCCAGCTGAAAGTCCGCCACGAGCCGCTCGTGCAGGGCCGGGTTGGCCACAGGGTCCTCGTCGCGCAGCGACAGGCGGAACGGCTCCAGCGCACTTTTCCGCTGCAGGGTGGCCGGCAGCAGCAGCAGCGGTGAGCGATGCACCGCTTGGAGCCCCTGGGCTTCCCGCCACTCCAAGGTGCCGACCGCCACGTGCAGGATGGGCACGCCCTGCTCCTCCATGGACGTCCGATCCTGCTCGCTGAGCCGCTGAATGAGGCGGTCCCGCTCGCGCCCCGTGAGCGCGAGCTCAAGGTCGCCGGCTTCCTCCGCGAACGCGCCCTCCGCCGGATCGCCCTCGGGGGCGGGTGCGAGGGGCCCCACCCACCGGGGCAGAGCCAGCTCGCGGCCGGCGGCAAGCGCCTTCCACACGCGCATCGGGTCGGGCGCGCTGATCACGGCGAGGCTTTTTGGCTTCATCTCCAGCAGGGGATTGCGGAAGGTCAAGTCCATGAGGCGGTTGCGCCATCCCTCGATGACATGGGCCACGGCGTCCGAGCCATTTGCTGACATCTAAAATTCATTGCCCCTTCCCTCATGCTGGTGCGGCGAGCGGCGGAGCCTCTCTTGCAAGCCAAGAATACGCCGGCAGCGCGGCAAAACCCTGCTGGCGGGCCGACGGGCCATGATCCCGGGCGATCCAATCCAGCAGCCCACTCCCCACAGCACATCCGCGCTCGGTGCTGAGGGACGGCGCGGTGCTGCCATGGGTCGAGGGTGCATATACGCTCGCAGCTGCGCTAAGGGGGTTGTCTCCATGCTGGGCATTTCAGCCCCGCATCTCCTCGCGTTCGTGCTGGTGGCGGTGGCGGTCATCGCGTCGCGGGCCATCACCAGCGGCCGGCGGGTGGCCCTACGCAGTGCGCTGGGCAACTCTGCGGGTGTATACGCGCAGGCAGTGGCCGTGGCCCTCGGCGTGGGAGTACTGGCAGAGCAATCTCCCGCGCTGTTGTTCGCCATGAAGCTGGCGGGCGGCGCGTACCTCATATATCTCGGGATCAAGACACTTCGTGAGCGGGGCCAGCTTGCGGCGCCGTGGGAGGCGCCCACCGAGGGGGTGGCGGATCGGGCGCCATTCCCGCAGGCGGCCATGAGGGCCGTACCCAACCCCAAGACCGTCGTGTTTCTGGCCGCCATTCTCCCCAGGTTTGCCCGCGGCCAGCGGCATGCCGCTGCAAATCCTCTGTGGGCCTGATCTTCTCAACCATCGCCGTCCTGTCGGACACCGGTTGGGCGCTGGCCGCCGGCACCCTGCGCACCCGGTGGGTGCGGACGCTCCAGCGGCGTCACCTGGTGGGTGGGGCTGGGGACATTGCCCCCATCGCGCTGGGCGCGGGCCTGCTGCTGTCGACACGGGCCAAATAGCCGGGCCTGCGGCTCCATCCCGCTGAAGAGACCCCTCCTGCGGCCAGGTACGTCTGCCGCCCGGAATCCCATGTCTGGCGGCGCCGCGATGAAAGGTCCGACGACACCCACAGGGCGGCGCACGCCCCTGTCAATCTCGCAGAACTCATCCGACGGCCACAGCAGGCCAGAGGCGCGGGAGTGACCCGCGCCTCTGGTCTTTTGCGGCGGCCGTCAAAGCCAGGTCGCAGCTAAGGTCCGGTTGCCGTCATCGCAGGCAGCAGGAACGTCGCAAACCCGTAGTGGACACTGGAGAGGTTGATGGCCAGCTGATACGCGAACGTGTCCGTCTCGTGGATGGCCGTGTTGCTGAAGGTGAACTGCGCCCATGCCGCAGGAGGCTCAGGGGCGTTGCTGGTGAGCGACACGCCGCGATCCCACGTGAGCGGCGTGTTCGTGGTGGTGTCCGTGGCGCTCGCGGAGGCCCATCCGCCAAAGTAGACGACGTGCTCGAGTGCGGGACTGACCTGAACGCCCAATTCTACGTACCCCGTGCTGGTGCTCGTCGCCAAACCGAACCCTCCAGATGGGTCCATGCTGGCCGCCACCGTGCTCAGGTTGAGGCCAAACACGCCTTCAAAGCCGCCGCCGTAGGTGGATGCGGTGCCATTCGACACGATCCACACGTTGGCGCTGGCTTGCCCCGCCGGAATGACCGCCGTGACCCCCGATCGCGCGGCGATGCCGTCGTGGGTGGTTTCCCAGTACAAGCCGCTGGGCAGCGTGGGCAGCAGGACCGACATGTTGGCCGCGCCCGTCACGGGCACGGCGTTGCCGCCGCCATCCGCGTTGACCACCTGCACTTCGGCCAAGCCGCTGGCGGGCACACTCACCTGGTTGGTGCCCGACAGCACCTGGCCGCCCTGCTCAATCAGCGGGAGGACGCCAGCCGACCCGGGCACCACCGTGTAGTTCACCTGGAGGGGCGGAACATTGGGATCCGACATATCCGTGAACGTGATGGTGGCCGTCCCGGTGGACTCGGCGGTGATGCCCGTCACCTCCGCGGTCCCGTTCGTGTTGAGGGCAATCTGTGCCGTGCTCACGCTCAGCACATTGGGGTTGGACGACGTCACATCGATGAGGTCCAGCGCATGTGAGCCGCCGACCGGCGCCTGCAGTGCGCTCAAGCCCGTCACCGTGGCGTCGGGCAGCGTCGTGCCGCCCCCCACGGTCCCGCCAGGCAGGGTGGTGCTGAGCTGGGTCGTGTAGTTGGTCCGGGTGTTCGCCCAGGTGTCTGGGCCCTCGCTGCCGCCCGGGTACGCCCCCAGGCTGCCCGACACGGTCACGGACGCATCCACGTGCAGGGGCGCACTGGGCAGCATCGTAGCGGTGATGGTGGCCACGCCGGCCGCATTGGTGTACGCCACGTAGGTGTCACCGATACTGCTGGCGTGGTTCGGGAGGGCCAGCACCCCACTGGCATCTTGCAGCGTGAACCAAATCGGCTGGCCCGCCTCGGCCACCGGATTGCCATGGATGTCCGTCAGCTGGCCGTGGATCACATCGGCCTGGCCGCGCAGCAGGTTCATGTAAGCCACGGTCCCTCCGGAAGGCATCGCCGTGGCGTACCCGGGCGCGCCCACCAAGTAGGTGTAGCGGGCTGTGGCCGACGGGATGGCCGCATTGGTGTCGGTCACCGTCAGCGTAGCCGCACTGCTTTGGTACGCAGTGTTTTCGACCGTGAACGTGCCGGTCCCATTGGTGATGGGTACCCCGGTCAGCCCCTGGGCGTACTCGCTGCCGGTTGGCGTAGCTGCCTTGAAGTACTCCAAGTGTCCCGAGGAGCTGCTCACGGCCAAGGTGCTGCCGTTCACGCCGGAGCCGCTGCCGGTCGTAATGACGTGGCCGGCCGCATCTTCCACCGACACCGTGTACGTCGTGTAGGTGAGCCCGTCAGGTCCCAGCGCCATGCTGGATGAGATGGCCAAGTGACTGGCCACCCCGGTCTCATAAAGCGCAATGGACACTGGGCTGGCGGCGGCCAGCGGGTCGCCCGAGATGGGCGCGGCCGCCACCGTGATGGTGCCCGACGCCCCCGCCGACGTGTACACCGCAGCGGAGGCCGAGCTTACCCCGCCGACAGCGCGGCCACTTCGGTGGTCTCGGCCGACGACGGGCTGAACGACCCCGGCCCGCTGAGCGTCAGCTCGGCATAGTACGTGTGGCTCGCCGACACGTATCCATCGCCCGCGTGATTCGCCAGCGACACCTCGATCTTAGAGGAGTTCGCGGCGTTGTTAGCCAGCCCAGTGGGCGTGGCCGCGAGCATCAGGGCGGCCGCGGCCGGCGCGGAAGCGCTGACGGTGGCGGTCGCCTGGCTGTAGTTGATGTTGGCGACCTGCGCTTGGCCCGCCACGCCGCCAGTGCCGCTCGCGGCGCTGGTCAAGTGGTCCGCGACAACCGACACCACGCTGCCCCTGTCGGCAGAAGGCACCGCGAAGGCGACGGTCGCCCGGCCATCCGTGACCGCGGCGGATCCTGTCACCTTCAGGCCCATGTGGCTGCCGCTCACTGTGAGCGTGCCGCTGAAGTTGGCCACGCGGTTGCCCTGGCTGTCCTCCACGGTGTAGGTGACCGACCCCTGAGCCTGGCCGTCCGCCACGACCGTCTGATGGGTTGGGCTTGCCACCACTTGGCTCGCAGGGCCGAAGGCCACCTGGGTGCCGACGTTGCTCTCGAGCGCCCCATGCTGGTTGCTGGCAGCCGCCGGGCTCTTGGCGTACGCCACGTACTTATAGGGGCCCGACATTCCGGCGGTGAACGCAAACGTGTTGCTGGTTTGGTAAGCCCCACTCTGGTGCCAGGTGCCATCAGGCGACTGATACCAAAACTGGTACAGCGGGCTGAAGATGCCGCTGGCCGTTGCCGTCAGCGTAACCGACTGGCCTTTGGCCACTTCGCCGCTGGCACTGGACTGCACCGACACCGACAACCCGTTGAACACCCCATCCGGCAGGGCGGTCTGCGCCATGCTCCAGTCGCCCGCCTGCACCTCGGCCCGGTCCATGACGTCCACCACCACCAGATAGTCGCCCTGGGATGGTGTGGCCAGAGCAAATGTGTTGCTGGTGGAGTAGTTTTGCATGTCACGCCACTGGCCGCTGGGCCCTTGCACCCAAAATTGGTACTCGGGCGTGCCGCCCAGGTCACTCGCGCTGGCGGTAAAAGTGGCCGAGCCGTTGGTAGGCCGAATCGGGCCGGACAGCGTCACCGAGCCAGGCGTGACGGTCGGGGCACTGTGAGCAAAAACGGCCGCCGCCGGCAAAATCGACATCCATGCCAGCGATGAGGCCATAGTGAGTCCGGTCAGCACTTTGCGATTTTTCTTAGGCTGCACTGGTAAGATGTCTTCCTTCAAAGACCCTGCAGGTGTTGGAGTCCACTGGCCTGGAGTCAGGTCGCATCGCCTGGCCCGTCGGGCGGAAGGACCCCGCCGCCGCGGTCCCGCCCGCTCTTCCTGGTCCTGGCCGCTGACCCGCCAGGTCCTGACGGTTGCATTCAACCATCGTTAGCTTCCGTCGTTAGCTTCCGCAACTTCCGAAGCTGCGCCATCCCCATGCGGCACGCGACTTTCCGAGGATGTCATCCATTCTCCCGATAGCTGCGGGTTCTCGGCAGACATATTGAGCGACTGGCTGTTCCGACATGGTATCACGCCACTTCCACAATTTATGCAAAGAGGGTAAGAATTCGTGGCGGACGCCTATGGGCAATCGGTGGAGGCGTGCTGCACGGCCGGCGCAAGAGGCCAGCAGGCTCGGCCGACCCCTGTGGGTTAGCGCGCCACAGCCGAAGTGGTGGGGGCGCGCGGCTCAGAGTGGGAGGCGGCGTCGCATCTTCTTGCCGCTGATAATGACTAGGGCACCCATCCCCTCGTCGAGGCGATGGCTGGCCACGACGCTCGGCAGGCGATCCGCGAGGGCTGTCCGGAGGAGAGCACCGCGACGCAGTACAACGCGCCCCAATGAGTTCCCGGGGAGAATCGCCGCACGTCAGCAAAGTGCAGTCCTGGGTGATGACAAGCCTCTGCTCGGCCTGCACCGCCAGTCACAGCTGCTCGTCCCCACTCCACTCAAGAGCTCGTCGGCGACCGTCTCCCCATCGTGGCGATTGCCCGCAGAGTCACTGCCGTTTTCGTCCACCTTGATTCTCACGCTGTCGCAACTGGAATCGCCGGAAGCGCGAAATCTTCAGCAGCCGCCTCGGCCGCAAAGGCAATTGCCGCCCGAGTGGCCTCGATGGTCACCGCGGGAAATGCCTCCAGCAAAGTTTAGGGATCATCCCCCTGAGCGGGGCTGCCTAGCACCGTGCCCAGTGGGATCCGTGTCCCTTGATAGCGGGTTCACCGCCGCAAGCATCTGCGCGGAGCTCAAAAAACTTTTGGCAGCCCACGTCGGACGCCTCCTTTAGGCGCTTCCTATCGCATGCACGTTGCCAGATTGCGGGTATGGCGCAAGCCCGGAAGGTGTCCGGTTCTCTGGCCCGCCCACTGCAGGTCGAGGAGGTCGAAGGTCCTAGGGCGCGCGCCCCACTCGGGTGGTTCGAAGCCCGCGTGATTAGGTCGATTTGTCCTATCGGACAAATACATAGGATATTATTTCCTTAGACAGAGGTCTGCCTCACGCGGGCGGAGCGGAGCCGCTCCCCGTGGAAAATGGCGGAGCGTGCGATCTGTATCGCAGGCCTACTCGGCGAGCATCCAGCGATGAGGCGGGCACTGCGAGACAATAAGGAGACACGAAGGAGGCGATGGCGATTTCTGTTCCCCCAGGCGATTCACGGCGGCGCATTCAGCCCCTAGACGCGCTTGCCTCGCCCCGGTTCACCCAGGTGGCCACGTTTGCCCGGCTGCCCCACGACCGCTCGCTGGCGGACGTGGATGCCGCCTTTCTGGGCATACCGTTTGACGACGCGGCCACCTACCGGAGCGGCGCGCGGTTTGGCCCCTCGGCCATCCGCGAGCAGTCGCGGCTCCTGCGCCCCTACAACATGAGTGTCGATATCTATCCGTTTGAGGTGTTCAACGTGGTGGACTATGGCGACGTCAACGTGGTGCCTGGGTCTTTTGAAGCCACAGCCGAGGCAGTGGAGCAGGAGCTGGACACCCTCCTGGCGGCCCGCGTCCTGCCGCTGGTGGCGGGCGGCGACCACTCGGTGGCGCTGCCCATGCTGCGGAGCCTCACCAAAGCCCATGGACGCCCCGTGCACCTGGTGCACTTTGACTCCCACTTCGACTTTTGGGACAGCTACTGGGGCCAGCGCTACACCCACGGCACTTGGCTCCGGCGGGCTTGGGAGGAGAAGTTGCTGGGCCACGTGCTCCAGGTGGGCATCCGCGGCCCCCAGTTCACCAAAGACGACTTTCAGTACGCCAAAGAGAACAAGTTTCACGTGCTGCCCATGCGGAAGTTGGAGCACAACCCGGCCACGCTGGTGGCCCGGGCACTGGACCGCATTCCGACTGCCGAGCCACTCTACCTGTCATGGGACATCGACGTGGTGGACCCGGCCTTTGCCATGGGCACCGGCACCCCCGAAGTGGGCGGCCTCACGAGCCGGGAGGCGCTGCACTGCCTGGACACGCTGGTGGGCCACAACCTTGTGGGCGCGGAGGTTGTGGAAGTGGCGCCGCTCTACGACGGGCCCGGGGCCATCACAGCGCTTTTGGCCGCCAACCTCCTATACGAGGCCCTGTCCGTCATGGCGAAAAACCGCGAGCGCGGCATCCCCGCCTTCGGCAGCTGAGGCTTGCAAAGCCGCCGCGGATAGGGCTGGCCTTGGCTCGCTCTCGCCACTTATCAGTGGGGTACCTCCGGGGTCCGCAGGGGCGCCCCGCGGCATTGCCCGCCAGCTGCGGCTGATCTGCCATGCCACCCAACTGGCACTGCGGCTGCCGCATCGCCCCCGCCGCAGTCCTGCGCACCGCAAAGCGTGCGCGAGGGGATGCCGCGCCGGTGCGGCGGAGTGGCTGACGATGCCAAGAGCGCCCAGCGGCAATGTGGCGTCCCGTCCTGACGAGGTTAGCTCAGCGTCTCGGCGGCGCTGGGTTGGAGCGCTTTGCCTGAGCCAGCGGCCGTGGCGCTGAGAGACGCCCGCCCCGGCCCTGAACCTGGAGCGCTCATGGGCCGGGGCGCGACGCGCGACGGGCACCCGCGGGCTCGTCAGTCGCCCAGCACGGTGTGCATCTCAAATTCGTTGGGCTTGGAAAAAATCTCGGAGGGGGCTCGGCTGGCGTGAGCCTGGCGAAATGAGTCGCTCTGGGTCCACGCACGAAAGCTTTCTTCGTCGGCCCAGTGCGTCATTACGACATAGGGGGCCCCTTCCGTCATCGGGCACAGGATCTCGTTGCTGACGAAGCCCGGCGCATTTTCCACCAGGTGGGCTCGCCCGCGGAACCGTGCCTCAAACGCTTCTTCCTGGCCCTTGGCGACAAAGATGCGGTTCGATGCGATGATCATGGTATCGATCCTTTCTCTTCTTTCGGCTCGTTCGGCTCGTTCGGCTCGTTCGGCTCGTTCGGCTCTATCTGCGGACGCGTGGGGACGTGCCCAGGGGCACCGTGGTCAACTCGGCTGCGTCTCAGCCGGCGGGCACCACCTCCTCTGCGGGCGCGGCGGCGGCCAGGCCAGGGTCAAACTGCTCGTGGTAGAGCCGTGCATACAGTCCGCCGGCTGCCAGCAGGTCGTAGTGTCGGCCGCGCTCCACGATGCGGCCTTCGCTGACCACCAGTATTTGATCCGCCGCCAGCACGGTGGACAGGCGGTGGGCAATGGCCACCACGGTCCGGCCGGCAAAGAGATGCTGCAGGGCCTCTTGAATAAGCCGCTCGGCATGGCTGTCCAAGGAGCTGGTGGCTTCGTCCAGCCACAGGATCCTGGGATTCTGCACGATGGCCCTCGCGATGGCCACGCGCTGCTTCTCGCCGCCCGACAGCCGATACCCCCGCTCGCCCACCAGTGTGTCGAGGCCCTCCGGCAGGCGCGCGACCAGCTCGTCCAGCTGGGCCGCCGCCACCGCGCGGCGCACATCGAATTCCGACGCATCCGGACGGCCGTAGCGCACGTTGGCCGCGAGCGTGGTGTGAAACAGGAACAAGTCCTGGGTCACGACCCCCATGATGCGGCGCAGGTCCCGGTCGTCCAGGTCGCGGAGCTGCCGGCCCCCCACCGACACGGACCCGGCATCGGGGTCGTAGAACCGCGCGCCCAGGGCCAGCATGGTGCTTTTGCCGGCACCGCTGGGCCCCACGATGGCGGTCAGCTGGCCGGCCTCGGCCGTGAACGACACCCCCTGCAGCACCGCGTGCGGCGGCTGATAGGCAAAGGTCACCTCCTGGAACCTCACGGCGGCTGGGGTGTTGGGCCCGCCTGGCCACGGCTGGGGGTGCTCGGGCGCCGGCACTTCCACGGGCAGGTCCAGGAACCGAAACACCCGGTCAAACAGCGCCAGACCGCCCATGAGGGTCGTGTTGGCGCCGGCCAAGCCCGAGGCCGGCCCGTACAGCTGCACGAGGTAGGTGGCAAAGGCCACGACCGTCCCCAGCTGCAGCTGGTGCTGGATGATGAGATAGCCGCCGTATCCGTACAGGAGGGCCGGGCCGACCGATGACAGGGTGCGCACGGCCATCATCAGCCACTGCCCCACCATGCTTTGGCGCACCTGGCGCTGGCGGACCTCGGTCGACAGCTGCCGGAACCGCTCGCCCTCTCGGGGCTGCGCGCCGAAGCTTCGCACCACGATGGTGCCCGACAGCGTCAGGGTTTCCTCTAGGTGAGACGTCACGGCCGACAGCGCCTCCTGGGTGCGCCCCATGGCATCGTAGGACCGGCGCCCAAACGCCATCACGGGAAAGACAAAGCCCGGCAGCACCAGGGTCGCCAGAATGGCCAAGCGCCAGTCCAACACAAACATGATGGCCAGGGTGAGCGAAATCGTCAGCAGGTTGACGAACAGTCCCGTCAGCGTCTGATTCATCACCCCCTGAACCGCGTTCAAGTCGTTGACCAGACGGGAGTGAATTTGGCCGGCGGGTGTTTGGGTGAAAAACCGGATCCCCAGCCGCTGGCCGTGATCATAGAGGGCGGTCCGCAAGTCGTGAATCAGTGCCTGCGACACCACGGTGTTCAGGTAGCTCTGGGCGACCGACACCACGGCGCCGAAGGCTGGCACCAGCATGAGCGCCAGCGCCAGCTCAAACAGCAGCTGCAGGCGATGCTGCAAGATAGCCTGGTCAATCACCGCCCGCATCAAGAGGGGCGGGATCAAGCTCAGCAGGACGCCCAGCACCGTGAACGCCAGCGCGGCAGCCAGCGTGCGCCGGTGCGCCGCCAGCAGGTGGCCCAGGCGCCGCACCGTGGCCCACGTGGGCCGCCCCTCTGCCAGCAGTTCTTGGGCCCGCCGCTGAGCGAACACCGCGTGCATGCCTGCCATGCCTCCGGACATTCCCATATCTGCTGGCCTCCCTCGCCAATGAAAATTTCGTGATGACGATAGGCTATCAGCATAGTGCTATACTGTCATCATGGAACACTTGCAGGATCCGCAATCTTCCCCAGAGGACAGCGAGTCAGCAATCCACCCGCTGTCTCCCGTCGACACCGTGTCTTTGGCACCGCCGTGCCGCGTGTGGATTCGCCCCTCGTGGCCGCTGATGGTGATGGGCGCGCTCGTGATGGCGGACGCCGACCCGGATGCCCACGGCGCCGGCGTCAGGGACGTGCCGGGCTGGAGCACGCTGCGGGCTCTCCTGCTCCATGGCGTTGCGCTCCGCGACCGGCTGGCCCGCCTGCCGGCAGCCGCGGTGGACTCCGCTCGCAGTCCCGAGCAGCTGGTGGACCTGATTCGGGATCAGGGAGACGCGTGGTGGAGCGCCTTGCTGGCGGAGGCGGCGGACACCGGCTGGCAGCACCGCACCCGGGACAGCTCGGTGCCCCTGACGGCCGCCGAGTTGGATCTGGCCTCCGCTTGGGAGCAGGCCGAGACCTGGCAGCAGCGAGCGGCCGTGCAGGCAAAGCGGTGGAGCGCGGATCCCGACCGCTGCGCAGCCCTGCTGGCCAATCCGGAGCAAGCCCTCCGCGTGCTGCAGGCCGTGCTGGAGCGCGTGGGCCAGTTTGTGAACCGCCAGGCTCCTCGGCTGGCCCGCCCGGAGCGGCGCACGTATGCGGACGCCCACCAAGCCTTTGTGAGCTTGGTGGGCCGCCCGCTCGACCGTCGGGAGGGGGCGGACAGCGTCCGCGACGTGACCGCCATTCCCACGCCGGGCCTCGGCGATGCCGTGCCTGTTGCGCGGCACGGCGCCCGATGGACCGTCTGGATCCCGCATGTGCCGCCCGAACCTCCTCGCGATCCGCTCCGGGTGCCGCGGGTGCTGGCCGCGCTGGGCGACGACTTAAACCAGCAGCTGGTGGAGCTGCTGGCGCGGGAAGGGCCGAGTTATGCCCAGAAGCTCGCCGGCGCGCTGAGCGCCCATGCCTCCACCCTGTCGCGCCACCTTGCCGACTTGGCCGACGCGGGCCTAGTCCGCGTGCGCCCCGAGGGCCACCGCATCTGGCACGAGGTCAACCCTGAGGCCTTGATGGCCATTCAAGAGTGGATCCAGGAGCTTCACTGACCGACGCGCGAACCGAGGGAGTGAGATTCGCCTCGCCGCGCCAAAGGCACACACCTCTGCTGGGTGGATCCCTGGGGGCGCACTCCGGCCCGCGCAACGCGAGTGAAAGACCCTTGCGCCAGCACTCAGGCGCCCCTGCGCCTGGCTAAGTTGTGGGGCGCGTCGCCGTGCCTGAATCCGCCCATGGATGAGGGAGCGGCTGGATGCCAGGGGACTCGCCGCCCCCGCCATCCAGCCGCTCCCTCCGAGTCGCAGTTGCTACTGAGCCAGATTTGTCAGATGGCGCCCGGTGGTCCGCATGCCAGCCCCAAGAATCAGCACCATGTCCGCCAAGGTAAACGCCCCCAAGATCCACAGCGTGGGGCGCGCCCCCAGCGCCGCCAGCGCCGCCAGGACAATAAAGGGCTGAATGGCGCCCCCCAGATGCCCCAGGCCGTCGCCGATAGCCATGCCCGATGCGCGAGCGCGCGTGGGAAACACCTCGGCGGTGTACGTATAGGCTGCGCCCACCCCCAGTAGGTCCCCCAGCGCGATGAGGCCGCCGCCAATTACGACCGTGGCCTCGGTGCTGCCCATGAGGGACAGCACGGCGAAGCCCACCAAGGAGACCGCCAGCGCAATCCCAATCAGATACTTCCGGTCAATCCGGTCGGTGAGCAGTGCCGCCAACACAGCGCCTACCGGCAGGGCGCCATCGCCAATCGCCACGAACAGCAGGCCGTGCGGCGTGGAGAGTCCGGCCTTGATGAGAATCGTCGGCCCAAACGACAGGTAGGCATAGATCCAGACGTAGAAAATGACCCAAAACAGGAACACCATGATCGTTCGACTCAGATAAGGCGGCCGCAGCAGGGTCCAGGTGGGGAACTCCGTCATTTTCTGCTCCGCTGGTACACTGACCACGGTCGGCAGTGGCTGCTGGGTTCGGCGCTGGACGGTGTCCTCCATCCGCGACACCAAATCCTCTGCGTCCTTGCCGCGCCCGTGCAGCACCAGCCAACGCGGAGACTCTGGGAACCAAGGATCCCGCATGAAGGGCAGTAGCAGCAACACCAGCGCGCCCACCATAAACGCGACGCGCCAGCCGATCGGTCCAATTGCCACCAAAGGCAACACGATAAACCCGGCCCCGCCCAATCCCAGCGCGCCCAGGACCATGTTATAGGCGACGTTGCGCCCTCGGTTCTTGGCTGCGGATAGTTCTGTCAGCATCGTGGTGGCGAGAGAGATATAGGCCCCCATGCCGAGGCCGGTCAGCCCGCGAAACACCGTCAGCGACGCCAAGTCCCAAGACAGGCCGGTCAGAATTGCCCCCACGCCGGCAATCGCCAGGGCAATCTGCAGGGCGCGCCGCCGTCCCATGTACTCTGCGGCGCTGCCCAGCACGTAGGCGCCAATCACATAGGCGAACAGGTTGGCACTGACAGGCAGCGCAATGTCCGCCCCCGTGAGGTGAAACTGCTGAATGAGTGCCGGCAGGGTAAAGCCGATGACCGTAATGTCATAGAAGACAAAAAACCAGCCGATGCCCATGGTGAAGTAGGAGAAGCTGCTCAGCCCCCACTGAGGCAACCGGTCAATGCGGGCGTTGAGCTGGGCCACGTCGGGCACATCGGTCTGAATCGTCGTGCTCACGCTACTCGCTTCCTTTCGCTAGTTCTCACCTGTTGGCCTCGAATCGATTCCGTCTATTCGACCTAGCCGCTCTAATATCCTTCTATTCGTTATCATGTATCTAAAAGAGTCTGTCAGTCTTCATCGCTTCGATCTCAGCACGCGTGAACCCCAATTCGTGGAGGATGGCGTCCGACGCGCTCCCCAGCGCTGGGGGGCGCGTCGGCGGACGCACCCCACCGCTGGGACTGGGAACGGGATAGGGCACCTGCGCGCCGCCGCCGTCCAGGGCCTCGACGAGATGCCGCGCCACGATATGTGGTTCGTTTGCCAGGTCCGCCGGATCCGCCACGGGTGCCCAGGGCAGGTCCAGTGGCTCCAGCACGGTGGCCCACTCACTCAGCGTGCGAGTGGCCACGGCCGCCTGGATGAGCTGCATCAGCACCTCGGCATGCTCTCGCCGCGGGCGGCCCGTCGCAAAGCGCGAGTCGCGGGGCCAATCGGGGTGGCCCAGGGCGCTGCACAGCTCGATCCAAAACTTTTCCTCCACGGCGCCAAACGCAATCCACCGGCCGTCGCGGGTTTGATACGCCTGGTTGGCGGGCGCCAAGTGGCCGAAGTCATATGCGTCGCGCGGCGCAGTGCCGTTTTCCAGGAAGTCGCCGAGGCGGGTTGCGGTCCAGGCAAACGCGGCGTCCGCCATCCCGACATCCAGGTAATCGCCTAGTCCCGTCGTACGGCTCCGGTGCACCGCCGCCACAATGGACAGCGCGGCAAACATCGCCGCAGCTAAATCGGACACTGGCAGGCCGGACCGATGAGGGCGCTCGCCCAGCTCCCCGGCAATGGCCAGTGCCCCCGACTGCGCCAGGTAATTGATGTCGTGCCCCGGCCGGTCGCGCAGGGGGCCGTGCTGTCCGTAGCCAGATATCGAGCAGTACACCAGGTCGGGCCGACTCTGAGATAGGGTGGCGTAGCCCAGCGCCAGCCGGTCCATGACGCCCGGCCGAAACCCCTCCACCAGCACGTCGGCCTTGCCCACCAGCCGCCTCATGACTTCGCGGCTCCCGGGCGCCTTCAGGTCCAGGGCCAGGCTCTCCTTGTGGCGGTTCGCAATCCACTGGATGCCCGGCAGCGTCGTACGGGCAGGGTCCCCGTCCCCAGGTCGCTCGATTTTGATCACCCGAGCACCCAGATCGCCAAGCAACATGGTGCAGTAGGGGCCCGGCAGCCACTGGGTCAAGTCTAAGACGGTCACGCCTTCCAGGTACATCATTGGCCGCTCCCCCCTCCACTGCTACCAGCATCTGAAGCGGCAATGGCCCCCACATCCAGCAAATGGCCAATTTCCTCCTCCGCGTATCCCAACTCGCGCAGCAACTCGACCGAGTGCTCGCCGAGCCGCGGGGCTCCTCGCTGAATGGCGCTCGGGGTGCGCGACATCCGGATGGGCGTGTCCACGACCCGAACCGTTCCTTCGGATGGGTGGTCGCGCTCCACGAACAGCTGCGCCGCTCGAAGATGGGGATCGGTGAGCAGATCCGCCGTGTCCAGCAGCGGCATTGCAGGAATCTCGGCTTTACTCAGTAGCTTCAGCCACTCGGCGGTGGTGCGCTCCTGGAAGAGGTTGGCGACCATCCCGTACACCACGTCGATGTGGCACATTCGCTCCGCAAACGAGTTGAACCGTGCGTCCTCCTTGAGGTCCTGACGGCCGGTGACGGCGAAAAACCGCTCCCACTGCTTGTCGTTGTAGATGATGGCCGAGATGTAGCCGTCAGCGGTTCGGTAAGGCCGGCGGTCGCGCGCGACCACCCGCGGGTATACAGGGTCGCTTACCGGCGGGTCAAAGGCCGCGCCATAGAGATTCTCCAGCAAGTTGAACGAAACCATAGTTTCAAACATGGGCACCTCGACCTCTTGCCCCTCCCCGGTTCGCTCCCGGTGGAACAGCGCCATCAGAATGCCGGCCAAAACCATCAGCGCGGTGACCTTGTCCGCGACGTCCGAGGCCACGTACTGCGGAGTCCCGCTCAAGCGCGCCTGCAGCATCGCCATGCCCGACGCACCCTGAATGACGTCGTCGTAGGCAGGGAAATCGCGATACGGGCCCTGCCGGCCAAATCCATAGGCGTGGCAATACACCAGCTGCGGATTTATGTGGGAGAGGGTTGGATAGTCAATGGCCAACTCTTGGATGGCCTGTCGCCTCATGTTGTGGAGAAACACGTCGGCCGTGCCGACCAGCCGGTTGAACGCATCCAAGCCTGCGGGCTCCTTCAGATTCAACACCATGCTGCGCTTGTTGCGATTGGCGTTCAGAAACATGCCACTCATGCCCGGGTGGCGCGCTGCGCCCAGGTAGCGCACGGGATCGCCATGCGGGGTCTCCACCTTGATTACGTCGGCGCCCATGTCGCCCATAATCTGCGAACAGTAAGGCCCGAGCAGCACCGTGGTGCACTCCACTACGCGGACGCCCGCCAGAGGTCCCACTGTCACTCGCTCCCTTCTCCCTCGCTCATGCGTCTATCTTCGTGTCTCTTCGGTCTTCGTATCTGGCCCCTCGCCGCCGAAGCTACTGGCCGAGCCAGTGCGGCGGGCGCCGGTCACGGAAAGCACGCATGCCCTCCTGGGCATCTTGGCTCCGATACACCGGCTCAAAGACCGCCTGCGCTGCTTCGAGCGCTGCGGACCTTCCCATCTCAGCAGCCAGGAACACCGCACGCCGCGCCGCCCGGACCGTCAGCGGCGCATTGTCCCGAATCCTCGCAGCCAGCTGCCAGGCGGCCGGCACCAAATCACTCGCCGGCACGACCCGATTCACCAACCCCACCTCATGCGCCCGCTGAGCGGACAGGGGCTCGCCGGTGAAGGCCACCTCCAAGACCACGCGCTGCGGAATCATGTGGAGGAGCGGAACCATCCACGGCATGCCCCGCCCCACCTTGGCCTCGGTAATGGCGAACCGTGCATGGGCGGCCGCGACGGCAAGGTCACACATCTGCATCAAGAGCCAGCCGCCCGCATACGCGACGCCGTTTACCGCGGCAATGGTGGGCTTGGACACGGACACGCTCTGCCCAATGACGGGCAGGAAGTCCCGCGGCGGCACCTCCAGATGGGTGTCGGCCGCCTCCGCTAAGTCCATCCCCGCGGAAAACGCCCGATCGCCTGCCCCCGTGAGAATGGCCACCTTGAGGCTGGCATCGGCCTCAAAATGCTCCAGCGCCTGCCACAGTCCCCGTCGCATCGCCTCATTGATGGCATTCAGCTTCTCCGGTCGGTTGAGGGTAATGAGGAAGATGCCGTTGTCCGCTGCCGTCAGCACCTCAGCCATGCTGCACTCCCCACCGGGAGAGAACCGCCCGCGCTTCGGCCATGATGCGGTCCACCACCACCGCCGCCGACTCCACCGAGTCAACAAGCCCGGCGCTCTGCCCGCTGGGCAGGACACCCCAGTCCACGTTGCCTTCAATCCGACCCAGGCGCGACGCCTCGCGGCCCACATGCAGGAGCTGGAGCGGGAAGGGACGGATTTCTGACTCCCGCGCCGCCCACTCATCGCTGAACTGATTGCGAATCATGCGCACCGGCTTTCCGCTGTGCGCGCGGCTCACGACGGTGCCGGACTCATCAATCTCCACCAGGCGCTGTTTGTAGTTGATGTGGGCCGTGGCCTCCACGGTGGCGACGAAGCGGGTGCCCAGCCAGACAGCCTGAGCCCCCAGCGCCAGGGCAGCCACCAGCCCGCGCCCGTCCGCGATGCCGCCGCCAGCCACCACCGGCACCGACACGGCATCCACCACCCGCGGCACGAGGGCCATCGTGCCCACGCGCCCCACGTGGCCGCCGCCCTCCTGGCCGGAGGCAATAATGATATCGACCCCCTCGGCGGCCAGCTGCCGAGCTTGGTGCGCACTGCCCACGATCGACATGACGGACATGCCCAGGTCGTGCGCCTCGGGCACCACTCTCCCAGGGCTGCCCAGCCCAGACACCAGGACCGGCACCCGCTCGTCCAACACCACACGAATCTGCGCCTCAACCTCGGCCGCATAGCCCTGCGAATCCTCCGAGCCGTCGGTAGCGGGAGCAAACAGGATGTCCACGCCAAACGGCAGGTCGGTGCCCTCCTTCACCATCCGAATTTCCCGCCGAAGCTCCTCCGGCGCGAAATACGCGGCCCCGATGACGCCCAAGCCTCCGGCTCGCGACACCGCCAGCGCCAGCGAGCCGCGGGCCACCTCTCCCATGCCGGCCTGAAACACGGGGTAGCGCACACCCAGGCGGCGGCACAGGGGTGTGTCCAGCACCGCGCTCCCACGCTCCGATCGCGCCTCCATCACGCACTCCTCCTTACGGCGCCTTGCGCCGCCTGTCGGCTCGCGCCGGCTCCTCTCAGCTGCCAGCCTCGTGCCGCAGCCACTCGCGAAAACGGGGGTCCGCAATAGCAATGAGTCGCTCGGCTCGATCCGCCGCCGGCACCCCCCGCAGATCCGCCACCCCGTGCTCCGTCACCACCAGGTCGGCATCGCTGCGGGGCGTGGTGACCGGCCCGTCGAGCCGGGGCACGATGCGGCTGATGGCGCCATGCTGTGCGGTGGACGGAAGCGTGACGATGCTGCGGCCCCCCCGCGCGCGCAGCGCGCCCCGGGCAAAGTCCACCTGGCCCCCGACCGCGCCCACCAGCTGGCCATCCGCCTCCTCCGCATTGATTTGCCCCGTGAGGTCCACCTGCAGGGCCGAGTTGATGGCGATGAACTGGTCCTGGGCCGCCAGCACTTCCGGCTGGTGGGTGTAGGTCAGGGGCCGAAGGGCCCAGGCCGGATTGGCCGCTGCCAGGCGATACAGCCGCTTGGTGCCGAACAGCACGCCGCCCAACGCGATGCCGGGGTCAAGCGCCTTCCTGCGGTTGGTCACGACACCCGCCTCCGCCAGCGCTGCAATCCCATCGCTGATGAGCCCGGAGTGCACCCCCAGGTCTCGATGGTGCGCCAGCTGATGCAAAATCGCCTCGGGAGCCGCTCCAACCCCAACTTCCAAGGTGGCGCCGTCCGGGATGAGCGACGCCACGTGCTCGCCCAGCTGCCGGTGAATCGGCCCAAACGACGCACGCGGCACTTCCAGCGGCGGCCGCGAGGTCCTGATCAGCACATCCACCCGATCCAGATCGACTGCGCCAGAGAAGGTCCAGGGCACTTGATCGTTCACCTCGGCGATGACGACGCGAGCGTGGTCCAGGGCGAGGGACACATAGTCGTTCACGAGGCCGAAGCTCAGGTGCCCGTCCGGCCCGGGGGGACTCACCTGCATCAGCACCACATCTGGCGACAGCGGGCCGTCTTGCAGTAGCCGGGGCAGCACCGACAGAGCCGTGGGGACATAGTGCAACACGCCGGCCGCCGCCAGGCGACGGGTGTTGGCCACCGCACTGATCCCGATGAACCGCACCACGTCGGCGTAAGACGGGTGAAAGGTTTCAGAGTACGTGGTGCTCAGGAAAAACGAGAAGGATCCAATGCGGCGGCGTTGCTGCATCAGGCTCTCCGTCAGCGTCCGCGGCTCTCCGGTGCCCTGGCCGCAGGTGACCAGGTCACCTGGGCGCACCCACTCCGCCCAGTCCAGATGGTCCAGCGTCAGCTCCCTCACTGCCCGCCGCCTTCTTCGGCGCCAGCGGCTGCCAGCACCTGCCGCGCGCGGCTCAGCAGGGGCCCATCCACCATCTGCCCCTCAAACTCAATGGTGCCGCGGCCGCTGGCAGCGGCCGTCTCGTACTGCGCAAGCAGCCGGCGGCTCCAGGCGACCGCAACCTCCGAGGGGGCAAAGGCCTCGTGAGCCAACGCCACCTGGCGGGGGTGGACGCAGATTTTTCCGCGATAGCCCAGCTGGCGCCCGACCTGTGCATCATCGCGAAATCGCTGATCGTCGCGAATCTCGGTCACCGCTTGGTCCAGGCCTGCCAAGGCGGCCAGGCGAGCCGCCAGGGCCACCCGCGAGCGCGCGTACAGCACCTCCGTGCCGGCAGCGGTCCGCTCCGCGCCGAGGTCGGCGGCGTAGTCCTCCGCTCCGAAGTACACCGCTACCGCCACCGGGGCGGCGCCGGCCAGCTGGCTCGCACGCTCAACCCCCCACGCGGACTCGATGCCCACGATGATGGACAGGGGCCCCTGGCCCGGCGGGCGTCGCGCGGCCAGCAAATCTTGGGCGAACAGCAGTTGGTCCGGGCGCTCCACCTTCGGCACCACCACACCATCCACCGGGAGGCCAGCCGCCAGCAGCAAATCCTCAGCGAAGTGGCGCGACTCCGGCTGATTCACCCGCAGGTACAGCTGCCCCTTGAGCGCGGGGCGCACCTCGCGGGCCGCCTGCTCCGCCACGTGTCGGGCGGCCTCTTTTTGGGCGTCGGGGGTTCCATCTTCCAGATCCATGACGCTCACGTCGGCCGCCCAGCGAGGAAACTTGCGGACGAGGTCGAGGCGGTTGGCCGGCGCAAAGAATAAGCTACGCCAACGCCGCGCCCCGCTCATCGAGCACCCTCCGGCGCATCACCGACAGGCCGGCGCTGCATCATCGCGGCGCGGCGGCAGCGAGCCACCACGTCTCCCCGCTGGTTGACGGCTTGGTGGGCAAACGTCACGATGCCCCACTCCGGATGAGACTGCGACGCACGCCGGGCCACCACCTCTGTCTCGGCGTACATCGTGTCGCCCACAAAGACGGGATGGGGAAATTCCACACTCTCGAATCCCAAATTGGCCACGGTGGTGCCCAGGGTGGTGTCGGACACCGTCAGCCCTACCAAGAGGCCCAGGGTGAACAAGCTGTTGACCAGGACTTGCCCAAAGGTCGTGCCCCTGGCAAATTCGCTGTCCAAGTGCAGTGGCTGGGGGTTCATCGTCAGCGTGCTGAACAGCAAGTTGTCCGTTTCCGTAACCGTTCGGCCTGCGTGGTGGCGAAAGCGCGCCCCCACCTCCAGCTCCTCATAGTACCGACCTGCCATCGCTCACGCTCCTCCGCGCTGTGTGTGCCGATCAATAGGACTTAGGCAGTCCCAGGACGTGCTCACCGATGAAGTTTTTCACCATCTCGTTGCTGATGGGGGCGATGCGCGTCATGCGGATTTGGCGGTAGAAGCGTTCAATGTCGTACTCCCGGGCGTAGCCGTAGCCGCCAAACGTCTGAAACGCGATGTCCACGGCGCGCCACCCCGCCTCCGACGCACGCAGCTTGGCCATGTTGGCCTCCGCCCCACACGATTGGCCGTGGTCGTATAGCCAGGCAGCGTGGTACACCAGCAGTTCCGCGGCCTTGAGCTCGGCGTACACGTCGGCCAGCGGCATCTGAATGCCCTGGTTCGCCCCGATGGGCCGCCCAAAGACGACGCGGTCCCGCGCATACTGCGCCGCGCGCTCCACAGCGCCCAGGCCTATGCCCAGTGCCTCGCCGGCAATGAGGATGCGCTCGGGGTTGAGGCCGTCTAGCAGGTGGTAAAAGCCGCGGTGCTCTTCGCCAACCAAGTCCTCGGCGGACACCTCCAACCCGTCGATGAACAGCTCGTTGGTATCCACGGCATTGCGACCCATGCGAGGAATGTCCCGCATCTCAATGTGCCCGCGATCTGTCGGCACGAGGAAAAGGCTCATCCCCATTGTCTTCTTCTCCACTTGGTCATAAGGCAGGGTGCGGGCCAGGAGCAAAATCCGCTCGGCCTCCTGGGCTTTAGTAATGAAGACTTTGCGCCCGCTGATGCGGTAGCCGCCTGCCGTGCGCTCCGCATACGTTTTGATGCGAGGCGTGTCCGTCCCGGCCTCCGGCTCCGTCACGGCGAACGACACATGCAACTGACCATCTGCACTTCTCGACAAATATTTCTGCTTCTGCTCCTCAGTACCGTGCTTCACGACTGGATTCATTCCAAACACCGACAGATGCACCGCCGATGAGCCGTCCATGCCAGCCTGAGAGGCCGCGATTTCCTGGAGGATGAGGCACGCCTCGGTCAGCCCCAGCCCCGATCCACCATACTGCTCGGGAATCATCACGCCCAGAAAGCCCGCTTCCGCGCAGGCGTCCCAAAATTCCTGCGGGAAGCGCCCCTCTTGGTCGCAGCGCCTCCAGTAGGGACCGTCAAAGCGCGCGCTCAGCGCCCGGGCGCTCTCGCGCATCTGCAGCTGGTCTTCCGTCCAGTCGATACTCACAGGGCTCTCCCCTTTTTGTCATCTAGATATATCGTTCATACTATTCGGTCGCCGCGCAGCCGTCAATTGCCCGAAGCGACTTGCGAGGAAAATCGGCCCGCGCCTCCGGTGCACAAAAAGCCGCCGCGTCAGCGCGGCGGCCCCTCCGGTGGGCCCATAACTGATATAGGCTTGATGGCCCTGATGCTGTGGGGTGAGCAGCCACCGGAACGCGGCAACGCAACATAACCCGGGGCGGAAGCCCGCCGCACCTTCCTGCAAACCGCCGTGGCCCGGTCGGCTGCCTCGGCGGCTTCGCGGCTACCCGGCTAAGGGGCGGGCGTATCTTCCTCTGGCAGGCGGGAGTGGAAAGTTCGGTACGCAAAAAAGGCTTCGAGGTGCTTGTTCATCCGGCGCCGGGCGCTCTCGCGGTTGTGCTGCGCTAGCGCCTCCACAATGAGTCGGTGTGACCGCACCACTTCGCGCTGCGCCGCCTCCGTGTACTCATACAGCGTTGTCGGATACATGAGTCGCTCAAAACTTTCGTAGACGCGCGTCAGCAAGATGTTGTGGGACGCCTGCACGACGAGGTCGTGGAACCGCAGGTTCTCCCGCAGAAACCAGTGCGGATTTTGCCCGACTAAGGCGTCCAACTTGTGGACCGACTCCATGAGCGGCTCCAGCTCCGCCTCCGTCACACGATCAGCCGCGAGCCACACGGCCCCCGTCTCCAGCAGCAGACGCATCTCCTGAATGGCGGTGTCGGGCGCATTCTCGTTAAAAATCACCTGTTGGATGCCCCGCAGCATAGGCTGCGCTCCCGCATCCGCTACGTAAACTCCGCCCTGCTGCCCCGTCCGGACCACCACCGCACCATCCTGCTGCATCAAGTAGAGCGCCCGGCGCACTGTAGGCAGGCTGGCGCCGCAGGCTCGGCACAAATCCTGCAGCGTGCCGATCGACTCTCCCGGCCTCAGCCCGCGACTGGCAATCATTGCGTTGACCCGGTCGACCACCACATTGGCGCGCTGGGTTCGCGCCACCCGCCCCACCTCCCACACCGCACCATTGTACCGGACCCCGCGACCTTCGGCCATGCCGTCGGCTGTCTTGGCAGAGAAGGGCAGGGGGACGGGCACTCTCGCTATTCGGCCGCCCGCGCCGCAGTGTCCGAGGCCAGCCGGTACAGGACGCCCGAGCCCGAAGCCACCACGACCCCCTCTTCATTCGTCACCTGACCCCGGACGTGCATAATCCGACGCCCGGCGTGTTCAATGGCGTAGCGCGCTTCCAGCCGAGTGCCCTTCCCTGGGCGCAGGTAGTGGACCGACAGCTCCACCGTCACCACGCGGACAGAGGCGCCCCACTCCCGTCGGCACGCCACCCCAAACGCCGCGTCCACCAGGGTGGACGTCACGCCGCCATGCACATACCCGAGGCGGTTCAGGTGCACCGCCCTCACGTCCAGGGCCACGCCGAGGCCGTCCTCGATTTCACGTATCCCCAGCAGATCATTGAACACCTGCATACCCCGCCTTGTCTTTCAGCCGTCTTAGGATGCCCCGCCCCCTGCGCGGGGGGCGGGGGGCTCCGGCGGCGCGGCCAACACGCCCTGCCGGTCCAGCTCGTCCACATCCCCGTCCGCGTACCCTCCCCACTCCCGCAGAACGGATCGCGTCTGCTGCCCCAACAGCGGCGGCGGCAGGAGGGGAGGCGGATCGCGGTGCTGCGACAGCTTAATAGGTCGGCCCAGCACCCGCATCGGGCCCTCCGTGGGGTGATCCACCCGCTCCACCATGCGGCGATGATCCGCCTGGGGGTGCTCCAGCGCCTCTCCTACCGTCTGGATGGGCGCGTACGGAATCCCCGCTGCCTCGAACCGCGCCTCCCAGGTGGCCTGAGGATGCCGGGTCAGGTGGGACTCCAGAATTGCCGTGAGCACGGAGCGGTTGGCGACCCGATCAGCGTTCGTGGCAAACCGGTCATCCTCGATAAGCTCCGGGGCGCCGAGCGCCTGGCACAGCTTGGGCCAAAACGAGTCTACCAAGATCGCAATGACGACGTGGCCATCTTGGACGCGAAAGACGCCGTACGGGGCTAGGCTCAAATGCTGGGAGCCTGTGCGCGGCGGAGACGCTCCCGTGAGGAAGTAGCGCTGCGCCAGGTATCCCAGCAGACCCAGCACCCCGTCGAACAGCGACACGTCCACCAGCTGCCCACGCCCGGTGGCGTCGCGCTCGCGCAGTGCCGCCAAAATCCCCAGCGCCGCATTGAGGCCACCGATCAGGTCGCCAATGGGGAGACCCAGCCGAAGGGGATCGCCGTCTGGTTGCCCATTAATGCTCATGGCACCCGCCATCGCCTGGGTCACAATGTCGAACGCCACCCGCCCGCTGAGCGGGCCATCTGGCCCAAAACCGCTGATGGAGCAATAGATGATGCGCGGGTTGGCGGCTCGCACGTCATCGTAGCCAAGCCCCCATGCGGCCATCCGGCCGGGCCGAAAGTTTTCCAGCAATACATCTGCGGCTCCGACGAGGCGGCGGACCACCTGCTGGCCTTCTGGCCGCCTGAGGTCCACGGCCACGCTCTGTTTGTTGCGGTTGATGGCCGCAAAGTAGTGGCTCACGCCCTTAGGGTAAAACGGCGGATATCCGCGCGTCTCGTCCCCCTTCACCGGGTCTTCCACTTTCACCACGTCGGCCCCCAAGTCCGCCAGCACCTGCGACCCGAACGGCCCTGACAGGATGCGGGTCACGTCCAGAATCCGAACCCCGGCCAGGGGGCCTTCTCCCAACGACGCCATATCTACGCCCCCGTGCGGTCCATCATGGCTTCCGGCGCGGCAACACGGCGACCGCCATACCCCTTGCGGTCACCTCCCCGCGCTGGTCCTCGGCCCAAATGTCGCAGGTGACCAAGCCTTCGCCCGTGGGCGATACGGCTTTGTCGGACACCTTGCCTCGGCACCAGTGAGTGTCGCCCAAAATGTTGAACCGACGAACCTCCACTTTCAACTCCTTCAGGAACCCGTCGTCGCCCATCCAGTTAGTCATGAGGTGGCCAAGCCAAGACACCCGCTCGGGCCCGTAGTCGTACGCATACGGCACGCCCACCGTCTGGGCAAAGTCAACGTCCCAGTGGACCCGCTCGGGCGGCTCCGGCACGTTTTGGAGATTGGGGATGCCCAGCGCCGGGTGGCGTCGGAACAAGTCGCGGGCAAAGCCATGTGCTCGGATGTACAGTCCACCCCACCCTTGGGCGTAGGCAATCACGCCGGTCGCGGTGAGCGGTCCCTTCACGACGTGGGGCAGGCTCTCTCCCACCGACACGTCTTCCCAGTAGCGCGGGGCCGCTCCGCGGATCTGCTCCTGGTCGTAGTCGGCCCAAATGTGCTCCAGCTCCTCCGCCGTGTAGTGGTGGGGCTCGATACGGCCGTACTTGCGGCGCTCTCGGGCCTCGTCGCGCTGGGTGCGAAAGCACCACGAGTCGGCTTCGCACACTTCCTCCCCGCGCTGGTTGTGAAACCGTGTCGTGTAAATTTGCTGGATGGCGCGGCCCGAAAATTGCGAGGGGTGCTCCACCAAGTCCTTCAGCGTGCTCGTGGCGGCCAGTGCGTCATTGCGCAAGACGGGGCGACGAAAGTGAAAGTGGGTGCCAGCATACATGGCGTGAACACCGGGCAGACCGCCCACATATCCACTCACAATGCGGTCAAACGCAAACAGTATAGTAGGGGGCGCCACCAGCGTCCCGAATCGGGACTGGGCCGCGTACTCCTCATCCAGGGACAGTGGGTTCTTGTCGCCGATGCCCTGCGCGTAGTGGCGAATCCCATCCTTGCTGGCTTCCTCTAGCCACGGCGCGGGCGCCCGCACCTCCTTGCCGATCCACGATCGCAACTCCGACAGCGCTTCATCGGTGATTTTCGGAAACCCGGCGGCCATATCACCGTCCCCTTCCTCCGTGCAATCTGTCACCAGGAGAGTATACTCTCACTACTGAACATTACTATAATGGTGTCCGGCTTACAACCCTGTCTTGCTACAACTATTTATCTAGTTCGGGAGGCGACAGTCGTGATACCTCGCACAAACCTGACCGTTCTGGAACTGGGCAACGGACGCGCGGTTCACTACGCCGGTCATTTGCTTGCCAACGTGGGAGTGGAGGTGCACCGGCCGCCGCCCGCTGGCGATTTACCTAATATTCTAACGCGGTATCTCGATGCTGAGAAGCGGGTGATAGATCAGGCGCCGGACAGCGTTCAGGGCTATGACGGCGTGGTGGCCGACGCCCCGGAAAGCCCCCACGCCGAAGCCGCGCTGACTCACTGGCTCAATGCCGCCGCCCGGGGTCCGCTGGCCATGGTCACGGTATCCCCACTGGGATGGAGGCGAGAGTCGGGCTGGCGGGGCACGGACCTGGAGGCGGCCGCCTTGTCGGGGGTTGCCTGGGCCATCGGCGACCCCAGCCGCGAGCCGCTGGGTCTCCCGCACCACCTCGCCGACTACATTGCGGGAAGCCATGCGGCTGGTGCGCTCCTGGCCGCTGCTCGCCACGCGCGGCGCACCGGCCAAGGGCAGTCGGTCGACATCTCGGCGGCCCTGGTGCTGGCGTGGTTCACGCACGTCAACAGCACCGTGTACACACCCTATGGCATCCCGTGGCGGCGTGCCGGCCGGCGGGCGTCCGGGTCGGGCGGACCCTATCCCTACGCGCTCTTTCGCTGCGCGGACGGCTGGGTCGCGATCATCGCACGGACGCCCCGGGATTGGGATCGCTTTCTGGAGGCCATGGGGCACCCCGCCTGGGCCGACGATCCGCGCTACCGGGATCAGGTGGCCATGGGCCGAGATTATCCGGACGAGGTGGATGAGCACGTGGCACCCCTCCTCCGGCAGCGCACGCGCGCCGAGCTGAGCCGGCTGGCGCGCGAGCACGGGTTTCCTCTGGCACCCGTCAACACGCTGGGTGATGTGCTGGCCGAGCCGCAGTTTCAGCACCGGCACTTCTTTCAGGTCGTCGGCCCCAAGGGTCAGGCCGTGCGGCTGCCAGCCAGCCCCTTCGCCTTTTCCCAGCCTCCCACACCTGGCGCAGCGGCCGCCACCGAGCCCGGACCGCTGCCGCTCTCGGGTCTAACGGTCCTGGATTTGGCGTGGGTGTGGTCGGGGCCGCTGGTGTCTCAGGCACTGGCCAGCATGGGGGCGAACGTCATCAAGGTGGAGCACGGCGACCGCCTGGACAACTCGCGGCTCCGGGGCCGTCCGCACGTGGGGGCACCGCTCGCCGGCCCCACCATCGAAATTGGCCCATACTTTCACGCGGTAAATGCCGGCAAGCGCAGCGTGACTATCAACATGAAAGAGACTCGCGGCCAAGAGTTGGTGCGGCAGTTGGCCGAAGCGGCCGACGCCCTCGTGGAGAACCTCAGCCCCGGCGCACTGGGCCGGCTGGGGCTCAGCTACTCCGACCTAGCGCCAGCCAACCCCCGCCTCATCTACCTCTCCATGTCGGCCGCCGGCCAGACCGGCCCCCTCAGCACCATGCGCGCCTATGCGCCGATCATGTCCAGCCTCGCGGGGCTTGAGGCACTCATCGGGTATCCCGGCGACGAACCTGTCGGCATGATGACCATGGGGCTGGCCGACCCCAACGCCGCCAGCCACGCCCTGGTGGCCTTTCTCGCCGCGCTGCACGGGCGAGACCAAACCGGCCAGGGCTGTCACATC
Organism: Bacillota bacterium; assembly: GCA_021846505.1. Classification (GTDB taxonomy): domain Bacteria; phylum Bacillota; class Sulfobacillia; order Sulfobacillales; family JAIMBI01; genus JAJZWV01. The sequence continues at coordinate 41,150 of JAJZWV010000032.1, forward strand.
GACATGTCTCAGTCGGAGGCACTGCTGTGCATTATGGCCGAGGCGCTCGCCCAGCACCAGGCAGAGGGGCCTGTGGGCCCCTCTGGCAACCGCGCAGCGGGGGTGAGCCCGCGCGGCGTCTATCCCTGCCGAGAGCCAGACAGCTGGATCGCCCTCACGATCATCAGCGACAACGCGTGGCAGCGCTTCTGCCTGCTGGTGTTGACGTCTGCCTCCCAGGGCCGGGATCCCCTGCCGGTTCCGTGGGCGGCGGACCCTCAGTACCGAATCACCTCGGCCCGAGTCCGCGCCGCCGCGCTGCTGGATGAGTGCATCGGGCAGTGGACGCGGCGCTTCTATCGCGACCACCTGGTGGCTCTCTTGCAGTCGCACCAGGTGGCTGCTGCCCCCGTCCTGAGCGTGGAGGATCACGAAACGCATCCTTACTTCGCTCAGACGCCTTTCTTGCAGCCCGTGCACCATCCACTCGCGGGGGTGCGCCGCCTGGCGGTGCTGCCGTGGGCCATGTCAGCCACCCCGCCGCACGTGCCCGGCCCCGCCCCCCTGCTGGGCCAGCACAACTATGAGGTGCTGCATGACCTGCTGGGCCTCTCCAGCGGCGAACTGGCGGAATTGGCCGCGGGCGGCGTGATTCGCTGAGGTGCTGCGGACCGCGCAGACCCATAGGATGGCGGGCCTGCCCAATTCCATGACAGATCCTCCATAATGGGAGCTGGAGGGATTGATGTGGCACAAGCCCAGGGAGCTAGCCGGGATCCCACGGCGGCCGTGCGCCGCATTGTCTTACGCAAGCTGGAGGGTACGCCGTGCCGCGTGTACCTGTTTGGATCGTTCGCGCGGCATACCGCCCAACAGTTTTCAGATATCGATGTGGCCATTGAGGCGCGGGACCCCCTCTCCCCCGTTCTGCTGGCGGAGATTCGCGAGGCGCTGGACGAGTCCCGGGTGCCCTATGAGGTGGACCTGGTCGATTTGCACCGGGCGAGCCCCGCGCTGCGTGACGCGGTACGACAGGAGGGGATCTTGTGGACCGAGCCGTGACCGCCGTTCACACGGCCGACCGGGCGCTCAATGCACTGGAGTCGCTGCTGGCGCTGCCGCCCACGACAGACATCTAGCGCGATTCAGCGCTTCAAGGCCTCATTCGAGGCGGGGTGGAAAGCCGCGCGGGCCGTGCCCGCATTCTCACCTAAGGGTCGGTGCGAGCCAGCCGCAGCGCCGGCTGGCCGGACGCACGGCGTCCGCCCGGCGGGGAGCCCCTGCGCACCCATGATTCTACAGCCAAAGCCGCATGGCATCTTGGGATCGCACGGCCGCTCGCTCCAGGTAGGCGTCAACGTCTTCGGGCTGAAGCCACCGCGTCCGCCCGCCCGTCGGCGGGGCAGCCAAGTGCTCTAACGTCTGGCGACGAATCTCGCCCAGCCGACCCGCGTCCACGATCGGGCACGCCTCCGCCTCGGCCAGCGGCGCGTCCCGCAGGGCAGTCACTGCCCCAGCCGCATCGCGAAGCCTTGAAACCACGAAGGCGTTCAAAACATCAAAGTCGGCATAGATGCCGGCCCGGCCGGCAGGGTCCTCAGCCATCGCCCGCTTCACGCCCGCGAAGAAGAGCCACTGCGCCGCCAAGTCATCGGCGATCAAATGCGAGAGGTAGCCCGCGCAAAACGACGCCTGCTGATTATCTTCCGACGCTATGCGGGCGCCCATCTCGCGCTGAAACTGACCCAGTCGAAAGGGGGCGCCGTCTGACTTT
>JAJZWV010000080.1 GCA_021846505.1 Bacillota bacterium
TCGGCGAACGAGGTCTGTGGGGTGTGACGGCCTAACATGGGGCACCTCCGTGATCCAGGCTGATCCAATTATCCCGCCCCCCGCGGTGCGACACCACTCTGTGCGGGGTTTATCACACCATCCCTAGATAATCCCCAGGCGGTGGCCGATGCCGTGTGGGCGTTTCTATCGGCCCAGTGGCCGCGCGGCTGAGAGCGATCCCCGGAGTTTAGCCTTTGGACGCAGTCGCCTTGGTGGCTGCCGCTGGCACAAACACATACCAGCCGTGAGCGCCGCTGGCCATGACCTCATCCGTGCCAATGCCCATCAATAGGGGTGTAGGCTGCCCGCCCGTGCCACCGGGGATGGGGGGCAGGGCCTGCCACGCCGCCGCCGATTGGACATACCGGAAGACCAGGCCGGATCCATCGCTGTACAGCAAATTTCCGTTGCCATTGGCCCCCAGTGCCCCCGTGCCGGAGCTGTTGGGCACCGGGGTGGGCAGGATGGCCCACGCACCGGTTTTGGGACTGTACTGTTCCACCAGGCCGGGCGGGCCGGGCAGAAAAACCGCCACCGCGCCATTTGGCTCCAGCACTGGACTGGTCGGGCTGGACCCGTTGGGCCACGGCGTGCCAAGCGTCCTCCAGGTGCGGCCGCCGTTACTGGACAGCAACATCGGCCCGACGCCCGTCTGCCCCGAGCTGGGCGCCAGCAGCACGACGATGCGAGCCCCACTGGGGCTGACGGCAAACGAGGACACGACAAACTGGGGCGGAGGAGCATACAGCGTCTTCCACGTGCTGGTGGGGGTCCACACGCGAATGCTGCCCCCGGCCAGCACCCAGTACTCGTTGGCCACCGCCACCGTCTGCAGGACGGGCACGCCCGGCAGGGCGATCGGGGTCCAGCTCGCCTTCAGGCCCCGGCGCACATACAGTGACTGCGTGCCGCCCGCGTCCTCCGTCAGCAGCAGGCTGCTGGTCGGGTCCGCTGGTAAGGCGGCAATCTCGCTGCGCACCACGTTGACGCCCGGCGCCGCCGCCCAGTGGCTGGCGCCGCCGTCTACCACCGCCCACTCCGGGCCGGACGTGACGTAGGCGTACGGGCCAGCCGCGGTAAACGACGTCAGCGAGCGGTTGCTCCCTGCCTGCCAGCGGCCTCCTGCCGGGGCCATCACTGATGCGCGGGGTATGTTGGCTAGGTGGTGGCCTACGGTATCCCAGACGGGCTGGGACTGACGGAACCCCACCGCCATCATGGCCTTGGGCGTGTTGACCGACACGACCGCGTCCGTCAGGGGGCCCTGCCAGGAGAGGCGGCCCAGGTATGTTGTCTCGCTCGCGGCCTTCGCCGTCGTGCTGGCAAAGGCGGGAATGACGGCCGTCGGCACCAGCCCGGGCCAGGGACTTTTCACCGCTTGGCTGGGGGCGGCGGTGGCCGCGGAGCTGGGCCGCCCCACCAGCCTGGCTAAGCTCGGGCGTGATGCGGCACCTGCGGCCAGCAGCAAGAGAGCCGCCGCGCTCGCCTTCCAGCCAAACGGCACGCTCGCAAGCGATCGGCGCCGCGGCCGGTGGACCGCAGGGGTCCACTCGCGGTCAAATTCGAAGTGGAGGCGCGAAAGCGACTCGTCCAGCATCAGGCCCAGGGGATCGCCTGGCTTGCGCTCGTCGTCCAGCTACCTCACCTCCTCGCGCACAATCGGCTCCAGGAACGGGCGCAGGTGCTGGCGCGCCCGAAAGAGGCGGGTCTTCACCATTTGCTCTGACAGGCCCAACGTTTCCGCGGTGTCCTTGAGCGACTGGTCCAGGTAGTAGAACAGCAAAATCACCTGCCGCTCTACCGGCTTCAAATGGCCAATCGCGTCGTAAATCGCCAGAGCCTGATCGCGGTCAGGCCCAGCAGGAGCCCCTGCCCGCAGGTCGAGCGGGTCCACGCTGTCCTCGGGATGCCGGTGCCGATACCGCATGCGGTCGCGGCAAAGATTCAAGACAGTCTGGTAAAGCAGCGCCGGCGAGAGAGTGTCGGCGCCCGCGCGCAGCGCGTGGCGCCACAAGCGGTAAAAAGCCTCCTGCGCGACATCCTCGGCTTCCACTCGGTCATGTAGGGTCACAAACGCCAACCGCAACGCCCGGTCGCCGTTTTGGGACACAAATTCTGTGTAGGTTTGGTCTACGCCGCTGCCCAGCCTGGCCACCTACCCTCCGTGGACCTCCATAGCACTAACGCCTCATCCTGACTCGAGGTTACACTATGCATCGGAGTTTGTCTCGCCTATGCGCGCCCTCGCGCAGGCCAATTATTTGGAAGGGCGAAGCCTTCCAAAGACCAGGTACTGCTAATGCGTGGGACGCACGCAAGGGGGAATCCAGATGATGGACGTTCACGCGGCAGCTCCCGGCCGGCGGCCGGCGGCTCTCGCGGCTGCGGTGGGTGTGGGAGCAGGCTTGTTTGCGCTGAAGGTGGCCCTGGCATGGTGGGGCGGCAGCTTGACCCTTTGGAGCGACGCCGGCCACTCCCTCGCCGACGTCGTCTTTATGGGCGGCGCCTACATGGCGGCTCGCGTGGCCAGCCGGCCCCCGTCGGCGATCATGACCTGGGGCTATCCGCGTGCAGGCGTTCTGGTCGGCTTGCTGTCGGCGGTTGGGCTGGTTGCTCTGTCCGTGGGCCTTTTGGCCGAGGCGTGGCTTTCGTGGCTCCATCCGACTCGGCCAGTCGTCTGGACGATGATTGTAGGCGGCGGCGTCGGCCTCGTGGCAAATCTCGCCGTGAGCCACCGGGTCCGGCCGGCGGAACCCCACTCCCACCAAGACTTGAATCTGAGGAGTGCCTGGCTGCACCTCATCAGTGATGCCGCCACCTCGCTGGCGGTGGTGGTGGCCGGCCTGGTCATCTGGTCGACCGGGTTTCTCCGGGCCGACGCCCTGGGAGCCGCCGCCATCGCGCTGGCCATGGCCGCCAGCAGCGTGGGCATCATCCGGGACGGCTGGGCCGTGCTCATGGAGGCGGCGCCGGCCGGCCTATCGCTGGACGCCGTGGCGGGCTCCATGGCCGAGATCGCGGGCGTGGAGTCGGTGCATCATGTCCATCTCTGGACCATAACTCCGGGCGAGTGGGCCCTGAGCGCCCACGTGCGGCTGGGATCGGCCCGCACGCTGCAGGACGGGCAAGCGGTGGTGCGCGCCATGGACAGCGAACTGGGGCGGCGCTACGGGATTCATCATGCTACCCTCCAGATCGAGGTCGAGGATGGAGCGGGTGACGATGTGGCCAGCCACGAGCATCAAGTCGGCAGCCGAGATGGCGCCAGCGGCGCTCATGGGCACGGTGCCCGCCCGGCTGATGCCCCTCGCCCATGGTGAGCGCCCGATCCCGGAATCCCCGGCACCTTAGACGCATCGAGGAGGGACCCAAATGGCCAAAGACAACTCTTTTGACGTGGTGTCCGAGCCCGATTGGGGCGAGGTCGTCAACGCCATCGACCAAACACGGCACGAAGTGGACACCCGCTATGACTTTCGCGGGCAAAACATTGCGCTGGATTTTGACCGAAAGCAGCAGCGCATTGTCCTGGACGCACCCGCCGGCATGGTGATGGACGCCCTGGTGACCACTCTGGAACAGCGGTGTGCCCGCCGCGGGGTGTCGCTGCGCTTTTTGGACAAGGGGGAGCCGGAGCTGCATGGGATGGACCGGGCCCGTGTGACCGTGCGCATCAAAAGCGGCATCGAAGCCGACACGGCCAAGAAGATTCAGCAGGCCATTCGCGGGCTGAAACTCAAAGTGGACAGCCAAATTCAGGGGAATGCGGTGCGCGTCAGCGGAAAAAACCGAGACGATTTGCAACGTGTGATCCGCGCCCTCCAATCGGAGGATTTTGGGATTGAATTGGCTTTTGAAAATTACCGGTAGCGGGCGCGGGCGTTGGGCAGCGCTTAGCGAGGCGTGCGGCCCACGCACACCGCACAGCGGCCCCGAAACACAATGTCCACCGCTTCCACGTGAAACCGCTCTCGATCGGGCGCCGCGAGGGCCAGCGCATCCGCGCCTGGCGGCAAGACGTCGAACCAGAGGCGGCAGATCTCGCAGTAAAAGTGGTGGTGCGGGGCCAGGCGAATGCCGTACCGCACGCTGCCCTCGCGGGCCGGAAGCTCCTCCGCCAGCCCGACGCGCACCAATTCGGCCAAAATATTATAAACGGTGCCCCGAGCCAGCTCCGACAGCTGCGCGCGCAGCGCCTCGTGCAGTTCGTCGGCCGTCCAGTGGCGCCCGGCCTCCTGCAGCATGCGCTCCAGCACCAGCCGGCGCTGGGGAGTTACCCGCAGCCCCTGCGCCCGGAGCCTCTCCTCCGCGGACATGTTCTCCAATCGCCGGCGTCCTTCCTCCTAGCACCGCAGTTTGGTGCGGCGTCAGTTCTGTGTAAGATGAAATTGTAGCACGCGCCGACGACTCACCGCCCGATGGCGGGCCGGCGCGGCAACTGACAGAAGTTTCGCCAGCCCGGCGCAGTGAACTTGCCCCCAAGCGCCGGGCCAGGGAGGATAGCGGCATGCGAACGGATTCTCCCGCGGGCATGCCTGAAAACCCGCGGTGGCTGTGGTGGGCGGCTGGCCTCATGATGGCCAACGGAACATATGCGCTGACGGTCATGGGCGTGCTCATTGCGCCGCTCCGGCATCTGTGGCATCTAGGTGCGGTGCCGGAGGCGCTCTTGGCGTCGGCCGCCCTGGCCGGCACGGTGGTGGGGAGCTTGGCTGCCGGGCTCTTGAGCGACCGATACGGGCGCCGCGTCGTGATGCTGGCGTCGGCGGCGGTCATGCTGGCCACCACCGGCTTGTCCGCCGTGTGGCTGGCGTACCCGGTGCTGCTGGGCTCGCGTCTGGTGCTGGGCCTCGGCTTGGGAGCGGACTTCGCGGTCATGCTGCCGTACGTAGGCGAGTTGGCCCCTCGACTCACCCGCGGCGGCTTGATGGTCCTGGTGATGTGGATCGGCGACTTGGGACAGCTGCTGGCCTACGCATCGGGCTTAGCCGTCAGCAGTGTTTCCGACATACGGCTGGTGCTGGCTGCGGGCGCCTTGTTGTTGCTGCCGACGCTGGCCCTGCGCTGGCGGCTGCCGGAGTCCCCGCTGTGGGGTCGCCGGCCGCCGGCCACGATTCAGCAGATTTCGCGCCAGCTCGCCCGCCCCTATCGCCCCGCCCTGATGCGGGCGGCCGTGCCCTGGTTTCTTCATCAAATCACTGGGCAAGGGCTCGGGGTGTTTCTGCCGCTCTTGCTGGTCGCGCTGGGCAGTGCCCACGGGGATCTTGCGTCCGTGGAAGTGAAGGGCCTAGCGCTCGTGGCCGCGTGGTTCACGATTCGCCTCATCGACCGGTGGGGCCGCCGGCCTCTGCAGCTGTGGGGATTTGGCCTGCGAGCCGGCGCGCTGGCGCTGCTGGGGGTGGGGGCGTGGGTCACCGGCACGGTTCCGCCGTACTGGTCGCTCTCGCTGGTGGCGGTCGCGCTGGCGGCGGGTGCGTTTGGCCCGGACAAAACCACGGTGGTGCTGGCGGCCGAATCCCTGGGCACGGGCGTGCGCACCACGGGCCAGGGGGTGTGCGAGGCGCTGGGCCGGCTGGGCGGCGCGCTGGGCGTGTTTTTCATCGGCATTCTCCTGGCCAGCCACCAGCTGGCGCTGGGCCTGCTGCTGATGGCTGCCGCCTCCGGCGCCGGCGCTTGGGTCACGCGCCGCTGGGCCCCGGAAACCGCCGGCCAAAGTCTGCCGGAGGCGCCCGCCGCCCTGCCGTCCCCCCGCACCCCGCGCACCGCCTGCCGCTGACCACCTGCCGCAAAATGGACGGCCGTGGGGTTGGCCGCTCGGCCATGCTAGCAGTGGCGTGGCCCGCGCACATCGCAAGGGGGGGAGTGCGGATGCGGCCATTCATTGCCGCTGCGGCGGTGCTGCTCGTGGGGGTTGGGGATTTTTGTGAAGCTCGGGGCGGCCAGCCCGCCGAGCCACTCCGCGCTGGGCCCTATTCTGACCAAGCTGGTCCAGCAGGAAGACAGCGCGACGCGGCACGGCAGTCACCGGGCGCTGGCGGAGGTGTTCGGACCGCAGGCGAGCGCACACCCCAGCTCGGCGCTGACTGAGGCGGAGAGCCCCCCGGCGTACATCCGTGACTGGGCCACTGCCCGCGCCGTGCACTTTGACCGGGTCACCGTGGCTGTGTGCACATCGCGAAAGCCACCTGGAGCGGGCCCCACACCGGGCATATGGTGGCCGCGGACAGCGCCCACGAAGAGCATCGCCAGGCAGGAGCAAGCCGGACGCCTGGTTTGGCCTGGGCCTCTACCATCGCTACACCCTGCGCGAGCAGGACGGTCGATGGCACATTGCGCAGGTCAATTTCATCGACCCGCTGAATCATGACTCCCGCCTGCCAGGGGCGGCCCATCCCGCGAGCCAGCGGATCCCGTCCGCGGGCCGCTGGCGCACGCGGCCACCTACCGCGGCGCCTCCCTGGGCTGCGGCAACGACCGCCGCTACAACCCGCGCTTTGCCGGCTACAATTGGAACGGAGGCGACTGCACCAATTTCATTTCACAAGTGCGGTGGGCCGGCGGCTTTGCCGAGACGCCAGCTGGCACGGGAAAGTCGGCCACCACGATGGGACCGTCGACTGGGTGAGCGCACAGTCCCTGGTGCGCTACCTGGAGGCGGCCGGCCGCGCCACCCTCATGACCCGCGGGCCGCTGGCCCCGCTGGTGTTCGGACCTGTGCCGCCGCTGGCGCAGCTCGCCCCCGGCGACATCATTGGCTGCGTCGACTAGGGCCGAGTGGCGCACTTGGCCCTGGTCGCAGGTGACAATGGCGCAGGCTATCCGGTGGTCATCCGCCACTCAGCCGACCGCTACCGCGATCCCTGGGACTTGGGCTGGGGCCACACCACCCGCTATCTTCTGCTGCGCATCCACGATCCCAGCGGCCCATCCTCTTGATCAGCGGGGCTCCTCAGGTTTGCCGAGGCGTGCCCCGCGCCACGCCCGCCGCCAGCACGGCCCATACCGCCGCTCGCTCCACGGGGGGCACATACAGCCCCAGCGCCGCCAGCGGCGGCAGAGGCCACGCGGGCATCTTGAAAGGCAGAGCGGCCCGGCAGGGCGGCACGCGGAGGGCCGCACAAATCAGCACCGCCAAAGCGCCCAGGAGCGCGACCAGGTCCTGCACCCCGGCGATGAGCCGCAGGCCCGCATTCCTTATCGCCATCAGGAGATAGGCTGCCGCGCGCCCGCGTGGCCCGGTCAGCCACCCTTCAAGGCGGCGGGCCACACCCCGCCGCGATGCCCAGCGGCAGGACGGGCAGCAGGAGCTCGGCCCAGGGCGCGGCCGCCAGCCCCGCGAGTGGCGGGCCCTGCTCCCTCGCCGCAGCGAGGGAGCAGGCCAATGTTCCCAGGACAGCCCCCAGAAGCTGCACCGCCAGCGCGGCGGCGGCGACGCCCATGATAGAGGCTCCCCACTGCCGCTTAGCACAGCATGACCAGGAGGGTGACCCCGCCGCCCAGCGCGCAGTTCCATGCCACCCGCGGGCTTGCCGTGCCGTACGCCGCGCCGTAGGACAGGAACAGGGAAGGGGTCGGCGCAATAAACGCCCGCGTGATCGCCACCAGCCGCCCGAGGCCCAGAGGGCGTGGGCGGCCAGGCGGGAGGCCAACTGCATGGGACAGGAAAGGCGGGGGATTCCCCTTTGAGACCCAAGCGGGTCGATGGGGCTTACGGCGCGGACGCGCCTCGCATGATGGGCGGCGCGCCCGCCCACCAGAACCATCCCACCGGCGCAAACATCGTGCCGGCAGGCGTCTTGACCACGTAGGTGAGCACCAGCACCTTCATCGCTCCTTCCTGCAGCAGCAGCTTATCTTGGTTGGCGGGGGTGGTTTGGTACTGAGGGGTGGCCGCGCCCAGCTGGATGGGGAGCCGCGCAAGCGCGCCCGGCTGGCTATCAGCGGATGAGTACGCCAGGTGGGCGAGGTGCTGCTCCAGCGCCGTCATTTCATTGTAGGACAGCAACACGCTCGAGTTGGTCGCACCGAGGCTGACCTGGTAGGTGAGCGCCATGCCCGCGACCACCGTGTCCACGGCCGTGGGCTCCCATACCCCGGACACCTCGCGAAACGTGATGCGCCGCCACCGGCCCGCACCGGTGTTGGACAGCACCGCCTGGCCTGCCGCGGGCAGAGTCACTTGGACGCCGCTCGGACTGATGGTCTGGTTCAGCATCTGGCCGGCATCCTCGGCTAGCGAGGTCGCCAGGGGAGAGGCCGGGGCGCTGGGACGCACCAGCACGCGGGGCAGCACCCCGACCGCGATGGCCAGCGCGGCGGCGGCTGCCACCCACCGCCAGCGGCCAGCCCGGCGGAGGCGCCGGGGAGCGGCTGCCACGATCGACTGAAAGAAGGTCCAGTCGGCATCGGCCGCTGACCACTGCGGCGCCGACCGTCTCGCGTCCTCATTGAGCGCGTGAGCAATGGCGGCATCGAGGCCCTCCCCGCTGCTAGTCATGGGGCGTCCCTCCTCTGGCACTTTCGTTGGGAAAGCCTGGTGAAAGCGGCCCGCCGTGCGCGAGGCCCTGTCGCTCCAACAGCGGCCGCAGGCGCTCCCGGGCTCGAAACAGCCGCGCCTTGACCGCTCCCCGGCGCACGCCCAGCGCTTCGGCAATGCTGGCCACATCCTGCTCGCCGAAGTAGTACAGCAGCACCACCTGGCGCAGGGGAGGCGGCAGGCATCGTACCGCGCTCAGCACGCTGTCGCGATCGGCGGCGGCCACGGCTTGGTCCTCGGGCGACGGATCGTGACTCGGGCGGTCCCCAATGCGGGCCAGGGTGGCCGCACTGGCGGCGTGCCGCCACCAGGCACTGCGCCGCCGGTCGATGGCGCTGTTGGCCGCCACCCGCAGCACCCACGCTCGGGTCAGCGCGGCCACCGGCAGACCCCGCTGGAGCTGCTGATAAGCTTTGACAAACACGTCCTGTGCCACGTCCTCTGCCTCGGTGCGATTGGAGAGGTAGCCCAGCGCTACCTTTAGCACGATGGCGCGATCGCGTGCCACCAGGGCATACAAGTCGGCTTGGATGCCTTCTAGTGCGCTGCCTTGCCCCGTGCCGGGCTTCTCTGTATCGATGGTCATCCCCACTTGCTGTCTGCTGGCTCCTCCGAGATCCCGGGCTGGCCGCTCCCTCGCCTCCGTAACGAGAAGCACGAAGCCCAGGTTACGGCACACGGTCCAAGAATCCTGCGACGGCGTGTCAACCGAGCGCCGGCCCACACTGGAACGCGCGCACGCTTCCGGCCGCGCCGATGTACAGCGTAGACCGGCATGCGGGAAGCCGGGCCGTGCCCGTCAACAGCTCGCCGCTCGCGGTGGGCAGCCAAGGCGCCTCGTTCTCCGGGCGGCAGGAGGCGTCGGCCCGGGCCGCTGCTGATGTCTTTCAGACCGTGAGCTAGTATCGCCCGGCGCATTGGGCACATGTCGAACGCCAGCCCACAGCACTCACTGCCCGCATGACCGCCGCGCTGCACCAAGTGCCCAGCCTCGCCAGCGGCGCCTCAGGTGCTAGGAGGGCCGCTGGCGCATCGCCGTAGCCGACCAGGTCAAAGGGAGCACGTCCCCGGCGGCGACGCCCGGTGCCGTGGCCACCTACCGGCACCCGCACCTCTTGCTGGTGCCGCAGTCGGCAGGCGCCATCAGCGTGGTGCATCCACCGCCTTCGGCGCGGGAGACCAAGTCCAGGTCACCTTTGGGGCCGGGTAGGCTGCTGAGAAAAGCGTCTGATATACTCTGACCGCCATGTCCACACCATCGTCCGAGTCGGACGCCCTTGGCCGCGCCCGCCTGCGGCGCGACCCCGACGTCCTCAAGTTTCTGGCCGGCCGGGT